>JAGQIK010000125.1 GCA_020431405.1 Myxococcales bacterium
CACTGGCCGCCCGAGCAGACCTCGCCGCTCTTGCAGGCGATGGCGTTTCCCCAGTCGGTGCAGCCGCTCGGCTTCTGCTCGCAGCTCTTGACGCCGGCGCCCGAGCAGAGCTTCGCCCCCAGCGTGCACTGGTTGGTGCACGTGCTGACGCACTGGCCGCCCGAGCAGACCTCGCCGCTCTTGCAGGCGATGGCGTTGCCCCAGTCGGTGCAGCCGGTCGGTTTTTTCTCGCAGCCCTGCACGCCCGACCCCGAGCACTGCACGCTGCCGAGCGTGCACTGGTCCGAGCAGTTCTGCACGCACTGCGCGCCAGAGCAGATCGTCCCGTTCTGGCAGGGCACGACGTTGCCCCAGTCGGTGCAGCCGCTCGGCTTCTTTTCGCAGCCCTGCACACCCGAGCCGGAGCACTGCTTGGCGCCGAGCGTGCACTGATCGACGCACGTATCGACACACGCGCCGCCCGAGCAGAGCTTGCCAGCGGCGCACGGCGTCACGCCGCTCCAGTCAGTGCAGCCGCTCGGCTGCGTCTCGCAGGCCACCGTGCCGGCGCCCGAGCACTGCACCGCGCCGAGCGTGCATTGGTCGACGCAGTTCTTGCGGCACACGCCGCCCGAGCAGACCTCGTCGCTGGGACAGGCTTGCACCGGTCCCCAGTCGTCGCAGCCGTTGGCGTGCTTGACGCACTGCTGGAAGCCCGAGCCGCCCGGCGTCGCCGTCGCCGCGCACTGCTGCGCGCCGAGGGTGCAGCGGTTGAAGCAGGCTAGGCCCGCCTCGCTGACGAAGGTGTCGGCGCGCTTGCCGCCGTCCGGTGCGTCGGGCACGTCGGCGCCGGCGCACGCGACGGACAACAGCAGCGCAGCCGCCGCGGGTAGATGTGCGCGCATGGCGTGAGCCTCTCGCCGTTAGGGCGCGGTGGGCTTTTTGACGAGCTGGATGTTGAGCGACGTGTTCTGGCCGGCCGTCACGGTCACCTGCGCGGTGAAGTCCTCGTAGCCGTCCTTGCGCGCGCGCAGCTCGTAGGTGCCTTCCCAGACCGTGCCCGAGAAGAAGTACTGCCCGCCGGTGGCGCTGGTGGTCTTGAAGAGGCCGCGGTTGAGCGTGACCTCGACGCCGTCGAGCAGCAGCGGCGGCGAGCTGCCCTTCTCGCGGATGTCGCCGGAGACGCCGCCCTTGGCCGGCTCGGGCCCGACCTGCACGCGGAAGTGCGCCGCCGCCTTGGTCAGATAGCCCGCCGTGTCCTCGCCGAGCACGTGCAGGTACCACACGGTGCTCGTCGGCAGGTTGGGCATCAGCAGCTTCTTGTCGCTGGCCGGCAGCTTCTTGTCGGTCTTGTCGGGGATGGTGTCGGCGTAGCGATCGAAGACGTAGTAGTACGCCGCCACGTTGTCGGCCGGCACCGGATCGGTCCACGCGAAGATCGCCGTGCCCGATGTGTACCAGGTGGTCTGCGTCGGGTGGCTCGACGAGCTGACCGTCGGCGGCTTGTTGTTGATGCGCAGCCCGAACGCCGTCTCGGCCGTGCCGAGGGTCGCGTTGGGCGCCACGCTGACGACGTTGAAGTAGTTCTGCCCGACCGAGAGATCGGTGGCAGCCACGCTGTGCGTCTCGCCGGTCAGCCACGTCGCTTGCGCGCCCGGGACGGCGCTCTGGCTGGTGGGCAGCGCCGTGCTGAGCTTGTAGAAGTAGCCCGCCAGGTTGGAGAACGGCCGGCTCCAGGCCAGGTTGAAGAACTCGAAGCCGTCGTTGTAGATCTTGTTCTGGTCGGGGTGCGTCGACGACGTCACGTCCAGCGGCGGGATCAGCGACTGCTCGGTGACGCCAGTGATCGTCGCCTGGATGTCGTGCTTGGAGCCGTAGAGCAGCTTGACGCGGCCGTGTCCAGCGTCGGTCCCGCCGCGCGCCGTCGAGATCACGCCGTTGACCGTCAGGTCCTCGGCGACCACGCGCACGCCGCCGCCCGAGCCGCTGCCGCAGCTGCCGCCGCCAGCGGTGGCGTCGCCGCCGTCCGCCTTGAGCGTGCCGGTCATGGTGATCTTGCCGCTGGCCTGCAGGTCGATCATGCCGCCGCCGTTGGCCTTGCTGCAGCTGCCGCCCGGAGAGCCCATGTGGATCTCGCCGAGCCAGCCGCCGTTGGCAGCCCCGCCGGAGGCGCTGATCGTGCAGTAGCGGCTGCCGCTGTAGTAGCAGTTGTAGAGGCTCTTGCTCGCGTTGGTGCCGGATGCGCCATAGCCGCCGCCCGAGTAGATGCTCGCCGAGACCGTGCCCGAGCAGTAGTTGCTCTTGCAGCTCTTGCTGCCGCCGTAGCCGGCGCCGCCCGCGAAGTCACCCACTGCCGGCGCGATGATGCTCGACGTGGCGTCGATGCTGATGTTGGCAGCGAGGATGCGCAGCCAGCCCGACGGGCCGACGGTGATCTGGCTGTTGTTTTTCAGAATCACGTCGCCGGAGAACACGTGCAGCCCCTCCATGGTCTGCGTGGTGTTGTCGAGCAGCAGCGTGGTCTCGCCGCAGATGCCCTGCGTGCAGAAATTCGCGCAGGTCTTGTCGGTAGCGAACGCGGTGCCGTCGCTCTTGCAGAGCTCGGCGACCTTGCCGTTGCAGCGGCGCTCGCCCGGCGTGCAGCCGCCGACGCACAGGCCATTGGTGCACGAGCTCTGGCAGGCGCGCACGAACAGCCACGCGGTGCCGCCCGGGTTGCACTCCTCGACGAGCTTGCCGCTGCAGCGGCGCGACGACGCCGTGCACTGCACGGTGGTGCTGCACTTGCCTTGGTTGCAGGCGATCGGACAGACCTGCGTGGTGACGTAGAAGCCGTTGGCGTCGCAGACCTCGACGTTGTTGCCGTTGCAGCGCGTGTCGCCCTTGAGGCAGCTGCCGCTGTCGCACTTGCCGTTGACGCAGGTGCCGCTGGTGCACTGCGTGGGCGTATCCCAGTCGGTGCAGCCGCTCGGCATCAGCTTGCAGTCCTGCACGTTGGTGCCGTTGCAGCGCGTGGCGCCCTGCGTGCACTGGTTGGTGCAGTTGGTGGTGCAGGTGCCGCCCGAGCAAACCTCCGAAGGCTGACAGGGCACGGGGTTGCCCCAGTCGGTGCAGCCAGAGGCCATCTTGCTGCAGGTCTGCACGGCGGTGCCCGAGCACTGCTTGGCGCCGACAGTGCATTGGTCGGTGCAGTTGCCGACGCACTTTCCGCCCGAGCAGAACGTGCCGCCGGTGCAAGCCTGCACCTGCCCCCAGTCAGTGCAGCCGGTCGGCATCTTGGCGCAGACCACGTAGCCCTGCCCCGAGCACTGCTGCGCGCCTTCGGTGCACTGGTTGATACAGCTCTTGCGGCAGATGCCGCCCGAGCAGATCTCGCCGTTGGTGCAGTTTTCCACCGGCCCCCAGCGCGTGCAGCCGCCGCTGCTCTGCTTGCACTCTTGCCAGCCGGCGCCCGAGCACTGCTTGGCGCCGAGCGAGCACTCGTTGGTGCACGGGCCGCCGCCGTCGGGGCCGTTGATCAGGCCGTCGGGTAGCGGACCGCCGCCCTCGCTGCCGGGCTTGCTGGTGCCGTCACCGCCGCAGGCCGCGACGAAGACGAGGGTGGCGAAGAGGATCGAGCGGACTCTCATGACCGGCGCACTCCTACGTTGTCGCGGACGACTGCTCCGCGGCGCTATGTGGGTGTGAAGCGGCCGGTTGTTACGGAGCGCGCGCGCCGATCTTTCGGGCAACCGCGCAGGCAGGACTAAATATACTTAATGTATTTTAGGTCAGGGCGCGTTGGTGTAGAGGTGCTTGCTGATGAACTGCGAGGGCGAGATGAAGCCGTTGGGCACCGTGTGCGAGCCGCAGCCATCGGCGACCGAGGTGTAGTAGGCCGGCTCGTTGGCCAGGTCGGCGTGGCCCACGCCGTTGGAGGCGTCGCCCTTGTCGTAGCCGCAGATCCCCGAGCCGCCCGAGCTGCCGGTCGCGGCGGCCTTCTGGCAGAGCGCCTCGCTGAGCAGCACGTAGTGCAAGTGCGTGTTGCTCGAGGCGCCGCCGCTGACGCACTGGGCCCAGTCGCGCACCGTGGCGATCTGCTGGCCGCGCGTGACCTTGTCGCCGGCGTTGACCAGCGGCTTGTTGATGTGGCCGAAGAACGAGCAGACCTTGGTGCCGTCGCCAACGTCGTGCTCGACCAGCAGCACGTACTTGTACGAGCTGGTGTTGCTCTTGGCGTAGAGCACCGTGCCGTCGGCTACGGCGTAGACCGGCGCGTTGACGGTGGCGGCGCCGCCAGCAGAAACGTCCTGCGCCAGGTGCCGCCCGCCGTAGGCCGACCAGTAGTGCGCCATCACCTGCCACACGGCGTAGCCCCCGGCCGGCGGCGTGGTCTTGTCGCCGACGGGAAAGCCGAAGCCCTTGGTCGCGGGCGGCGGCGGTGGCGGCGGTGGTGGCGGTGGCGGCGGCGGCGGCGTAGTGCCCGGCTTGTCGCAGCACAGCGCGCAGTCCCAGGTGGTCACGCCGCTGCCGTCGCAGACGCCGCCGACGGTGGCCTGATCGCACTGCGCGTTGGCCCAGCCGAGCTGGTCGGCGATCTCGCCGCACGACGAGCCCTTGCTGTCGGCGCCGGCGTCAGGCCGTGGTGGCGGTGGCGGCGGCGCGCCGCCGTCGGGCAGCACGGTACCGTCGACGCCAGCGAGCGCGTCGCCGCGCGCGCTGGGCATCTCGGGCTCGCAGGCGGCGAGCATCAGGGTGGCCGAGAGCGCGATGATTTCGAGGCGAAGCACGGGCAGCGCTAGTACAAGCCCCGTACCAGCTCGCCGCTTCTTCAAGCCACTGGAATCACTTGCACGATGGGCGGCTTGCCCATGGCCGTTTGCGCACTCAGGTCCGCAGGGCTGCTTCCGCTCGTGCGCGCTCGTGCGGCTCGTCGACCTCGTGCCAGCCGTGGCCGCTGATGTCGGCGATGGCCGGTCGCTGCCCCGCCCGCGCCATGCTGACGAGGATCGCCTCGACGTTGGCGCGCTCGCCGTCGCGCGCGGAGGTCGCCTCGGTCGCCGCCTCGTATTCGGCGCGCCGCGCCGCGGGCACGAAGGTCATGCCCACGTAGCCGGCGTCCCAGCGCGCCAGCTGCTTGGACATGTCGTCGACGCGCTGGTCGCTGGTGAGGCTGACCTTCATGTCGTCGGCGCCGAGGTCGCGATCGAAGTCGCAGAAGGCCGTCACGTCGCTGGCGCTCGCCGCCACGCCGGCGACGATCTCGGCGACGCCGCGCGGATAGATGTGATCGACGTTCATCAGCAGAAAGCCAGCGCCCGGCTCGAGCGCGGCGTAGCCGGTGGTCATCGAGATCAAGTTGCCCTTGCGGAAGTCGACGTTCTCGACGAGCACCGCGTCGGGCGCCAGCTCGCGTACGTGCTGGACGAGGTCTGCGTGGCAGAAACCGCCCACGACCACGCGCCGGGTGGCGCCGCACCAGCCGGCGAACTCCAGCGCGCGATCGATCAGCGTGCGGCCGGCAACCTCGATCAGCGCCTTGGGACACTCGCTGGTCATCTCGCCGAGGCGCGAGCCGAGTCCAGCGGCCATGGTGATCACTTGCATGGCGGCTATGGTGCCGTGTCAGGGGCGCAGGAGCAACGCAGTGCCCTGCCCGCCGACGTAGACCTCGCCGCTGGCGTCGTTGACCCACACGGCGTCGAGCGACTTGGTACCGGGCGGCAGCGCCACGGTGCCCCAGCTGCTGCCGTCGAAGCGCAGCATCACGCCGGCGCCGCCGTGATCCCCCACCGCGTAGACCTTGCCCGCGCCGCCCGACAGCGCGCGCAGCTCGGCGCTCACCGGTGACGTCATCGCGCGCCAAGCCTTGCCGTCATAGTTGAGGATCGTGCCCGCGTCGCCGACGGCGAACAGCGCGTCGGCCGCGCTGCCCCACAGCGCGCGCAGGTGCGTCTTGGTCGCGAGGTTGTTGTCGTCGATGCAGGTCTGCGTCTTGTCCGAGTAGCGCGCGATGAGCCCGTCGTCTCCGGCGATGACGAGGCTGCCGTCGAAGGGATCGACGCTCCACAGCGCGCGGATGCGGCGAAAGCCATAGACCTTGCACCCAGCGCGCGGCGCCGTGTCGAGCCAGTGCAGCATCGTGCCCACGTGGTTGCCGACGAAGATGTGCAGACCGCCTGCCGACGCGCGCGCGGCCCATAGCGCGCTGGAGGCAAACAGGTAGCTGGTTGCCGTATACGCGTAGCTGAGGAAGCCGTTGCTGCTCGGCGTGCTCAGCGCCTGCACCTTGTTGATGCCGAGCGTGAGGGCGAACTTGTTGGTGCTCCCCGGGCGCCACGCCGTGTTGACCCACATGTGGCGCGGGGACGTGCTCTGGGTGCCGACCTGGCGCCAGCCGCTGCCATCGAGCTGCAGCACGTACGACGAGTCGATGACCCACGAGGCCACCGCCATCACCTGACCGAGCGCGCTGCTGCCGGCGATCCAGTGCAGCGACGTACCCGGCGCGAGCGGCAGTGGAGTCCAGCGCGATGACGCGGCCCCGTCGGCGCCGAGCGCGTCTCGTGGCGCGTGGTCAGCCGACGTGTCGCGAGCTGGCGAGAGATCGCCCGGTCTTCCGTCGCCTGGCCTTCCGTCGCCTGGCCTTCCGTCGCGCGGCCCGAGATCGCGCGCGGCGTCCGCCGCTGCTCTGCCGTCCCGCGCGACATCGCGCTGCGCGAGATCGAGCTGCGCCGAGCCATCGCCGAGCTGTGGCGCCTGGCGCGCACTGCAGGCACAGGCGCCGGCGAGCAGCGCGAGCAGCAAAAACCGCATCTCCCCTATTATGCGCTAACGACCACGTGCGCGGCGAGCTCCTCGATGGTCTCGATCACCGCGGCGTCGGGGTGGCGCGCGAGGATCTCGTCACGGCTGAACGTGCCCGTGCGGCCGATGAAAGCGATCTGCATCTCGCGCGCGATGTCGCCGTCCTTGATCGAGTCGCCGACAAACAGCAGGCGCTCGCGCACCACGGCGAGCGCTTCGAGCACGCGCGTGACGTGCGGCGCGCCCTTGGCGAGGCCGTGGCCAAAGCCGAGGGCCAGCGCGAACGACAGCTGCGGGAAGGCGCGCTGGCTGCGCTCGGCGAAGTGATCGACGTGGTGCTGCGCCGAGCTCGACGAGACGACCAGCCGCACGCCGGCGGCGAGCAGCGCGCGCAGCCCGGCGACGGTGCCCTCGTCCATCATCGCCGCGTTGGAGGCGTCGATCTTGCGCTGCTCGAAGCGGTCCGAGACGCCTTGGTTGCGCGGGTCGCCGGGGGCGATGACCTCGAGCTGCTGGCGAAAGGGAATGCCCGAGGTCTCGAGGTAGCGGCGCCGCGCGTGGGCGAAGTCGTAGCCGTGCGCGCGCGCCATCTCGTCGGCGGCGATGTCGGCGAAGTCCCCCATGGTGTCGATGAGGGTGCCGTCGAGATCGAACATCACGACGTCGTAGCGCAGAGTGTTCATCGGGCGCGCAGGCTACACCGGAATGCGCTTCTCGGGCACGCCGAAGGCGCGCGCGAGGGCTTCGCGGTCGTCGCGCGCGACCACGCGGGCCTCGCCGTCGGCGACCACCAGCACGCGATCGTGCGCGTCGTAGGCGTCGACGAGATCGTGCAGCACCACCACCACGGCGAGCTCGCGCTCGGCACGCAGCGCGGCGAGCTGCTCGAACAGCTCGTAGCGGCGACGCAGATCGAGGTGGCTGGTGGGCTCGTCGAGCAGCAGCAGCGGCACGCGCTGCGCCAGACACATCGCCAAGCGCGCGCGCTGGCGCTCGCCGCCGCTGATCTCGCCGAGGGCGCGCGACGCGAGCGGCGCCAGCTCGCAGGCCTCGAGGGCCTCTTCGACGGCGCTCTGATCGTCGCGCGAGAGGCGGCCGAAGGCGCCGAGATACGGCGTGCGACCGAGCTGCACCAGCTCGCGCACGGTGAGGTCGAGGTCGACCGCTTCGTCTTGCGGCAGCAGCGCCAGCCGCCGCGCGCGCTGTTCGAGCGACAGCGCGGAGATGTCTTGGCCGCCGACGAGCACGCGCCCGTCGAGCGGCGCGCGCGCGCCGGCCAGCGTGCGCAGCAGCGTGCTCTTGCCGGCGCCGTTGGGGCCAACGATCGCGAGCGCCTCGCCGGGCTCGAGCTCGAGCTGCAGATCGCGGCCGAGCGGCGCGCTGGCGTCGTAGCCCCAGGCGAGCGACTCGCTGTGCAGCACGGCGGCGCTCATGACGGCGCGCCTCTACCCGAGAGCTGGCGCCGCAGCAACACGAGCAGCGTGGGGCAGCCGAGCAGCGCCGTGATCACGCCGACGGGAAGCTCCTGCGGCGCGAAGGCGAGGCGCGCCACCGAGTCGGCGCTCAGCATCAGCAGCGCGCCGGCGACGAGCGCCAGCGGCAGGGTGCGCCGAAAGTCGCGCCCCGCCAGCAGGCGCACCACGTGCGGCACGATCAGGCCGACGTAGCCGAGCAGCCCCGCCACCGAGACGCCCAGCGCCGTGAGCAGCCCGGCGAGCAGCGCGCTCTGGCGCAGCAGCCTGTCCGCGTCGACGCCGACGCTGGCCGCCGACTCGCCGCCCAGCGCCAGCGCGTTGAGCTGGTGCGCGCGCGCGCGCAGCATCACCCACGCCGCCGCGACGAGCACCGCGATGACAAACAGCTGGCCCCAGGCGACGTAGCTCACGCCGCCGGCGAGCCACAGCGTGGTCACGCGCAGGTGAAACGGATCGAGGCGCGCCAGGATGAACTGCATCATCGCCGCGCAGAGCGCGTTGATCACGACGCCAGCGAGCACCAGGCCGACGGTGGTGAGCCGCCCTTCGCTGCGCGGCCCACCGCGCGCCAGCGCGATCACCACCAGCGTCGCCAGCGTGGCGCCGACGAAGGCGCAGGCGGGCGTGAGCCACCAGTCGATGGCGGGCAGCGGGACCATCGCGCGCACGAAGACGACGAGCAGGCCGGCGCCGCCCGAGATGCCGAGCAGGTACGGGTCGGCGAGCGGGTTGCGCGTCACGCCCTGCAGGAGCAAGCCCGCCACCGAGAGCGCCGCGCCCACGATCATCGACGCCAGCACGCGCGGCAGGCGCCAGGCGACGAGCAGGTTGCGCGCCAAGTCGTCGGGGCCGGAGAGGCGCAGCGGCCACGACAGATCGAGCGCCACGCTGCCCTCGCGGCTGATGGCGGCGGTGGCGAGATAGGCGAGCCCCGCCGTGGCGAGCAGCAACAGCAGCGTCCACAGCCAAGCCGGACGGCGCGCGGCGCCCTCCCCGCTCACCGCAGCCCCTCGCCGTGCAGCGCGCGCGCGAGCGCCTCGAGGCCCTCTACGAGGCGCGGTCCCGGCCGCGAGAGCACGTCGCGCGAGATGGTGTCGATGACCTTGCCGTTGGCGACGGCGGCGAGCTTCGACCAGCCGGGGCGCTGGCGAAGGCGCGCGCGCATGCGCCCTTCGTGGCCCGGCGCGGCCGGCAGCAGGATCACGTCCGGCTTGCTCAGCGCCGCCGTTTCGGCGTTGACCTGCGCGTAGGGCTTGCCGAGCTGCGTCAGCGCGTTGCGCCCGCCAGCGCGTCGCAGCAGGTCATCGACAAACGAGCCCTTGCCGGCGACCCACGGGCGCGCAGGGTCGCTGCCATCGATCTCGATGTAGACGCGCGGCCGCGGGCGGCCGGCGACGCGTTTCTGCACGGCGGCGACGCGCGCGCGCAGGGTGGCGACCAGCGCGCGCGCCGGCTTGGCGGCGCCGCAGAGCTTGCCGATGGCGACGATGCTGTCGAAGACCTGATCGAGCGTCCTGGGATCGAACGTGTGCACGGCGAGGCCCACGCGGCGAAGCACCGCGACGCGCGCCGCGTCGGCGTGACTGAGCAGGACCAGGCTCGGCCGGTAGCCGGCGACGTGCGTCGGCGAGAGATGAAACGGATCGGTGGCCGGCAGCTTGGTCGCCGCGGCCGGGTAGTTGGTCGCCCGGTCGCGCAGCACCACGCGATCACCACAGCCGACGGCGTAGAGGATCTCGCTGTTGGACGGCGAGAGCGACGCGATGCGCATCGCGCTCCCCGTGCCTGCGCCCGTGCCCGTGCCCGTGCCCGTGCTCGCGCCCGAAGACGCTTTGCAGGCAGCGAACAGCACGAGACACCCCAACAGCCAACGCATGGCCCGCGAGTGTACGGCATCGGACCCGCGCTAGTACTTAAAGCGCCTGAGCTGCTTCCACTCGAAGCGGTTCGACCAGATCGGCGTCCGCACCGGCGAGCCCGGCACGAGGTCGAACCACGGCGAGCCATCGGGGGCACGCATCACGTGCATGTCCTGCGCGGGCATGTAGCCCTGAGCGATCATCGCCTTGAGCTTGCCGTGCTTATCGCGCGCCAGGTCGACGATCACCACCACGTGCCCAGGCGAGCCGCCCTGGATGAAGAAGTCACCGATGCGCAGCGCGCCGCGCACGCGCTGCTCGCCCATCTGATGGATCGTGCCCGTCCAGGCGAACATGTACGTCAGGTAGCGCCGAAAGCAGCGATAGCCGCGGCAAGCGCGCGCCTTCTTGGCGAAGACCCAGCGCCGCCCCTGCTTGACCGGGCGCTTGCCCTCGATCCAGTGGGCGTAGCCGAAACGCCGCCCGCCGGCCCACAGAAAGCGCGTGCGCCGCGGCTTGCCGCTGGCGAAGTGATACTCGCCGCGCACGCGCATCAGCGTGTCGGCACACTGCTGCAGATCGCGCCGGCCGACATCCATGTCGACCACAGCGGCGAGTGCCTTGTGGTCACCCGGCAAGATCTCGCGCCCTCGATAGGAGCGCACCGGCGTGCCCTTGGCGCGCAGCGGCAGATGCCGCAGCCACCAACCATAGCTGCCGCGCTTGGTCTCGACGCGCTCGAAGCCGCCGGGCGCCGCGAAACGCGCGCTGAGCGGCTCGTACTGCGCCCTCGTGCGCTTCCAGCGATAGAGCTTCGCAGCCTCGGCGGCGCTCGGCGGGGCCGCGCTGGCCACGCCGCTGAGGCTCGCCAGGCAGACCGTCAGGCACAGAGGCGACACGCGCATACCCCATGCTACGCCACGCGGCGGCCCAACATCGATGTGCGACGATCCCGGCCGGCCAGCATCTGCTATGCTGTGAGCACCTAACACCCGGAGAGAAACTCCCGTGAAGCGGCCACTTCTGTCGGTCGTGGTCGCCTGTGGCATCACGATCGCCCCCGTAGCTCTCGTTTCGATCACCGGCAGCGGCACCCAAGCCGCCAAGGTGGAGATCCTCAAGACCAAGACCGCCGAAGCCGGCAGGCGCTTCCGGCGCCGCTATCGCCGGCGCGTCGGCGGCGTGGTCGTTCACCGCCGTGTCGGCCGGCGCTACGGCTACGGCTATCGCCGCGGCTGGGGCTGGGGCTGGTGGATCGGCGGCGGCGTGCTGGCGCTGATCATCATCGGCGCCGTGGTCGGCGGCATCTTCTGGAGCCGTCGTGGTGGCGGCGGCGGCGGCGTGTGGTTCTTCGGTGGCGGTGGCTGCGGTGGCTGCGGCGGCTGACGCCGCTAGCGAGCTTTGCTCTTGCCGCTAGCCGCGGCAGCAACCACTGCGAGCACGCCTGGCAGCTGGTAGGGCTTGATGTCCTGCCACGCGCCACGTACGACGCCCTTCGCGTCGATCAGCACCAGCGTCGGAATCGTCAGCGCGCCGTAGCGTAGCGCCGTGCGCCCGGTGCACTGCGCCACCTTGTAGCCCGCGGGGTGCGGGCGCGCGTGGCGCAAGATGCGAACGCGCAGCTCGTGCGAGAGCGCGAGCAGCGAGAGGCGCTTGGGCCCCTGCTTGCGCATGAATGCCTCGAGCGCCGGCTCGATGGCGCGGCAGGGCCGACACCAGGTCGCGAAGAAAACCAGCAACAGCGGGCGCCCTCGAAAGCTCTCGAGCTTCACCCCCGCCTTGTTGCGGATGTCGCGCGCGATGACCTTCGGCGCGCGGCGACCGACGAGCGCGCTCGGGCTCTGCGGGTGCGCGTGGCTTCGGCGCGCGCCGGCGAGCACGCAGGCGACGGCCACCACCGAGGACATCGCGAAGAGAAGCTGTGAACGGGCGCGCAAGGCGCCTCGATTATGGCCTGTAACGAAGCGCCGTGCCCGAGCTACCGACCGCCCAGACCTCGCTCGGCGAGATGCCCCAGACCGCGTGCAGGTCTTCGCTGGTCGGCGAGGAGACCGATGACCAGGCCTGCCCGTCGTAGTGCACGATGGTGCCCTGCGTGCCGACGGCCCAGACGTCGCTGGCGCCGCTGCCCCAGATGGCGCGCAGCCGGTCGGTCGTTGGCGACGTGACCTGCGACCAGGCGCCGTCAAAGCGCAGGATCGTGCCCTTGTCGCCCACGATCCAGACCTCGCTGGCCGAGGCGCCCCATACGCCCCACAGGTTGTCGGTGACCCCGAGCCCGGTGTCGAGCTTCTGAAAGCTCGCACCAGCGCCGCTGCGCCGCGCGATGAGCCCCGCGGCGCCGACCATCCAGACATCGTTGGCGCCGCTGCCCCATACCGCGTTGAGCGCGCCGCCGAGGTAGTCCACCTCTTGCCACGACACGCCGTCGTAGTGGCCGACGACGCCGATGCTGCCGGCCGCCCAGATGTCGTTGGCCGCGCTGCCCCACAGCCCGTTGACCGCCGACTTGGGCAGCGCGGTGACGGGCACGAAGGCGCCGTTCTGGAAGCGCACGATCGGCTGGCCCGCCGCCCACAGATCGTCGAGGCTGCCGGGCGGGCCCCACATGGCGTGCAGGTCCTGATTGACGCCCGACGTCAGCGTGCGCCACACGCTGCCGGCGCGCTCGAGGATCACGCCTTGCGCGCCGACGGCGAAGAGCCTGTTGCCCGCGCCAAAGATGCCGTACAGCGGCTGCGTCTCGCCGGTCGTGACCGCGGACCAGCCCGGCGGCGGCGGCGGCGCGTCATCGATCACACCGTCGACCGTCGCGTCGGCGGCAGGCAAACCGTCGGCGACGGCGCCATCGACGCGCGTGTCGCCCGCGCCGCCCCTATCGGCGCTGGCGTGCTCGATGACGTCGCGCGTGCAGCCACTGGCGAGCAGCAGCAGCGCCAGCGCCAGCGTGCCGCCGATCAGCGCGCGTATCGCGCCACCGATCAGCGCGCGCATCGCGCCACCGATCAGCGCGCGCATCGCGACGACGCTCAGCGCGCGCATCGCGACAGCCGCGCGCTGCCCTCGCGCTGGTAGCGACCGCGCGGATAGCGCGTGCCGTGGCGCCGCCAGTGCGCGCAGGCGCGCGCCGACGAGGCCGCCACCGTCTCGAGCAGCACGCCGAGCTCGTAGCTCAGCCGCTCGCGGCTGCGGTGATCGCGCACGCGCGGCAGCTCGCGCCCGAGCAGCGCCGCCGCGTCGCGGTAGCGCCCCTGGCTGCGCATGCGCTCGATGCGCCGCAGCAGCGACTCGAGCTGCTTTCTCGCACGCGCGCGCGCGGGCGCCTGCTTGCTCGCGATCCGCTTGGTGGTCGTCGGCTGCGAGCGCGGTGACGACGAGGCGCGCTTCGCCGCTCGCGCCGACGACGCCGTCGACGACGCGGCGCCCGGCAGCGGCCAACGCAGCGTCTGTCCTGCGGCCAGCGCGCGCGTGCGGCCATCGCCCGCGCGAAAGCGCACGCGGCCCTCGTGAAGCGTCACGCTGCCTTCGCCTTCGCCCTGCCACACGGTAAATCGTGTCCCGACGACCTCGATCTGACCACCGGAAACTCGGAAGTGCACGGCGGCCGCCACCCGGCGCTTCACCGAAGCCACCACGGTGCCCGCGAGCAGCGCCACGTCGGCGCCAGCGCGCCGTACGCGCGCCAGACGCGAGAGCGACAGCTCGGCGTCCGCGCTTTTGTTTCTAATCATACGCCTCCCACCGAGATATACCAGCTTGCCCTCGCCGACGCCCTTCCGATCGGCGCCCGCGCGAAAGCCGTGCAGCGCGCGCGACGAGAGGCGCAGCCCACCCTGTGCGGCGCCATCGCCGGCGGGCGGCGACAGTCGCCAGATCACGATCACCGCCACGACCACGGCCGCCGCCGCGGCCAGCGCGGCCAGCACCCAGCGCCGGCCGCTCGTGCCCGCGGCCGCGCGCGCCCCTTCGGCGC
>JAGQIK010000126.1 GCA_020431405.1 Myxococcales bacterium
CGCTGGTCGCGCGCCAACGGCCGCACTGCAGACCTAGACGTCAGCGAACCGGATGGCGGCAGATGGTATGCTGCGGACCGATGGGAGGTCCGAGCGACCTGGGACTTGAGCCGGCTGGTCTTCGACGGCAGAGAGCTTCGCGTAGCGGCCGCAGCACGCGCGCGCGCCCGTGCGCGTCGGGCGCTG
This sequence comes from Myxococcales bacterium, assembly GCA_020431405.1. GTDB lineage: Bacteria > Myxococcota_A > Polyangia > JAGQIK01. The sequence goes on from JAGQIK010000126.1 coordinate 187, forward strand.
GTCGATCGCGTCAGCGCGCTGTTCGTCGAACGCGAGCGCCTGCGCGCCACGCGCCCGCACACCGCCGAGATGCAGCGTGCCGCGAGCATCGCGCTGGCCCGAACCAACGCGCTGCTCGATCTGCTGACCGGCGCCAGCCGCCATCCAACGCGCCACGAGTAGGACATGTCAGACGCCAACCGACGTGAGCACCCTCGCTTTGACATCTCGCTCGCCGCCGCTGTCACACTCGACGACGGCCACGAGATATCGTGCAGCGCCCGCAATCTGAGCCAAGGCGGCGTCGGCGTGCGCCTCGCAGAGCCACTGAGCGAGGGCTCGAGCGTCGAGGTTGATCTGTTCCTCGTCGAGGAGGGCATCGAGGACGCCACCACCCCGACGTTCTCGGTAACCGCCACCGTGATGTGGCTTGCCAAGGTCGACGAGCGCAGCTTCGAGGCCGGCCTGCGCTTCGGCGCCCTCGCCCCCGAGCCCGCGCAGCTGCTCGAGCACTATCTCGCCCGTTTACAGGCTTGATCGCTTGGATTCCGGCCGCGCTGCGGCTATGCTAATTGAACCGTTTATTCGTAAGTGAACTTACGCGCGTCTTGTTCGCGACGACGAGCGTCCCGCGCTCGATCCGTCTCGCGCACAGACACGCAGCCACAGCCAACGCGAGGGCACTTGGTGGTCAGGTCAACGGCACGCGGCGTCACCATCGCGGCGCTTCTTCTCTGCGCGTCTTTTCACGCGACCGAAGCGCAGGCACAAACACAAGCAGTCAAACCCAACATCCTGCTGCTCTTCGATACATCGGGCAGCATGATCTGGCCGGTCTGCTACTCGAGCTACAGCGCGATCAACGGCGACAACTCCGTCGAGTGTCCCGGCAGCGACGTGTCGTGCGCCAATTGCAACACGCTCGGCTGCGGCAACGGCATCGGCGACGACACACGCCTCTACAAGGTCAAGTCGGGCATGTACAACGTCGTGAGCGCGTTCGGCGAGGTCCGCTTCGCGCTCGCGCGCTTCCGCAACGTCAAAGCCAACTTCACCTGCAACGCCTCGAGCAACAGCCGCGCGGGCGGCTGGGCTGGCCAGAGCTGCGGCAGCAGCAGCGTCGGTACGGGCGGCAACCAGGCCGACATCCTCGTGCCCTTCGCCGACGACAACGCCTCCGAGATCCTCTCGTGGATGAACAACCGCAGCGACTACCCCAACCCCGGCAACTCGGGCGCGCCGCCCAACGGCGCCAACTGCAACCTCTGCCCCGACTGCGGCACCGGCTGCGACAAGGAGCTGCGCGGCGTGTCGTCGACGCCGCTCGCCGGTTCGCTCTACGACGTACGCGTCAACTTCTTCAACGGCACGACCGGCGTCATCGCCAACGACACCAAGGCCTCGTGCAGGCCCTACAAGGTCATCCTGCTCACCGACGGTCAGGATAACTGCCCCGGCAACCCGGTCACCGAGGCGGGCAATCTCTTCACCAACGCCGCCAAGAGCATCCCCGTGCACGTCATCGGCTTCGGCGACTCGTCGCTCAAGCCCGGCCTCGACGCCATCGCCAACGCGGGCGGCACCAACCAGGCGATCATCGTCGACAACGAGGTCAGCCTCGCGCTGGCGATGGCCAACATCATCTCGGAGAGCCTGCTCACCGAGCGCTGCAACAACGCCGACGACGACTGCAACGGCCAGTGCGACGAGCCCTTCCCCGAGGTCGCCGTCACCAACCCCGCCTGCAGCAACCAGCACGCGGCGCAGACCTGCACCGTCGGCGTCGGCATCTGCCAGCGCACGGGTCAGTACGTCTGCAAGGCCGACGGCTCGGGCTCCGAGTGCAACGTCACGCCCGGCCCACCGAACCCGGGCGGCGAGATCTGCGGCAACAACCTCGACGACGACTGCGACGGCCAGGTCGATGAAGGCTGCGTGCCCTGCGTGCCGCAGCCCGAGATCTGCAACGGCCGCGACGACAACTGCAACGGTCAGGTCGACGAGGGCTACGTCAGCGTGCCCTGCGGCTCCAACATCGGCGAGTGCACGCAAGGCACCACCGCCTGCGTCAACGGCCAGGTGGTTTGCAACGGCGGCACCAACCCGACCACCGAGACCTGCGACAACCGCGACAACAACTGCGACTCCATCGTCGACCAGTTCTCGCGCAGCTGCTACCCGGCGGCATCGGGCTGTAACGTCAACACGGGCGTCTGTCAGGGCGTCTGCCAGGTCGGCCAGCAAACGTGTATCGCCGGCGCGTGGGGGCAGTGTCTCAACTTCGTCGGCCCAACGCCCGAGGTCTGCAACGGCCTCGACGACAACTGCGACGGCCAGGTCGACGAGGGCGTCTCCAACACGTGCACCAACTACGCGACGTGCACGCAGTACACCACCTGCTCGCAGTGTCCGACGCGCCCGGTGGAAATCTGCGACGGCATCGACAACGACTGCGACGGCCAGGTCGACAACAACGCGCTGCAGGTCGGCACGCCGTGCGGCGTCGCCACCGGCGAGTGCCGCCGCGGCACCTTCGCCTGCGTAAACGGCGCGCTCGTCTGCCAGGGCCAGACTGGCCCGAGCAACGAGACCTGTGACGGTCTCGATAACGACTGCGACGGCACCATCGACAACAACATCCCCGGCCTCGGCCAGGCTTGCGGCTCGAGCACCGGCATCTGCCGCCCCGGCACCAACGCGTGCGTCGGCGGTCAGACGGTCTGCCTCGGCGCCGTGCAGCCGCAGACCGAGGTCTGCGACGGCCTCGACAACAACTGCGACGGTCAGGTCGACAACGGCATCGCGTCGGTGCCGTGCGGCAGCAGCGTCGGCGCCTGTCGCCCCGGCAACACCGCCTGCGTCAACGGCCAGACGGTCTGTCAGGGTGCGGTCGGCCCGAGCGCCGAGATCTGCGACGGCATCGACAACGACTGCAACGGCCTCGTCGACGACAACCCCACCGACGTCGGCGCCGCCTGTGGCTCGGCCGTCGGCGAGTGCAAGCAGGGCGTGACCCAGTGCGTCGCCGGCCAGAAGGTCTGCACCGGCGCCGTCGGTCCCAAGCCCGAGGTCTGCGACGGCAAGGACAACGACTGCGACGGCCAGATCGACAACGGCATCGCCAACGTGGGCAACACCTGCGGCAGCGACGTGGGCGAGTGCAAGAAGGGCACGCTAGCCTGCGTCAACGTGCCCGGCTCCGGTTACGCGCTGATCTGTCAGGGCAGCGTCGGTCCCAAACCGGAGACCTGCAACGGCCTCGACGACAACTGCGACGGCCAGGTCGACGAGACGTTCCCCGAGCAGGGCCAGACCTGCAGCAAGAACGTCGGCGAGTGCAAGGGCGGCAACTACGCCTGCGAGGCAGGCAAGCTCGTGTGCAAGGGCGGCACCACCCCGCAGCCCGAGATCTGCGACGGCCTCGACAACGACTGCAACGGCGCCATCGACGACGGCCTCTGCTACGACGGCAA
>JAGQIK010000127.1 GCA_020431405.1 Myxococcales bacterium
CCGCGCGAGAGGCCCTTCTTCTTGCGCACGCGCGAGCCAGCGCCCGCGGCGAGCAGCGCGTCGGCGTCGACGCCGGCGCTCTTCTTTTTCTTCTTCTTGGTGCGCGAGCCGCCGCCGCCGCCTGCCGCGAGCAGCGCGTCGGGATCGACCGCGGCGGTGCGCTTCTTCTTCCGCTTGGCGCGTTTGGCCGTGGCGCCATCGATCAGCGCATCGAGGTCGTCTTTCTTGGCGCGCGAGGCGCGACGGCGTTTGCGCTTGCGGCGCTTCTTTTTGACCGGCGTGGTGCGCACCACAACGCGGCGGCGCGGCGGGTCGCGCTTGGCTTTCTTGCTGCGCTTCTTCTTCGACGCGGCAGGCGGGTCGTCGGCGGCATCGGCTGCTTTCGCCGAGCCACGCGCGCTGCCGGCGGCGGCGACGACCTTGACCGGCGGCGGTTTGGTCGGCGCGGCCTTGGCCGCCGGCGCCGCCTTGGCGCTGCCCTTGGCGACAGCAGGCGACGCGGCGGGCGCAGCCTTGGGCTTTTCGCCGACGGGCTTGACCGTGATCGGCACCTGCGGCTGCGCCGCGTGGCGCACCGTGCCAGCTCCGCTGCTCGCCGGCGCGCGCGGCGCCATCGCCACGCGCGGCGCGGCCACCGGCTGGCGCGGCCCCTTGTCGCGCGTGAGCACGATGATCAGCGTAACCGTCGCCGCCACGGCGAGGCCGCCACCGATGGCGGCCACCGCGACGATCTTGCCCGTGGTCCAGAACGGCTCGGGCTTGGGCTGCAGAAACGGCATCGCCACGCCGCCGCCCACCGAGGCGACGGGGCCGAGTGGCACCGGATCGGGGATCCACGAGAGCGAGTCGTGCGTCTTGCGCGGCGGCGGAGGCGGCTTGGGCAACGGCATCGGGCTGCGCCGCGAGAGCTTGCCCGACATCTGCGGCGCGCCGCCGCCGGCGACCGCCGCGCGCTCGTGCTCGGCGAGCGGCCGCGTGAAGTTATCCTGCGGGTGCTGCGCGCCCTGCGGCGCGCTGAACTCGACCTGACCGCCAGCCGCCGCGGCGGCCGGCGAGGGGCGCATCGAGCGCGAAGGCGAAGGCAGGATCGCGCGCCGCCGCGGTGCCGACTGCCAGCCACCGACGTGGTGCTCGCCCACGCCCCACGGCTCGGGGGTCGCCGGGCCCTGCGCGTAGAGGCCGGCGTCGGGCGGCCCTTCGCCCTTGGCCCAGTTGCGCTCGTCGAAGATGTCCACTGACGGCTCGAGCTTGCCCGGCGCGCGCCGCCCGAAGGCGGGCTCGTCGTCGGCACGCCCCCACGCACCGCCGCCAGCACCCGGCCCGCGCGGGTCGAGATGCGGCGTGGCGTCGGCGGGCGGCAGGTCGTCCCAACGCGCGGGATGCAGCCGCGTCGCTTCGGACTCCATCTCGCCCGGGCCCTCGTCGATGTCGTTGATCGACGACTCGCGCGTCTCTTCCGATGGCCCCGCGTAGTACGGATCCGCCGCCTCGCGCCGCACGCCGCGTGGCCCCGCCGCGTGCGTCTCGGAGGTGCCCTCGGGCGGGATGCCGCCTGGCGAGGCGAACAGCGGATGGTCGCGCAGGCGCTGCCAGTCCGACTGACCCGGGCGCCAGACGTAGTTGCGCGGCGTGAAGCGCCCGTCGCTCAGCCCATCGCGTACGTCGTCGGCTGAAAACGGCCCCTGCGGCAGGCCGCCGACCACGACATACCACTCGCCACCCTGCGCGTCGCCCTGCGCGTAGCCCGCTGGGCTGCCGTAGGGGTCGTGCCCGTGAAGGTGGTCGTGATGGTCTTGGTCGTGGCCGTGCTGATCGTGGCCGTACTGGTCGTGGCCGTACTGGTCATGGCCATGCTGGTCGTGGCCATGATGATCGAGCCCATGATGATCGAGATCGTTGCTGTCGAGGCGCACGTGCGCCTCGCTGCGGTGACCGCGGCCGCTGCCGGTCTCGGGCAGCACCGTGAAGGCCGCGTCGCCGTCGTGGCGCGCCACGATGATGCCGCCGCAGCGCTTGCACTTGGCGCGAAAGCGGCGTCCCTGCACCTTGTTGGCGCGCACGAGGTACTTGGCCCCGCACGCGTGGCAGTGCAGCTTTATCTTGCCCGTTGAGGCGGCCTCGTCGCTCATGTAGTGCGTGTGCGCCAGATCGCCCGCCTGTGCTCGCCGTAGACGTCTGTTTTGAGCGACAAACGGCCGCCCTTCTTGGAATTATAGATGATGATCGCGCTTTTTGCCTACTCGGGCGGCCGCCTACATGTAGGCAGCCTCACCAAATCCTTCAAAGTCGCGGGCCCGCGGCCCAGGCGAAGGCGAAGGCGGCGATGACCACGCCGACGGTGAGCACCTCGAGCAGCAGCCACAGCCGGTCGGGCAGCCGCCGCACCTGCGTGCGCGGCGCGTAGAAGAACGTCAGCAGCGCGCCGGCCACGCCCCCGCCGAGGTGCGCGAAGTAGTCGACGCGCGGCAGGAAGCTCAGCACGCAGGCGAGCACGATCCACTTGACCAGGTTTCCGCCGCGAAGCTCGTCGCTGCCCGGGATACGGCGCACGTATCCGGCCACCACGGCCGCTGCCATCAAGCCGAAGATCGAGCCCGAGCTGCCGACGCTGACGACCGGCGAGCCCCAGTGGCCGGCGGCCGAGAGGGCGAAGCCCGCCACGCCGCTCGCCACGTAGAGCACGATAAAGCGCCCGCGGCCGTAGTGATGCTCGATCAGCGGCCCGAGACTGACCAGCCACAGGCAGTTGAACAGCACGTGCAAAAGGCCGCCGTGCAGGAAGACCGGCGTGACGAGGCGCCAGATCTGCCCCTGCGCCAGCGCCTCGGGCACGATGCCGCCGAAGCGGATCAGCACCGGCAAGCTGATGCCCTTGCTGAACGCGTCGAGCGAGGGGCCGCCGTGCGCGCGCATCAACATCGCCAGGTAGAAGGCGATGTTGAGCGCCACCAGCGCGCTGGTGTAGGTGTAGGTTCCCTCGGGCACCACCAGGCGCAGCGCGCGCTTGATGCGCGACGCCAGCGGCCCCGACAGCCGCGCGTCG
>JAGQIK010000128.1 GCA_020431405.1 Myxococcales bacterium
ACATCGACGGCGCGCGCGCGCTGGTCGAACGCGAAGAGCTCGCCGCCGCGCTCGCTGCGCTGCTCGCGATGTGGCGCGGCGCGCGTGCCGCGTCGCTCACGGAGGCGATCGTCGCGCTAGGCGCCAAGGTCGCCGAGCGCGACGCGGCGCGAGCCGTGCACGACGAGCTTGCGCAGGGCAACAAGCCGGCGCGCCTCGAGACCTTCGTGCGCCTGGCCTCCGGGGCCCCTACCGACGCCGCGCAAGCGGCGACAACGCTCGGCGCGCTCTGCGAGGCGCTCGACCGCGACAACGGGCGCAACCTGCGCACGCAGGTCGAGGCGCTCGAGTCGTGGCCGGAGGATCCGCGGCTGGCGCTGGCGCTGGCGCCGCTGGTTACGAGCCCGACCATGAACGACGCGCACGCCTGGCAAGGCGTCTTCAACCTGCTTCGCCGCCACGGTGACGCGTTGGCGCTGCAGGAGCTCGAGGTCGCCGCCGATGCGTTCGGCAGCGCGCTGCGCGTGCCCGTGCGCTCGCGCGCGGAGCTAGCGCCGACGATCTCGCACCTGCGCGGCGTGTTGATCAACACGCCGGCCCTCGACGACGGGGCGCGCGCGGCGCTTTCGCGGCTGCGCGACGCCGTGTCCGCAGCCGGTGGGCGCAGCGGCGAGGGCGCGGCACGGCGCGGCGGGGGCGCCGCCGACGAGCGCTCGCCCGAGGCGCTACTCGCGGCGATCTACGAGCAGCCCGACGACGACGCCCTGCGCCGCGTCTACGCCGACGTGCTCTCCGAGCTCGGCGATCCGCGCGGCGAGCTGTGCGCGATCCAGCTCGCCGACGCGCCGAGCGCCGCCCAGCGCAAGCGCGAGCGCGAGCTCTGCACCGCTCACGGTCGCGCATGGCTCGGGCCGCTCGACGCGGTCGCGCTCAAGCAGGGGCTCGAGTTTCGGCGCGGCTTTCCGTCGGCGCTGCGCACCACGGGCAAGAAGCTGGCCGGCGCGCGCGCCGCCCTCGCAGCGCAGGAGTGGAGCACCATCGAGCGGCTCGAGATCACCGACAGCCTGATGCTGCCCGAGGCGCTGGTGCGCGACGCGCCGCTGCGTTCGTTGCGCGTAGCCAGCGGGCTGCCCGGCGACATCGCCGCCGCGATCTTCGCCTCGCCAACCCCGTGGCGACTGTACGAGCTCGGCGCCGCGCTGCACTTCGACATCTGGGAGGATGATGACGACGACGAGCGCCAGGAGGCCGAGCGCGGGCGCGCCGCGGTGCGCGAGGCGCGCGGCGTGCCGGCGCTGCGGCGCTTGATCGTCGAGCGCGGTGGCGGCGCCATCGAGCGCTGGGCGTGGCTGCTCGAGTCGGCGAAACTGATGAAGCAGCTCGAGTTTCTGCAGCTCGGGGTCTCCAACGACGCTGTCGCCGGCGCGCTGCGCTACCTCGAAAGCCACCCGGGTCTGCCGCGGGTCGAGCTACTCGAGACATTCCGCAGCTGGCAGCTCGCCTACGAGGACGGCGCGCTGCACGTGACCTATGGCGGCGGCTACGCCGTCGACGACGAGACCGCCGACAAGCTGGCCCAGCTGCTCGCGCAGCTGCCCGGTGCCGTGCGACAGCTGCGCTCGCTGACCGTCGAGCTGCCGGCGCGCGCCAAGGTCAGCGAATCGGTGCTCGCCAGGGTGCGCGAGGCCGCGATCGGCCTCGGCGCCGCGCAGTCGAGCCTGCCCTGAGACCTGACACAGCCCAGGCTGCGATCCTCAGAAAACTGCGGTCGAGCCGCCGCGGATCGGCACCTTGCGCCGCTTCAGGGACGGCACGATGTCTGCTTTGCTCTACGCCGCCGGGCTGGAGCCAAGAATGTATCGAGAGCCGCTGGATCCCATCGACCTGGCCCACTGCATCAACCGCAGCCTAGCCCCGCTGATGCTCGCCGCGCCGCTCTTGCTCATCGCGGCGCTGGCTGCGCTGGTGGTCACTCTGATCTAGCGCCGAGCCGGTTGTCTTTCCCCAGGGCTGCTAGTACGTTGCCGCCCATGAAAGCCCAGAACACCATCCTCGAGGCCATCGGCCACACTCCGCTCGTCAAGCTGCGCCGCCTCGTCGGCCCCGACGACGCCGAGATCTACGCCAAGTGCGAGTACCTCAACCCCAGCGGCAGCGTCAAAGACCGCATGGCGCGCTACATCCTCGACCGCGCGCTCGAGTCCGGCGAGCTGCGCGAGGGCGGGCTTATCGTCGAAAACACCTCGGGCAACACCGGCGCCGCCGTAGCGCTGTGGGCCGCGGTCAACGGCATCCGCTGCATCTTCACCATCCCCGACAAGATGTCGCAGGAGAAGATCGACACGCTCAAGGGCATGGGCGCCGAGGTTGTCGTCTGCCCGACCAACGTGCCAGCAGACTCGCCGCAGAGCTACTACGAGACGGCCAAGCGCATTCACCGCGAGACGCCTGGCTCTTATTACATCAACCAGTACCACAACAAGATGAACATCGAGGCGCACTACCACATGACGGGCGCCGAGATCTGGCAGCAGACCCAGGGCGAGTTCGACGTCTACGTGGCGGGCCTCGGCACCGGCGGCACCATGTCCGGCTCGGGCAAGTACCTCAAGGAGAAGAAGCCGAGCATCCGCAACGTCGGCGTCGACCCCATCGGCTCGGTCTACAAGGCGCTGTTCGAGACCGGCAAGCCAAGCGAGCCGCACGTCTACAAGGTCGAGGGCATCGGCGAGGACATGATCTGCGGCGCCATGGACATGACGGTGCTCGACGAGATCCGCCAGGTCGATGACCGCCAGTCGTTCCTCGCGGCGCGGCGCATCGCGCGCGAGGAGGGCCTCTTCGCCGGCGGCTCGTCCGGCTCGGCCGTGCACGTGGCCGTCGAGCTGGCGCGCGAGCTCGGCAAAGGCAAGCGCATCGTCGTGATGCTGCCCGATGGCGGCAAGAGCTACATCTCCAAGTTCTATTCGGACGAGTGGATGTACGACAACGGCTTTATGGTGCGGCCCGAGGGGCTCGGCACCGTCGGCGACGTGCTGGCGCACAAGAGCGACAAGCGGCTCTTTACGGCGACGCGCGACGAGACGCTCGCCGACGCCATCGCGCGCATGCGCGAGCACGACGTCAGCCAGCTGCCGGTGGTCAACGCCGCGGCGGAGGCGGTGGGCATGCTGCACGAGACCGACCTGCTCGACGCGCTGCTCGAGGGGCGCGCCAGCAAGGGCGACAAGGTCGAGCGCGTGGCGCAGGGGCTTCGCGGCACCATCGGCGCCGACGCCACCGTCGCTGACCTGCGCGCGATCCTCGGCCAGAAGGGCCTCGTCGCGGTGGTGCTCGACGGCGTCAAGAAGCCGATCGGGCTGCTCACGCGCATCGATCTGATCGAGTACTTGTCGCGCGGCGACGCGACGGAGGCGCAGCGCTGATATGGCCACCGACGACCGCGCGATCAAAGGCTTCGGCAGCAAGGCGATCCACGCCGGCCAACAGCCCGACCCGGTGACCGGCGCGGTGATGACGCCGATCTACCAGACGTCGACCTACATCCAGTCGAGCCCCGGCGTGCACAAGGGCTACGAGTACGCGCGCACGCACAACCTCACACGCGCGGCGCTCGAAGGCTGCGTCGCGGCGCTCGAGGAGGCCGAGCACGGCATCGCGTTCGCCTCGGGCAGCGCCGCAGCCGACGCGATCATGCACCTGCTCGACGCGGGTGATCGCGTCGTCTGCTCCGACGACGTCTATGGCGGCACCTACCGCCTGTTCTCCAAGGTCTTCGCGCGCGCTGGGCTGCGCTACGACTTCGTCGACCTCGCCGATCCGAAGAACCTCACCGCAGCCACGTTCGACGGGGCGAAGCTGGTGTGGATCGAGTCGCCGACCAACCCGATGTTGAAGGTCATCGACATCGCGCGCACCGCCGAGCTGGCGCACGCCGCTGGCGCGCTGTGCGTCGTCGACAACACCTTCCTCACGCCGTGGGGCCAAAAACCGCTGACCATGGGCGCCGACATCGTCGCGCACTCCACCAGCAAGTACATCAACGGCCACAGCGACGCCATCGGCGGCATCGTGCTCACGCGCGATGACGCGCTCGCCGATCGGCTGCGCTTCCTGCAGAACGGCATCGGCGCCGTGCCGTCGCCCAACGACTGCTTCCTCGTGCTGCGCGGGCTCAAGACGCTGCACCTGCGCATGGAACGCCACGAGCAGAACGCGCGCGCGCTGGCGATGTTCCTCTCCGAGCACGCGGCGGTCGAGAAGGTGATCTACCCCGGCCTCGCCTCGCACCCGCAGCACGCGCTGGCCAAACGGCAGCAGAGCTCCTTTGGCGGCATGATCTCGTTTGTCGTGAAGGGAGGGCTGCCCGCGGCGCGCGCCGCGCTCGAGTCGTTTTCGCTCTTCGCGCTCGCCGAGAGCCTCGGCGGCGTCGAGTCGCTCGTCGAGCACCCGGCGATCATGACCCACGCCTCGGTGGAGCCCGAAAAGCGCGCCGTGCTCGGCATCAGCGACGGCTTCATCCGCCTCTCGGTGGGCGTCGAGGATCTGGACGACCTGCGCGAAGACCTGGCGCGCGCGCTCGAAGCCGCCAGCGACGCCGCCTAGGACAGGCCGGCCATGACCAAGCACCTTCGCGTGCTGATGGTCGCTCAGCGCTTTCCGCCCTATCACTTCGCCGGCGCCGAGCTGCAAGCGCTCGCGCTCTCTCGCGCGCTGCAGCGCCGCGGACACGCCGTCAGCGTGCTCACGACGCGCTTTCGCGGCGATCAGCCGCTCGGCGATCAGCGCGTCGAAGGTGTGCCGGTATTTCGCGTGGCCACCGTCTCCGGCGCGCTGCTCAAGCCGACGCAGCTGCTCTCGATGGCGAGCCACGTCGTGGCGCGCGCGCGCGGGGTGGACATCGTTCACGGCCACGCGCTCTCGTCGGCGACCCTCGGCGCGCTCGCCGCGGCGCTCGCGGTCAAACGCCCCGTGGTGCTCAAGCAGAGCCTCGGCGGCGCCGAAGGCGACCTCGCGCGTGTGCGCGGCAGCCGCGCGGCGCGCCCGCTGCTCGAGCTGATGCGCCGCGCCGACGCGTTCATCGCGCTGCGCAGCAGCATCGCCGATGAGCTTGTCGCGGCGGGCATGCCCGCGCAGCGCATCCACCTGCTTGCAAACGGCGTCGACCTGACGCGCTTTTGCCCGCCCGACACGCGCGAGGAGCGGGTGCGCGAGCGAGCGCAGCTCGGCTTGCCGGCGGGCCCGCTGGCCCTGTTTGTCGGACAGCTCGTGGCGCGCAAGGGCATCGCCAGCCTGCTGCGCGCGTGGCGCTCGCTGCAGCGCCACGAGCCGGACGCATGGCTGGTGGTGGTCGGCAAGGGCACCGACGAAGAGCTCGTGACGCGAGCGGCGGCCGACGGCGCGCGCCTGCGCTTTGTCGGGCTGCGCGCGGATGTGCCGCGCCTGATGCGCGTAGCGGACGTGCTGGTGCTTCCGTCGCGCAACGAGGGCTGTCCCAACGTGGCGCTCGAGGCGCTCGCGAGCGGCCTGCCGCTGGTGGTCGGCCGCCACACGCTGCCGGCCGACCTCACCTTGGCGGTCGACTGCGGGCGCGTGGTCGATGACCTCGGCGACGACGTCGAGCTCGGCCGCGCGCTGGCGACGCAGCTCGCCCGGGCACGCGCGCTCGACGAAGGCGAGGAGGCCGCGTGGCGTGACGCGCTGGCGCGACGGCGCGCGTCCGTCGCGCAGCTCGACATCGACCTCGTCGCACAGCGCTACGAGGCGCTCTATCGCCAGCTGCTGCAACGGTGATGACACGCGCGGCGAAGGCGACGGTGAGCGTCGTGATACCGACGCATCGACGCGAGCATCTGCTGCCGGCGGCGATCCACAGCGCCCTCGAGCAGACGTTGCCGCCGCTCGAAGTGCTCGTGGTGGACGACGCGGGCGCTGGAGCTGAGCTACAGCGCGTCATCGATGGCGCCGCGCGAACGGCGACCGAGCTTGGCTGCGGCACGCGCGTACAGCTGCTGCGCTGCGACCGCCGAGGACCGTCCAGCTCGCGAAACCTCGGCGCCGGTCACGCCTCGGGAGAGCTGCTGGCGTTTCTCGACGATGACGATGCTTGGGCACCCGAGCACCTCGCCTGCGCCGTCAGCGCCATCGACGACAGCGGCGCGGCGCTGAGCATCTCGTGGCTGACGCGCCTCGACGCCGCCGGCGAGGAGCGCCCATTCAAACGGATCGGCGAGCACCTCGCCGTCGATCAGCTGATGGCCCGCAACCCGGGCATCGTCGGATCCAACATCGTCATCGAGGCGCGCGCGTTCGCAACGCTCGGCGGCTTCGACGAGCAGCTGCGGGGCAGCGAGGACAAGGACCTGCTGATCCGCGCGCTCGACGCCGGGCTGCACTACTGCGTGGTGCGACAACCGCCCGTGCGCATCAGGCGCCACGACGATCCCCGAATAACCGACGCGCAGACGCTCGACGCCCCTGAAGGCGTCGCCGCGTTTTATCGCAAGCACGCCGCCCGCATGCGCGAAGACGATCGCCGCGCCGTGCGGGCGCGCATCGCCACGCTGCGCGCGCGAAACGCCGAAAGCAGCCTCTTCGAGCGTGCGCGCGCCGTGTTGTGGCTGGCACGACACGGCGAGCTTCGGCAGCTCGTCAAGCTGCTGCTGCGAGGGCGCTAGTAGCGTCCGGCGCGCAGCTCGCCGGCGAGGTGCGCGGCCACACGCGCCGCCAGCGCCATGATCGTCAGCGCGGGGCCCTGCCAGCCGCTGCTCGGGAACGCCGACCCGTCACACACATAAACGTTGTTCGCTTCCCAGCAGCACCCGTACGGGTCGAGCACCGACACGCGCGGGTCGCGTCCCATCGGTGCGCCACCAAGCTCGTGCACGAACAGACCTGGCGACGGGAGATCGCCGCTGATGCTGCGCACGCGAGCGCGGCCAGCGGCGAGCAGGTCGACGAGGCACGCGCGCATGCGCACGAAGCGCGCGCGCTCGGCGTCAGACCACGAAAACTCGATGCGCGCCAGCGGCACACCGCGCGCGTCGCGGCGCAGCGGATCGAGCGAGACTCGGTTTTCGGGGCGCGCGGCGACCTCGCCCTGGGCGACCAAAAGCACCCGCGCTGACGCGGGGCGTACGCGCTCGGCGAGTTGCGCGAGAGGCTCTGACAGCGGCGCTATCGGCAACGCCCCCATCGACCGCCCCGCTGCGCCCCATACCGCGAAGCGACGCGGTCGCGGCATCTGCGACGGGAGCACGATGAAGCCGTTGGCGCCGCCAACGCGCCCCGCTGCGTGGTCGGCGCGCACGCCGCGTATCTCGGCCGTCGCCGAGACCGTCACGTGATCCATCAACCCGCGTCCCAACAGGCCACGAGCATTGCCTAGCCCGTTGGGGTGACGCGCGCTGCGCGAGCCGAGCAGCAAGCGGATCGTCTCGATGGTCGACGCACAGAGAACCACCGCGCGCGCGCGCGCGATCTGCGGACAGCGGCTGCGCGCGTCGTGGTAGCGCACGCCGCTGGCGCGCCCGCCCTCGCCGAGCTCTACGCCCAATGCTGTGGCGCCGGTGATCAGCTCGACGCGTCCGCTGTCCAAGGCGGCGAGCAGCGTCGACCCCTGACTGGTGTGGCGCGGCCACCGCCCGGCGGGGAGGTCACCGTCTTGGACGGGCACACCGCGCGCGCGCAGCACGCGCGTACCCGGGAGGCGTCGCTCGACTTCGGCGGCGAAGCGCTGCTCTGCGGCGGTCCACGCCGGCGGCGCGGCGACCGCCCCATCGGGCAGGTCGTCGACACCCTCGCGGCCGCCGCACACGCCGAGGAAGCGTTCGACGCGCTCGTAGTAGGGGGCTAGCTCGTCGTAGGCGACGGGCCAATCGGCGAGCTGCTCGGCCGACAGTCGCTGCGTCATGCGGCTCCACGTCAGCGTGCGACCGCCGACCTGTCGTCCGCGGATCCAGACGAAGGGGCGGCCTGGCGGCACCGCGTAGGGCTCGTCGCGATCGTCGACGAAGAGATCGGGGTCGAGGCGATGGTAGGCCGGATGCTGTCGCTGCAGCGGCTGGCGATCGCGCAGTCGCCGCGCCAGACGGACGAGCATCGCCCCAGCGCTGTCGCCGGCGCTCAGGGTTTCGAGCGCGCGCTCGGGACCGGCCTCGAGCACCAGCACGCGCAGGCCCGCCTCGCTCAGGTCCTTGGCGACCCAGCCGCCGGCCGCCCCCGATCCGACGATCACCACGTCGTGCGGCGCTGGCTGATCGCTCATCGGCGTGTCGCGCTCGCCGAGGCTGCGCGCAGCGCGGCGATGACGTGTGCCACCTCGAAGCGGCTCATGCGCGCCGAGAGCGGCAGCTCCACTAGCTCTTCGAAGAAGACGCGCTCGGCGTTGGGGCACTCGCCTAGCCGATGCCCTCGCGCGCGCATCAGCGCGCTCAGATGAAGCGGCAGATAACGCAGATAGAGCCGCACGCCGTGCTCGCGCTGCAGCGCCTGCAGCAGCTGATCGCGGTCGACGCGGTCGGGATCGACGAGGCAGGTGTAGAGGTGGCGCGCGGGCGCGGCGCGCCGGTCGACGTGCCGCACGCGCAGACCATCGATGGTCGCGATCGCCTCGTCGTAGCGCGCCGCGATGTGGCGACGGCGCGCGAGCAGCCCGTCGAGCCGGCGAAGCTGCGCCAGGCCGACGGCCGCCGCCGCGATGGACATGCGCCGATTGCAGCCGACCTCCTCGACATCGTCGAGGTCCACGTCCCAGCTCTCGCCGGCGTGGTCGTAGACGTCCGGCACGCGGCGATAGCGGCCGATCTGCGGCGGCTCGCGCGGCGTGCGGCGGCGCGCGAGCACGCCCCAGCCGCGCAGCGCGCGCGCCTCGTCAGCCCAGCGCGCGTTGTCGGTGCAGAGCATGCCGCCCTCGCCGAGGGTCGTGATGTTCTTCAGCGAGCCGAACGAAAAGCAGCAGATGCTGCGCCCGCCGCCGTCGCTGCCGCCGATGGGCTGCCCGTCGAACGTGGCCCCCAAGGCGTGCGCACAGTCCTCGACCAGCGCGACGTGGCGCTCGCGACAGATCGCGCGCAGCGCGTCGAGCGCCGCCGGCACGCCGCCGTGGTGGGTGACGAGCACAGCACGTGTACGCTCGGTGATCGCGGCGCGCACGGCTGCGGGATCGACGTCGAGGCCACCCGCGTCGGTGTCGGCGAAGCGCAGCCGTACGCCGCGCGCGACGAAGGGCAAGATCGTCGCGCGAAACGTCTGCGTGGTGGCCACGACCTCGTCGCCGGCGCCGAGGCGCAAAAGCTGTGCAGCGAGCGCGAGCGCGGCGCTGCCGGAGCTCAGCGCCACCGCGTGGCGTGCCGCGACCACCTCGCCAAAGCGGCGCTCGAAGCGCTCGATGTCGCTGCCGAACGAGAGGCTACGCCGCGAGAGCACCACGCGCCCGACGGCCGCCAGCTCCGCCAGCCCGAGCTCGCTGCCCACGGGGTGCTCGGCGACGGCCCAGCCGGCCGCACGGGGAGCGACCCGGTACAGCAGCAGCCGTGCAAGGCGCATCATCAGCCAATTCTAACCTGCCGCACTGCGCGCCGCGCCAAAGCTGCCCGTGGCGCCGCATCCGACTATCATCAGCGCGAGATGGCGGCCACGGTCCTACTGCCAGTGGAGTCGACGACGCGCGACCTCGACGCGCGCCTCGTGCTCGCCGCGCGCTGGGTGCGCCCGGGAAGGCGCGTGGTCGTCGGCGCGCCGGCCGACGTGGTCACGGCGGCCGAGCAGCTCGAGGGCGGCGGCGTCTATCTCGGCAAGTCGCTCTTTCAGGGCTATCGCGAGCAGGCCGAAGGACAGCGCAGCGCGCGCGACTATGGGCGCGTGCGCGCGCGCGGCTTTTCCGTGGCCCACCTCGAAGACGAGGGCGCGCTGCTCGCTGGCTCGCGAGCGCAGCGCGAGCACGCGGCTGGCCGCATCCCTGCCCTCGCCTACCTCGACACGCGCGACACGCTGTGCGCCTGGGGAAGCTTCGACCAGCACGTCTACCGCCAGCTGCGCCCTGACATCGCCGAGCGCGTGATCGTCACCGGCCACCCGCGCTTCGCGCTCTATCGCTCGCCGCTGCGCGCGTATTACGAGCCCGCCGCCGCCGCGCTGCGCGCGGAGCTCGGCCCGTTCGTGCTGGTCGCCACCACTACGGCGCGAGCCAACCCGATCTCGAGCCTCGAGCGCATCTTCTCGGCGAGCTACAACTACCAGGCTGCGGACCCGCGACGACGGCTCGCCTTTGTTCGCCAATGGGGCCACACGCAGCGGCAGCTCGCGCGCTGTGTCGAGCTGGTTCACAGGCTGGCCGACGAGATCGACGCCACCATCGTCGTGCGGCCGCATCCGAGCGAGGACGAGAGCCTCTATCACGCCGTGCTCGCCGGGCTCGACCGC
The DNA here is from genome assembly GCA_020431405.1 of Myxococcales bacterium. Lineage (GTDB taxonomy): Bacteria > Myxococcota_A > Polyangia > JAGQIK01. The sequence continues at coordinate 10,402 of JAGQIK010000128.1, forward strand.
GTGGTGGTGCGACGCGAGGGCCCCGTCTCGCCGTGGCTGCTCGCCTGCAGTGCGCTGCTGCAGGATGGCTGCACGACCGCGGTGGAGGGCTATCTCGCGGGCTGCCCGGTGTTGACCTACGTGCCAGCAGAGGTCGAAACGGCGCATCGGCGGCCGCTGGCCAGCTGGGTCGGCACGGAGTGCGAAAACGAGCAGAGCGTCATCGACAACGTCAGGCGCGCGCTCGCCGGCGGACGGTCACAGGTGACGCTGCCCGACGAAGCGCGCGAGCTGCTGTGCGACCTCGCCGATGGCGACGCCGGCCTCGACGGCCTCGACGCACTGATCGAGCGCGAGTGTCCGCCCGCACAGCCGGGCGCCAGCGCCGAGCTGGCGGGCCTGGGGCGCGCGCTCTCGCTTGCCCGCGCGCGACGCACGCTCGCCGAGGTCGCCCGCAACGCACGCGAAGCGATCGAGGCGGGCGTGCGCGGCAGCTCGCACGAGCTGCGCCGCGCGCGCGCCGAGCGGCGCTACGCGCGCGCCAAGTTCGACGTGCTCAGGCGCGCCGACATCGACAGCCGCGCTCGGGCTGCCGCCCGAGTGGCCCAGCGCACCGACCTCGCCTGGCAGCTGCTCGGCGACCGTCTCGTCGTGTTCGAGGCGGCGCGATGAGCCCCGCTCGTGGCAGCGCCCGCGAGGCGATCACGCTCACGCTGCAGCTGCTCGGCAGCAGCGGACGCCGTACGTTGCTGCTGCTCGTGGTCGCTTCGCTGGTCGGCGGCGCCCTCGAGTCGATCGGCATCGGCGTGGTCGTGCCCGCGGTGGCCGCGGTCACAGGCGCCAGCAACAGCAGCGGAGGCCTGCGCGCCGCGGTGTACGGGCTGTTCAGCGGCGGCGGCCTCGCGCTGGCAGGTTTCGCCGTGCTGCTGGTCTTCTTGATCAAGAACAGCTACCTCGCGCTGCGCGACTATCTGCAGTTTCGCTTCGTATACCGGCGCCAGGTAACGGTCGGCCGCGCGCTGCTGAGGGCGGTCCTCGAGCGCCCCTACATCGAGCACGCCGCGCGCGCCTCGTCGGACGTGCTCAGCAACGTCAACGACGACGTGCGCTACGCGCATCAGCTCGCGCTGCAGGTGGTGCTCACGCTCGCCGGCGAGCTCGCCGTCGGCGTGCTCGTCGTGGTGCTGCTGATCGCGCTCGCGCCGCTGGTCGCCGCTGGCGCCATCGCCGTCTTCGGCCTCGCCGGCGCCGGTATTCACGTCGTGATGCGTCGGCGCACACAGCGGCTCGGCGAGCGCCAGCAGCGCGAGCACGTCGAGATGAACCGTCACGTGGTGCACGCGCTGCGCACCCTCAAGCAGGTCAAGCTCGCCGGCCGCGAGGCGTTCTTTGTCGACGCCTACTCGCACAGCGCCGAGCGCTTCGCCCGCGCCGTGCGCTTCTATCGCGCCGCCAGCACCCTTCCGCGCCACGTGCTCGAGACCCTCGCGGCGCTGGCGCTGGTGCTGACCATGCTGTTCGGCTCGACCATCACCGGACGTACGGCGAGCGAGCTGGTCCCGCTGCTGGCGCTGTTCGTCGTCGCCGCCGTGCGCCTCACACCATCGGTGAGCCGCATCGTGCAGGCCGTGACCACGCTGCGCTACTACGCGCCCGCGGTGCGCGCCGTACACGAGCAACTCGCCGCCGGAGACACCGCGGCGCCACGCCCCGAGTCGCCCGCCCCGCTCGATCCGCTGCCGCTCGAGCGCGCCGTGGCGCTGCGCGCCGTGACGTTCCGCTATCCCGGCGCGGCGGCCGCAGCGCTCGACGACGTGAGCGTCGAGCTTCGGCGCGGCGAGATCGTCGGGCTCGTCGGGGCGAGCGGCGCTGGCAAGAGCACGCTCGCCGACGTGCTGCTCGGGCTGCTCCAGCCCGCCTCGGGCGCGCTGCTCGTCGACGGCGAGCCGCTCGACGACGCGCGCCGGCAGCGCTGGCAGCGCGGGCTCGGTTGCGTGCCACAGCCGCTCTACCTCGTCGAAGACAGCATCCGCCGCAACGTTGCGTTCGCCCGCGACGACGCCGAGATCGACGACGCGCGCGTCGAACGCGCCCTGCGCGCGGCGCATCTGTGGGAGCTCGTCGAGTCGCTGCCCGGCAAGCTCGACTTCGTCGTCGGCGAGGACGGCGCCAAGCTCTCGGGAGGCGAGCGTCAGCGCCTCGGCATCGCGCGCGCGCTCTACGAGGAGCCCGCGATGTTCGTCATGGACGAGGGCACGGCCGCGCTGGACTATCGCAACGAGGCCGAGATCGCGCGCGTCATCGAGTCGCTCGCCGAGGGTGGCACGCTGGTCGTGATCATCGCCCATCGGCTCAGCACACTGCGCATTTGCCAGCGGCTGCTGATGCTCGAAGCCGGGCGCGTAGTGGCCAGCGGCAGCTACGACGAGCTCGCAGCGAGCAGCGCCGCGTTTCAGGCCCTCGGCGCGTTCGGCTTGCGAAACACGAAGAAGTAACCCGTAGTGCCCTGCTGGCCGCGCAAAAGACCGTCGAGGGCGGCGGCCGGCGCCGAGAGCAGCGCCAAGAGCGGCGATAGCAGCACGGCCAGCAGACGATCGCTGCGCTCGTCTGCGAGAAACAGGCGCAGCGCGACGACCAGCGCCGCGCCGAGTTGACCGTCGCGCGCGGTGATCTCGAGTGGCTCGAAGCGCTCGAAGACGCGGCGCAGCCCATGACGTGTGAAGCGATAGTAGTCGGCCGGCGCGTCGTGCTCGGGCAGCAGAAACGGCGTCGAGCCGATCACGAGGCCCCCCGGCACGAGCACGCGCTCGATCTCGCGCGCGGCGGCCCACGGGTCGGCGACGTGCTCGAGCACCTCGAAGCAGAGCAGCGCGCTGACGCTGCCGTCGTCGAAGGGCGCCAGGTCGGTCAGGTCTGCGACCACGTCCGGGCCGCGCGACGGGTCGATGTCGACCTGACGGGCGCGCACCCCGGCGCGCTCGAGCAGTGCGCCGATGGCGCCGCCGGCGCCGACGTTGAGCACCAGCGGCGTTTCCTCTGACCGTCGTGCCAGCGCGTAGCGCTCGGCGGCGGCGGCGATCAGCTCGTCGAGCCGGCGCCGTGAGGCCCGCTTGGACCAGCGCACGAACAGCCGCTCGTAGAGTCCGCCGCTCACGGGGCGATGATACGCTGTCAGCGACGATGCCGCACACGCTGCACAACAAGCCCGAAGCCATCGAGCGCGTGCTGATCGTCGACGGCGTTTCGCGTTCCGGCAAAAAGCTGCTCTGCCAGCTGCTCGCCACGCTCGAGCATGTCGAGCCGTTCATCTACGCCTCGATCATCGAGAAGCTGGGCTATCTGGCGCAGCTCGAGCTGCTCGACGCCGACGTCGCCGCCAAGCTCGCCGCGCTCTACGGCGACGAGCTGGCCTACAACCGCGCGGTGGGGCGCGACCTCAACACGCGGCGTGGCGACGCCTCCTCCGTGCTCGACAGCCCACGAGCCGACGAGCTGCTGGCGCGCCGCGAGCTCGCGGAGGGCGACGCCGCCATCCAGCGCTTCAACGAGGCGAGCGGCGTCGCGCTGCTGATGACCCACGCGCTGCTGCCCGCGATGCCGCCGCTCCTCGCTGCGTGGCCGGCGCCGCGCGTGATCCACATCGCGCGCGACCCGCTGCATGTCGCTTGCTCGTGGCTCGAGCGAGGCTGGGGCGAGCGCATCGGCCGCGACCCGCGCGCCTTCGCGCTGACGCTGCGCGGCCCCGACGGCGAAGCGCTGCCCTGGTTCGCGGCGCCCTACGCCGCCGAATACGCCGCCATGAGCGCAGCGGAGCGCTGCGTGCGCGCCGTCTGTGATCTCACTGCCGCCAGCCTCGACAGTCTCGCGACGCTGCGTGGCGATGATCGCGTGATGTCTCTTCGCTTCGAGTCGCTGCTACGCGCGCCACGCCCGACGATGGCGCGCGCCGCCGCGTTTGTCGGGTCGCGTGCCGACGAGGCGGCGCTCGAGGCGCTGCTGGCACGCTCGGCCCTGCCAGCGGAGCTGCCCGACTCCAGCCAGCGCGAGGCCGCGATCGCCACGCTCGAACGCTCGGTCTCGGAGACCACGATGATCAGGCTGCGCGCGCTTTGCGAACGCTACGCGGCCGAGGCCGCCTGAGCTTAAAGGCCGCTCAGCACGGCGGCCGCGCGCGCCCGCATGGTCAGGCGCTGTTCGAAGCCGCGCCGCGCCGCCGCGCCCAAGGCCGCCCGCAGCTCGGGCTGCAAGAGCCTGCGCAGCGCCGCGACCCAGCGCTCGAGCGCGTCGGGCGCGACCAGCAGCGCGTCGCGCTCGTCGGTGAGCAGCTCGCGCAGCGGCGGCAGGTCCGATGAGACGATCGCGCGGCCTGCCGCCATGTATTCGGCGATCTTGAGCGGCGACATCCAGCGCCCGATCTCGCTGCCGTCGCGTGCGCAGACGCGCGCGCCGTAGGGGGCGAGCAGCACGTTGCAGCTGGCCAGCGCCTCCGGCACGGCGCTCGGCGGCAGAGGTCCATGCAGCGTGAGGTTGGCGGCCGCCGGCGCGCGCGCGGCGAGGCGCGAGACGTGCGCCGCCTCACCTCCCACCACGACAAAGTCCATCTCCGGGCAGCGCTGCGCCAGCTGCATGACGAGCTCGGCGCCCTTGCCGTCGTAGAGGTGACCGACGTAGCCCACGCGCAGCCGCTCGCCGCGAGGCTCGGGCTGCGGCGCCAAGTCGCCGGCCGCGGCACAGTGCGCAACGAGCACGCGCGACGCCACCGCCGGGTACTGCGCGCTGTAATCGCGGGCCAACGCCTGCGAGACAGCGACGACGCGCACGAGGTCGGAGCGCGCGTGCATCACGCGCTCGATGCGGTCGCGCACGCCGTGAGGGAGCTGGTGTGCTTCGTAGACAAGCCGGGTACGGCGCGGAAGGAGCGCGGCGGCGAGGCGATCGCGCGCGTAGACCACATCGCACGACGCGCGCGCGGCCCACAACGCGCCCGCGGTGTAGAGCAGCTGTCCCGCGACGGGCAGCGCGGGCCGCGCCACGCGGCGGATCGCGAAGCGCGGCTCGACACCGTAGTAGTCGTACCAGTCGCTGCTCGGGCAGAGGCGCTCGTCGCCGGCGACGCAGACGAGCGTCACATCCCAGCCGGCGCGCGCGAACGCCTCGCACGAGCGTATGGTGTGGACCGCGTTGGCGGCCGTGGACGGCACCGGAGAAGCCGACAGGAAGCAGAGGCGCGCCACCCGGCGACTCTAGCAGCCCGCGGCGATTGGCTATACTGCGGGCATGGGATCTGAGTTTGGCGCGCGCTGGCGTGGGCGGCGAGTGCTCGTGACGGGCGCGGATGGCTTTATCGGCTCACACCTCACCGAGGCGCTGCTCGCCCGCGGCGCGCATGTCACCGCGCTGGCGGCCTACGACGCGCGCGACAGCTACCGCTGGCTCGACGACATCGAGCCGAGCGCGCTTCTGGCGCGCCGGCGCGGCAACATCTGCGACGCGCGCCAGATGCGCGATCTGACCGACGGGCACCACTGCGTCTTTCATCTCGCCGCGTTGATCGGCATCCCGTATTCCTACGAGGCCACCACGAGCTACGTGCAGACCAACGTGCAGGGAACCGTCAACGTGCTCGACGCCGCGCGCGACGCCGGCGTGGAGCGCGTCGTGCACGTATCGAGCAGCGAGGTCTATGGCAGCGCCCAGCGCGAGCCGATGGACGAGGAGCACCCGCTGGTGGCGCAGTCGCCCTACGCCGCGACCAAGATCGCCGCCGAAGCGCTGGCGGTCTCCTACGCGCGTTCGCTCGAGCTGCCTGTCACCGTCGTGCGCCCCTTCAACACGTTCGGCCCGCGCCAGAGCGAGCGTGCCTTCATCGCCTCCGTAGTGCGCCAGTGTCTCGACCCGCGCCGCGAGACCGTCAGCGCCGGCGACCTCTCGCCGCGCCGAGACTATCTCTACGTATCCGACACGGTCGAGGCGCTGCTGGCGGCGAGCGACGTCGACAGCGAGGAGCTGGAGATCTACAACGCCGGCAGCGGCGTGGCGGTCACCATGGAGGCCATCGCACAGCTGATCCTGCGCGCCAGCGGCTGCGAAAAGCCGATCGCCCTCGACGCACGCCGCGTGCGGCCCGCGCGCAGCGAGGTGCGCGCGCTCGTCGCCAACGCGCACCGCCTGCGCGAGGCCACCGGCTGGCAGCCAACGGTGACCCTCGAGCGCGGCATCGAGCACGCGGTCGACTGGTGGCGCGCGCGCCCGATCGAGACGCACGCACCGAGCGACGCGGGCGAGTACTTCGTGTGACCCGCGTCGAGGTCATCGCCGAGGCCGGCGTCAACCACAACGGCGATGTCGAGCTGGCCTGCCGCCTGGTGCAGGCCGCGGCGCGCGCTGGCGCCGATACGCTCAAGCTGCAGACCTTCGTCCCCGAACGTGTCGTCAGCCAGCACGCCGAGCTGGCGAGCTACCAGCGCCGCACGCGCGGCGATCGACCGGGCGGGCAGCTGCAGATGCTGCGCGAGCTGCGCCTCGACGAGGCGGGACACCGGCGCGTGGCGGCCTGCTGCCGCGACGAGGGCATCGCGCTGCTGTCGACGCCCTTCGACGCGCCGAGCCTCGCCTTCCTGGTCGACGAGCTCGACCTCCCGCGCCTCAAGCTGCCTTCGGGCGAGCTGACCAACGCGCAGCTGCTCGACGCCGCCGCCCGCACGCAGCGTGCGCTGTTGATCTCCACCGGCATGGCGACCCTCGACGAGGTCGACGCCGCGCTGCGCATCGTGGCGGATGGCCGCGGCCACGGCGCCGACCGCGCGCTGGCCGACGTGACGCTGCTTCATTGCACCAGCAGCTACCCAGCGCCCGTCGAGCAGGCCAACCTGCGCGCGCTCGACACGCTGCGCGAGCGCTTCGCCCTGCCCGTCGGCCTCTCCGATCACACGCCCGGCGACGTGGTGGCGCTGGCGGCGGCCGCGCGTGGCGCCGTGATCATCGAAAAGCACCTGACCCTCGACCGATCGCTGCCCGGCCCGGACCACGGCGCGTCGATGGAGCCGGGCGAGCTCGCCGAGCTGGTGGGCCGCCTGCGCGACGTCGAGCGCTGCCTCGGCGACGGCATCAAGCGACCGCAACCGTGCGAGGCCGACGTGATGCGCGCGGCGCGGCGCAGCGTAGTGGCGGCGCGGCCGATCGCGCGCGGCGAGGTCTTCGTGCGCGACGCGCTCGACTGCAAGCGGCCGGCCGGCGGCATCTCGCCGATGCAGCTCTCCGCGCTGCTGGGGCGGCGCGCCACGCGCGACTACCAGCCGGACGAGCTCATCGACCGAGGCGACTTGCCGTGAGCTGGGACCCGATCTGGGACGACGTCTTTCGCCAGCGCCAGTGGGGCATGTATCCCAGCGAGGCGCTGATCCGCTTCATGGCGCACCACTTCTACGGGCGTGACGCCAGGCGCCGCGCCGACGTGCGCGTGCTCGAGCTCGGCTGCGGCCCCGGCGCCAACCAGTGGTACCTCGCGCGCGAGGGGTTCTCGCCCCACGGCTTCGACGGCTCGGCGGTGGCGATCGCGCGCGCGCGCGAGCGGCTCGAGCGCGAGGGCCTCGAGGCCGACCTGCGCGTGGCGACCCTCGCCGACGCCGAGTCGCAGGCGCTCTACGACGCAGCCAGCTTCGACGTGGTGCTCGACGTCGCCTGCCTGCAGTGTGTGCCCCTCGAGCAGGCGCAGCGTGCCGTTCGATGGGCGCACGGCCGATTGCGCGAGCCAAGCGGTCGCATGTTCAGCTGCCTGGTGGCCGCCGGTTCGTGGGGCGACGGCGAGGGCGTGGAGGTGGCGCCGCGAACCTACGCGCGCGCCGAGCGCGGCCCGTACGCCGGGATCGGGCTCAACCGCTTCTACACCCTCGACGAGGTACGCGCGCTGTATCGCGACTTCGCCGCCGTGACCATCGAGCAGACCAGCCGCACCGTGCAGGGCATGGGCGAACGCTACGTGACGTGGATCGTCGACGCGAGCGTGGCGAAGTGATCGCCCGCGACCTGATGGCCGCGGACCAAGCCGGCGAGCTGAGCGTCGCCGAGCTGCTCGAAGACGTCTACTACCGTGCCGACTACCAGGCCCTGCACGCCGCGCCCGACGCGCTCGAGCTGGCTACCGGCGACGGCGGCTTTTGTCACGGCGCCGCGCTGCGCCCGCTGCCGCTGGACGCCGGCGGCGCGCCCGGCTGGCACGATCTCGAGACGCCTTACGGCTACGGCGGCCCCATCGCGCACGACCTCGCCGCGCTCGAGCGCGGGCTCGAGCGCTGGTGCGAGCGCCAGCGCGACATGCGGCACGTGGCGGAGCTGATTCGCTTTCATCCGCTGATCGACGCGCGCGCGCTGGCGGCGCGGCTCGACTTCTTCGCGCGCGACCGCGAGACGGTCATCGTCGACCTCGGCGTCTCGGCCGAGGCGCGCCGCGCGGCGTACCACCCCAGCGCGCGGCGCCACCTCGCGCGGGCGCGCCGCGCGCTCGAGGTTAGACCGCTGCGCGCTGACGAGCGCGACGCCGAGCGCTTGGCGGCGATGCACCACGCCATGCTCGGCCGCCAGCGCGCCGATGCCCGCCACTGGGCACCGACGAGCTACTACGCATCGCTGCTCGGCGCGCCGTGGAGCGACGCCTGGGCAGCGACACTGGACGGCGAGGTCATCGCCGCGATGTGCTTTATCAGCAGCACCGCCCGCATCGCGCACTACCACCTCGGCGGCGGCGACAAGCGCGGCCGCGCGCACGCGGCGCACTATCTGCTGCTCGACCACGCCTTCGAGCACTACGCCGCGCGGGGCGCCAGCTGGATGCACCTCGGCGGCGGCCGCGGCGCGGCGCTCGATGACTCGCTGCTGCGCTTCAAGCGGCGCTTCTCGCCACGTGCCGCTAGCTACTATGTCGGCGGCATCGTGCACGACCCGCAGCGCTATCGCGCGCTCGGGGGCGCCCAACACGGTTGGTTTCTCGGCTATCGTCGAGGTGTGGGGCGCGATAGTCAGCAGGACGCGCGGTGAGCGACGTTCGACGCGTGGGAGTGGTCAGCTCGGCGCGCTCCGACTTCGGCCTGCTGCTGCCGCTGCTGCACGCCATCACCGCCGACCAGACGCTCGAGCTGCTGCTGCTCGCCACGGGCATGCACTTTTCGCCTGCCGCCGGCGAGACGATCGAAGAGGTGCGCCGCGCGGGGCTCGGCGGCGCGCTCGTCGAGATCGCGCCACGCTCGGCGAGCGCTGGCGACAGCGAGCACGCGGCCGCCACGCGCGCCTTCGCCGACGAGGTCGCTGGTTTTGGCGCCCTCTACGCCAGCCCACGCACGCCGCAGGTGGTGGTGATCCTCGGCGATCGCTACGACGCGCTGCCCGCCGCCATCGCTGCGTTGCCCTTCAACATCGCGCTGGCGCACCTCAGTGGCGGCGAGATCACCGAAGGTGTCATCGACGACAGCATCCGTCACGCGCTGACCAAGCTGAGCCACCTGCACTTTCCTGCGCACGAGCGCGCAGCCGCGCGCATCCGCTCGATGGGCGAGGAGCCGTGGCGCGTCGAAGCGGTCGGCGAGCCAGGGCTCGACGCGCTCGCGACGCTCGTGCAGCGCCCCCGGGCCGAGGTCTTTGCCGGCTATCAGCTCGACCCGTCGGCTCCGCTGTCGCTTTTGACCTATCACCCCGAGACGCTCGCCGGCGTGCCCCCCGCGCGCGGCGTGGCCGAGCTGCTCGCGGCGGCCGAGCAGCTCGACACGCAGGTGGTGGCCACCTACCCCAACGGCGAGCCCGGCTCGGCGCAGATCGTGGCGGCACTCGAGGCCTTTTGTGCGGCCCGGCCGAGCCGCCGCAAGCTGCACGCGTCGCTCGGGCGCGCGGCCTACCTCGAGCTGCTCGCCGTCGCCGACTGCATGGTGGGCAACTCGTCGAGCGGCCTCATCGAGGCGCCGTCGCTGGGCCTGCCCGTGGTCAACATCGGCGACCGACAGCGCGGCCGCCTGCGCGCCAGCAACGTCGCCGACGTGAGTCACGATCGCGCCGCCATCGCCGGCGCGTGGCGCGAAGCGCTCGCGCGCGACCGGGCTGCGCTGCGCGCGGAGCGCAATCCCTACGGCGACGGCAACGCCAGCAAACGCATCGTGGCCCGCCTGCGCGACACGCCGCTCGACGCGCGGCTGCTGCGCAAGCGCTTCGTGCAGGTGCACGCGTGACAAGAACGCTCGTCGTCGGTCTAGGCTCGATCGGATCACGGCACGCGCGCGTGCTCGCCGAGCTGGGCTGCGACGTGGCCGCCGTCAGCGCGCGGGCGCACGCGGCGCTCGCGACCTACCCGACCATCGAGGCGGCGTTGCGCGACTTCGAGGCGAGCTACGTCGTTATCGCCAGCGAGACCCATGCCCACCGGCGCGACCTCGGCGCGCTGGCGGCGCTCGGCTTTTCGGGCACGGTCCTCGTCGAAAAGCCGCTCTTCGCCGACGCCGCCGCGGCGCTGCCCGAAGGCCTCGACGCCGAGCAGGTCTTCGTCGGCTACGACCTGCGCTTTCATCCGCTGCTCGTCGAGGTCGAGCGCCTGCTCGACGACCTCGCGCCGCGCGCCGCGCACCTCGCGGTGGGCCAGCACCTGCCCGGCTGGCGCCCCGAGCGCGACTACCGCGCGGTCTACTCGGCCTCGCGCGCGCGCGGCGGCGGCGTGCTGCGCGACCTCAGCCACGAGCTCGACGTCGCGTGCTGGCTCTTCGGCGCGCCGCGCCGCCTGACCGCGCGCGGCGGCCATCACAGCGCGCTGCAGATCGACAGCGACGACAGCTACGCGCTGCTGATCGAGCACGAACGCTGCCCGCTGGTCACCGTGCAGCTCGACTACCTCGATCACCAGCCACGTCGCACGCTGCGCGTGCTCGCCGACGAAACGACGATCGCCGTCGACCTCGTCGGCGGCGAGCTCGCCGTCTACCGCGACGGCGTGCGCACGCACGCACAGCGCGTGGCGCTCGCGCCCGACGACGTCTACATCGCCGAGCATCGGGCGCTGCTCGGCGCGGCCGACGACGAGCGCCTTCCCTGCAGCGCCGCCGACGCGCTGCGCGTGATGCGCGTCATCGGAGCCGCCGAGCGCGCCGCCGTCGAGGCGACGTGGGTCGCGCTATGAGCCGCGTGATCGCCGTCATCTGCGCGCGCGGCGGCAGCACCGGCGTGCCGCACAAGAACCTCGTCGAGCTGGGCGGCACGCCGCTGGTCGCCATCACCGCGCGTCAAGCACGCCGCTGCGGGCTGTTCGATGCCGTGGCGGTGAGCAGCGACGACGCGCGCATCCTCGCCGTCGCGGCCGCCGCCGGCGCCGACCAGCAGGTGTCGCGCCCCGCCGCGCTGAGCCACGACACCGCGCCCAAGCTGCCCGCCATCCGTCACTGCGTCGAGACCGTCGAGCAGCGCCTGGGCTTTCGCTTCGACGTCGCGTGCGACCTCGACGTCACCACGCCGCTGCGCAGCGACGACGACATTCGCGGCGCGCTGGCGCTGCTCGCCGCCGACCGTGACGCCACCAGCGTGATGACCGCCTCGCCTGCGAGCAAGTCGCCCTACTTCAACATCGTCGAGGTCGCCGACGACGGGCGCGTCTCGCTGAGCAAAGAGACCGCAACGCCGCTTCACGCGCGCCAGCAAGCGCCGCCCTGCTTCGACCTCAGCGGCTCGGTCTACGCGCTCGAGCGCGCGCAGCTCGACGCGGCGGCCGAGGTCATCAACTCGGGGCTGCGACTGCACGTCGTCGCCCGCGAACGCGCCATCGACATCAACGAGCCGCTCGACCTCGCGCTCGTCGAGCTGCTGATGTCGCGTGCGCGCGAGGACACACGACCATGAACGACGCCTTCAGGCTCGACGACCGCGTCGCCATCGTCGCCGGCGGCGCGGGCTTGCTCGGAAAACGCGTCTGCGGCCTGCTCGCCAAGCACGGCGCCCGCGTGGTGGTCGCCGATCTCGACGCGGACGCGGCCTCGGCCCTCGCCGAAGAGCTCGGCGGCGAGAGCTTCGCGCACACCTGCGACATCGGCGCTCGCCCGTCCGTGCAGGCCTTGCTCGACGCCACGCTCGAGCGCGCCGGCCGCGTCGACGTGCTCTGCAACCTCGCCATCCACCGGCCGCCCCCCGAGGACTACTTCGCGCCGCTCGAAGACACCAGCCTCGAGGTGTGGCGCGACGTGATGCGCGTCAATGTCGACGGCGCGTTCGTGCTCTCGCAGGTCATCGGCTCGCACATCGCCGCCGCCGGCCGCGGCGGCAGCGTGATCCACGCCGCCTCGATCTACGGCCTCGTCGCCCCCGACGCGCGCCTCTACGACGGCGCGCGTTACCAAGGCCACGCGATCAACACGCCCGCGGTCTACGCCACCTCCAAGGCGGCCATCATCGGGCTTTGCCGCTACCTCGCGGCCGCCTGGGGCGCCTCGGGCGTTCGCGTCAACGCGCTGGTGCCCGGCGGCGTCGAGAGCGGCCAAGACGAGGGCTTCGTCGCGCGCTACAGCGCGCGCACGATGCTCGGCAGCATGGGCGCCACCGACGACGTGGCGGCCGCTGCGGTCTTTCTCGCCAGCGACGCCGCGCGATACATCACCGGACAAGCCCTCGTCGTCGACGGCGGATGGACAGCCTGGTAGCGCCGGACGAAACCTCTGGCGGCAGCGGCCGGCTGCGACTGCCGACCTACGCCGTCGTGATCATCGCGCTGACCGCCGGCTGGTGTTTCGCGCGCATCATGATGGTCGACGGCCCGCTGGGCATGAACGACCGCTCGCGCTGGAGCACGGTGCGCGCGCTGGTGGAGAACAACACCTACGCCATCGGCACGCCGGTGCGCTCGGGCAGCCACCTCGTGCCGCTCGGCATCGTCAGCGGACCGGGCTGGCGCACCATCGACATCGTGCTGCACCCCGAGCGCCGGCTGTTCTACTCGAGCAAGCCGACGCTGCTGCCGACGCTCATCGCCGCGCAGAGCAAGGTGCTGCGCGCGCTGTTTGGCTGGACGCCGCGCGACAACACGGCCGCCGTCGTGCGCGCCGCGCTGCTAACCTTCAACTGGCTGCCGCTGCTGCTCTCGCTGCTGCTGCTCGCGCGCTTCGCCGAGCGCTACGTCGCCTCCGTACGCGCGCGCGCCGCGCTGCTGCTCGTCGGCTGCTTCGCCAGCTTCGTGCCCTCCTACGTGGTGGTGATCAACAACCACCTGCCGGCCGCCTGCGCGTCGATGGCCGCGCTCTACCTGCTCGCGCGTTTGCTCGTCGACGGCCGCGACAGCGCCAGCCGCGTGGCGCTGCTCGGCTTATTCTGCGGTTTGGCCGCAGCCGTCGAGCTCACCGCCGGCATGCTCGGCGCGTGCTGTCTCGCGACGCTGCTCTCGCGCGCGCGCTACCGCAGGCGCGCGCTGGCCTTCGTGCTCGCCGGCGCCTTGCCCGCCGCGCTGCAGCTGCTCACCAACTACATCGCGCTCGGCCGGCTGCTGCCCGCCTACTTCAGCGACGCGTGGTATCGCTTCCCGGGCAGCTTCTGGGCGCGCAGCAACATCGGCATCGAGCGCCGCGGCCCGCGCGCCGCGTACGCCTTCAACTTCATCATCGGCCACCACGGCGTGCTCTCGCTGAGCCCGATCCTGCTGCTCAGCGGCGCCGGCATGGCGCTCCCACGCAGCTCGCGCCGCAGCCCCGCGCTCGCCGCTTGGCAGCGCGCGCTCGCCGCCGCCGTCAACGCCCTCGCGGTCGGCGCCGCCGCCTATCCACCCACGCCGCGCGCGCTGCGCGTGGTGCTGGCGCTGATCGCCCTCGGCGCCGCGCTCGCGCTGCTCGTCCCGCTCGACGACGACGAGGACGCCCTCGCGCTGCTTCGCCGTATGGCGGCCACCTGCTCGATCACGCTGGTCTGCTACTTCGCCCTCGGCACGCGCAACTACGGCGGCCTGACCATCGGGCCGCGCTGGCTGATGTGGCTCTGGCCGCTATGGCTGGCGTCGATGGCGCCGCCCCTCGAGCAGCTCGTCGCGCGCCCGTGGGGCCTCGCGCTCTGCGCGCTGCTGTTCGGCGCCTCGGCACTGTCGGCCAACGTGCAGCCGCTCGACCCCTGGCATCACCCCTGGATCTACCGCCTGCTGCGCTGAAGCAGGCGCCGTAGCGCTTCGCGGACGGCACCCAGCGCGCGCTCGAGCGGCAGCTCGTCCCAGGCGGGCTGCGCGAGCCGCGGGTGCACCACGTCGAGCGGCATCCCGCGCACCTGCTCGCGCGCCGTACGCAGCGCCTCGCTTGCCTCGAGCCGCGCCGCCGCGACGAACAGCAGGCAGTTTTGCGCGTACCACGGCGCCACCGCGGGCTCGTCCCACACGGCCGGTCGGATGCAGTCCACCAGCAGGTAGCCGTGCTCCGCGAAGCGCGGCGCCCACGCGCTCGGCCACGCGCGGTTGCGATGCGGCTCGTGCGGCTGGCCAGGCGGCGCCGACGAAAAGAGCACGATGTCCGACAGCGCGACGAGCTCGGCGACAAACGAGCCCGCGCGCTCGGGCGGCAGGTCGGCGGCGACCTCGAGGCTCAAGGCCCAGTCGAAGCGCTCGCCACCGAGCTCGAGCCGCGCCGCCTCGAGATCGCGCGCCTCGAAGCGCGTCAGCGCACCGGCCAACGGCTGCACCCACGGCCCATCGACGCCCACGCGTCGCGCGACACCCAACGCGCGCCCCGCCACGTCGAGCCAGGCGCCATCGCCGCAACCCACGTCGACCACGCTCGCAGGCGCGCCCGTGATCGCGGCCAGGCGCGGCAGTAGCACGCGCGCCGAGTCGCGCGAGGCGGCGTGGTGCGCGCGGTAGTACGCGCTGGTGTACTTGCGCGGCTGCACGCGGCTCAGGGGATGCTCGCCTGGATCAGCGACAGCTGCGTGTTGTTGCCCACGTGCGCGATCACCGCGCGGCGCGACGTCGCCTCGAGCGCGAGGTCGATGTCGCGCTCGTGGCCCGAGCCCGCGGGCAGCGTCGCGGGCGACGTCCAGCTCGCGCCGCCATCGGGGCTGGCGCTGAGCCGCCACGCGCTCTGCCCCTCGCCCCACAGCACGACGATCTGGTTGCCCAAGAGCGCCACGCGCGAGCGACGATTGACGGCGACCGCGGCGTCGCGCCACAGCACGCGTCGCGTGATCGTGCGTGCGCCGTCATCCGAGCACGAGAGCACCACCTGCCACAGCGAGCCCGGGCCGAGCGCCTGCTGCGTGAAACAGATGCGGCTGCCGTCGCTCGCCGCGTCGGAGAGCGACTCGCTGGGCGTGCTCCAGCTGGTGCCGCCGTTGTCGCTGATCGAGAGCCCCGAGCTGGTGGCATACAGCAGGCGGCCCGTGATGGAGAAAGCGCGCAGCGGCGGCCCGGGGCCGGGCACGTCACGGGCCGCGCTCCATACGCCCGCCGCCGTTCCCGTCGACGCGGCGCTATAACGCACGCGCCGCGAGCAGCCGAAGATCGCGTTGTGCTGCTGATGGGAGAAGAGCAGGTGCAGCGGCTGCGTGTTGGTCGGGGGCGGCAGCAGCACGCCGCCGAGCAGGTCGCATAGCCCGCTGACGTTGACCGAGTCGAAGCGCGCCGCCTCGTTCCAGCTGCCCGACGCCGAGCGCGCCCGCACGAACATGCCTGCCGTCGCCGTGGCGGTGTCCACCACGGCCAGCGTCGTCGCCGCGTGCACGATCAGATCGGAGAGGTAGCCGTTGTTGGGCATCACCGTCTCGGCAGCGCTGAAGCTGCTCGCACCCGCCGCGCGAGCGCGCGCGCGCACGGTCACGCGCGGCGTCGGTTGCAGCTGCGTGTGGCGGTAGGTCAGCCAAAGGCCTGGCTGCGCGACGAACAGCCGCGGCCAGCTGTGCTCGTCGCTCGCCGCCGCCGCCGTGAACGCCGGCGCGCTCGTCAGCGCCAACGCCGGCAGGCTCGGCACGACCAGCGGCGCGCCATCGCCTGCCGCCCCGTCGCCGC
>JAGQIK010000129.1 GCA_020431405.1 Myxococcales bacterium
GAGGCGGCGCGCGACGCAGGCGCGGCGGCGGCCGCCGCGGCGGGCGTCTGCGCACCGAGACCTTCGGCCTCGCCACGCCTCCCTTCGCCGCGTCTGCCTTGGGCTTGTCAGCCTTCGGCTTGAGCAGCCACTCGGGCAGACGCTTGGGACCAAAACGCGGCGACAGCGCTGTCACCAGCTTGGGCGGCCCCGAGACGTGCTTCTCGCTGGCGCTGAACTTGATCTTGTAGTCGGCCAGCGTCTGCTTGACCGAGGGCTCCATACGCGAGAGCCACGGCTTGGGATAGATGCCCATCACGAAGATGAACACCACCAGCGGAATGAAGGCCCAGATCTCGCGCTGCGAGAGGTCCTTGAGCGAGGCGTTCTTGGGGTTTCGGATCGGACCGAACATCAGCTTCTGGAACAGGTGCAGCAGATAGGCCGCGCCGAAGACCACGCCGATCGCCGCGATGGCGGTCATGGTGCGCGGATAGAGGATCCAGCGCACCCACTCGCCGTCGATAGTGAAGGTCTGGTGCGTGAACGAGCCGACCATGATCAAGAACTCGCCGACAAACCCGTTGAGCCCGGGCAGGCCCACAGAGCCGAGCATGCAGATCATGAACAGCGCGCCGAAGACCGGCATGCGCTTCCAGACGCCGCCGAATTCGTCGAGCTTGTGCGTGTGGCGACGGTCGTAGAGGATGCCGATCGCGAGGAACAAGCCGCCGGTGGTCAGACCGTGGCCGAGCATCTGGAAGATCGCGCCCTCTACGCCGGCGACCGTCATCGAAAACAATCCCAGCATGACGAAGCCGAGGTGGCTCACCGACGAGTAGGCGACGAGCTTCTTGGCGTCGTCCTGCGCGAACGCCACCAACGCGCCGTAGATGATGCCGATGACCGCCAGCACCGAGAGATACGGTGCGTAGGCCGCCGCCGCCCAGGGGAAGAGCGGGATGGCGAAGCGCAAGAAGCCGTAGGTGCCGAGCTTCAGCAGCACGCCGGCGAGGATGATCGAGCCGGCGGTGGGCGCCTGCGTGTGCGCGTCTGGCAACCACGTGTGCACCGGGAACATCGGCACCTTGATCGCGAACGCCAGCGCGAAGGCGGCGAACAGCCACAGCTGCGTGTGCTGCGCCCAGACGTAGCCGCCCATCACGGTGAAGTCGAAGGTGTAGTGCCCCGTCTCCTTGCCGTGCGTGACGTACATGTAGATGATCGCGACGAGCATCGGCAGCGAGCCGACCATCGTGTAGATGACGAACTTGATCGCCGCGTAGACGCGCTGGCCGTGACCCCAGATGCCGATGATCAGGTACATCGGCACCAGCATCACTTCCCAGAACACGTAGAAGAGGAACATGTCGAGCGACACGAACGCGCCGAGCATGCCGAACTGCAGCATCAGCAACGTGACGATCGACTCTTTGACCTTGTGCTGGATCGACTTGTAGGTCGACAGGATCACGATCGGCTGCAGGAACGTGGCGAGCAGCACGAGGAAGAGGCTGATGCCGTCGATGCCGATGTGCAGCGAGATGCCCAGCGCCTTGATCCAAGGCAGGTTCATCTCGAATTGCATGCCGGCGGCGTTGGGCTTGAAGCCGAAGAACAGCCCCAGCGAGACGACGAAGGTCAGGATGCTGACCGCCATACCCATGGCGCGCGCCTGATTGTCTTCCTCGCGCGGAAGCATCATCACGGCGATGGCGCCGGCAAGCGGCATCAGCAGGACCACGAGCAGGAGCATCAGCGCACCTCCCCGCGGTTAGGGCCGCCGGTCTGGAGGCTCGCATGCGGCGCGCCACCAGCCTTCGCCGGCAACGCGCTCTTCTTGGTCTTTTTCTTCTTGTCGGCGTCTTGCTTCTTCTTGGCGTTGGGGTCGATGACGTTGATCGTGACCTTCTCGTAGCGCGTGGTGTGCCAGCGCGGGTCACGCACCTCGACCTTCACCGAGTACTTCTTGGCCTTCGTAAAGACGTGCGTGACGACCGGCGACGACGTGCGCGCCGGACGCCAGCGCTTGCGCGCCTTGGGATCCTTCGGCGGCAGCGTCTGCTTGGGGAAGTCCCACTTGCCGTCGTCCTCGAAGTCCCAGCGATACTGCAGCGTGCGCTTCTCGTAGTTGTCGCGCGTGAGGTCGATAGTGACCTTCTGGCCGATGACGATCGGCCCCTTGGGCGTGACCTTCATGTGCGCCGGCGGCCGGCCGACCAGCCACACGATCCCGCCCACGCCGATCAGCATCACCGCGACGTAGTGCTGCAGGTTGCCATTCTGGAAGAAGCGCCCGAGCTTGCCGACGACGTCGACCACCGCGGCGGTGCCGTTGACGCCGATGATGTCGATGACGAGCCGGTCAGCGGCGCGATAGCAGAAGCCCGCAAGCAGCTTGAAGCCGCCGACAAAGATGAAGTTGTAGATCTCGTCGACGTAGTACTTGTGCTGCGAGAGCGTGGTCAGCGGGCCAAAGCTGTTGGCCAGGTCCTCGAGCTTCTCGCGCTGATCGTCGGTGTACTTGTTGTAGTAGCGGCGCGCGAGGAAGATGCCGGCCAGCGCGATCAGCACCGAGACCGCCATCAGACCGAGCTCGAGACCATGGTTGTGCGCCTTGGTCGCGTCGGCGACCACCGGCTTGGCGCCCATCTTGGCCAAAAGGCCGGTGCCCATCGCGATGTGAAGCCCGCGCTCGGTGACCGGCGCGAGCCACTCGTGAAACGCGTTGGTGCTGGAAAGCACCGAGGGCATGCCCATGAAGCCGAGCAAGACGGCGCCGGTGGCGAGCACGATCAGCGGCACGGTCATCGCCGGACCGGGCGGGTGGAAGTGCTTCATGGTCGACTCCGGCGCGCGGATGCGGCCGGAGAAGGTCATGTAGTAGAGGCGGAACATGTAGAAAGCGGTGCACAGCGCCGCCGCGAGACCGAGGAAGTAGGTCACGCTCGGAATCCACGACCAGCCGGGCGCGCCGTTGACGCTGATGAACGTCTTCCAGAGGATCTCGTCCTTCGAGAAGAAGCCCGAGAAGAACGGCACACCCGCGATGGCGAGCGTCGAGGCGAGCATTGTCAGGTGTGTGATGGGCAAGCGTTTGCGCAGCCCGCCCATCGCCCTCATGTCCTGCTCGTCGTGCAGCGCGTGGATCACCGCGCCGGCGCCCAGGAACAGACAGGCCTTGAAGAAGGCGTGGGTGAAGACGTGAAAGAGCGCCGCCGAGAAGGCGCCCACGCCGACGGCGAGGAACATATAGCCGAGCTGGCTCACCGTCGAGTAGGCCAGCACCTTCTTGATGTCGTTCTGCGTGATGCCGATGGTCGCTGCGAAGAGCGCCGTCAGACCGCCGATGATGGCGATGAAGCCCATCACCGCGGGCGACATCATGTAGAGGAAGTTGAGCCGGATGCACATGTACACGCCGGCGGTGACCATCGTCGCAGCGTGGATCAGCGCGGAGACCGGCGTCGGACCGGCCATGGCGTCGGGCAGCCAGACAAACAGCGGAATCTGTGCCGACTTGCCGGTGGCGCCGATGAACAGCAGCAACGCGGCGATGCCGGCGAGCGAGTACGGTCCGAAGCCGAAGGGCTTGTAGCCCGCCGCGAGCTTGCCGGCGTTGGACGCGATGTCCTCGATGTTGAGCGAGCCCACCGCGGCGAAGATCACGAACATGCCGATGATGAAGGCCAGGTCGCCGATGCGGTTGACGATGAAGGCCTTCTTGCCCGCGCTGGCGTTCTCGTCGCCGAACACGCGCGTGCCGTTCTTGTCGAACCAGAAGCCGATCAGCAGGTACGAGCAGAGACCGACACCCTCCCAGCCGACGAATAGCGACACGAGGTTGTCGCCGAGCACCAGGATCAGCATCGCGCCGGTAAACAGATTGAGGTAGCCGAAGTAGCGCGCGTAGCTCGGGTCCTTCGACATGTATCCCGTCGAGTAGACGTGGATCAAAAAGCCGACGAATGTGATCACGAGGATCATCACTGCGCTGAGCGGGTCGAGCAGCAGCGAGAGCTTGATGCTCACACTGCCGGCGACGATCCAGTCGAACAGCGGGTTGACGATCTGCGGCACCGGCGGCAGCGAGCCGTGGCTCACCGAGGCGTGCGCCGCCTGCCAGGCCGGGTACAGGTGGTAGAAGACCGCCACCATGGCGACGACGAGCGCGCCGAGCACCGAGCCGCAGCCGATGGCGTGCGAAAGCCGGCGCGGCAGCTTCCTGCCGATCAGCAGGTTGAGGGCGGCGCCTAACAGCGGCAGCAGCGGTATCCAGTAGAGCGGGAAGGTGGAGCGGCCCATCGCGTTATCGCTTAGCGCTTCATCAAGTTGAACTTGTCGACATTGACCGTCTTATGCGAGCGGAAGACGGCCACCACGATGGCGAGGCCAACCGCAGCTTCGGCGGCGGCCAACGCGATGATCATCAGCGTGAAGCCGTGGCCCAGCACGTCGCCGCGCGCTCGCGAAAAGGCGATGAACGTCAGGTTCGCCGCGTTGAGCATCAGCTCGACGGACATCAGCACGATCAGGGTGTTGCGGCGGATGATGACGCCGATAACCCCGATCACAAACAGCACGGCGGCGAAGACCAAGAGCTCGTTGATCATGGTCATCGGTCTATCCCTCCCCTGCCGACGCGGCCGCGGCGGCCGCCCCCTTGTTGTCGTCGCGGCGGCGATGGCGCGTGACCATCACGGCGCCGACGATGGCGACGAGCAGGAGGATCGAGATCGCTTCGAACGGAAACAGGTAGTCCGAGAAGAGCAGCTTGCCGACGTGCTCGACGTTGCCGTACTTGCTCGACACCGGCGGCATCGCCTTGCTGATGATCTCGCCCGCCGCGTTCACCGTGCGCTGGTAGCTCATGTAGACCGGCGAGACGCGCAGCAGCAGCATCACGGCGAAAGCGCCGCCGATGAGCTTGGAGATGATGCCGCGCGATAGGCCGATCTCTTCGCGTTCGGGATGTCCCACGGACATCACGACAAAGACGAAGAGCACCATGATCGCGCCCGCGTAGACCAGCACCTGGATCGCCGCGATGAACGTCGCGTGCAACAGCAAGAAGATGATGCCCGTGCAAAAGAGCGTGCCGACCAAGCACAGCGCGGCGACGACCGGGTTGCGGCTACCGATGGTGAAGATGCCGCCGACGAGCATCAGACCGGCTAGCACGCGCATCGCCCACAGCATCGCGAGGGGCGAGAGCTTCTTGCTCGAGGCGAGCTTGCCCGCGTAGAACTGCGCGTGCGGCGCCACGCCACCGGAGGTCGACGGCGCTTGCGCGAGCGCGACGCTGCTGATCAGCAGCAGCGCGGCAGCGGCGAGCAGCAGCGAAACGTAGAGCTTGCGACGGTCCATCAGGCGGCCTTCCGAATGCGCGCCTCGAACTCCTCGCGGTACTTGGTCAGGAACGCCAACATCGGCCACGCCGTGGCTTCGCCCAGCGCGCAGATGGTGTTTCCGTTGATGCCCTTGGCGATCTTGGCCATCAGCTCGATGTCACCGGCGCGGCCCTGACCGCGCGCTACGCGATCGCAGATGCGCGCCAGCCAACCCGAGCCCTCGCGGCACGGCGTGCACTGGCCGCACGACTCGTGGGCGTAGAACTTGATGATGCGTGCGCAGGCCGCGACCATGTCGGTGCTCGAGTCCATCACGATCACGGCGCCCGAGCCGGGGCCCGATCGCAGGTGGCGCCCGCCGCCCCACAGCAGCGGCTCGCCCGGCGCTACCTCGACGACCTTGATCTTCTCGTTCTGCATCATGGCGTTGCACCACGGTACGTCGACCTCGTCGGCCGTCAGCACCGGGAACGACGTCCCGCCAGGGATCACGCCTTTGAGCGGCTTCTTGTCGTCGAGCATGCCGCCGCCGTACTCGTAGATGATGTCGTGCAGCGACGTGCCCACCGGCACCTCGTGGACGCCGGGGTTTTTGACGTGGCCGCTGAGCGCGCAGGCGCGCGTGCCGCCGTCGCGCTCGACGCCGAGCCCGGCGAACCAGTCGCCGCCGCGCTCGACGATCGTCGGCACGTTCATCAGCGTCTCGACGTTGTTGACGACCGTTGGCTCGCCGAAGAGGCCCTTGATCGCCGGATATGGCGGCTTGAGGCGCGGCCAGCCGCGACGCCCCTCGAGCGAGTTGAGCAGCGATGTCTCCTCGCCGCAGATGTACGCGCCCGCGCCGCGGTGCACGTACATATCCATGGCGTAGCCGCTGCCGGCCACCGATTTGCCGAGGTAACCGCGCTCGTAGGCCTGCGCGATGGCGTCGTCGAGCAGCCGCGCGCCCTCGAACAGCTCGCCGCGGATATAGATGTAGGCGCAGTGCGAGTTGATGGCGCGCGCCGCGATGATCGAGCCTTCGATCAGCCGGTGCGGATCCCAGTACATCAACCAGCGGTCTTTGAACGTCCCGGGCTCGCCTTCATCGGCGTTGACCACGAGATAGACCGTCTTGGCGTCCTTGGGGATGAAGCTCCACTTGCGGCCGGCAGGAAAGCCCGCGCCGCCGCGGCCGCAGAGGTTGGCCTTGATGACCTCGTCGACGATCGCCTGCGGCTCCATCTTGAGGGCGCGGCGCAGGTTCTGATAGCCGCCGAGCTTCTCGTAGGTGGCGATGTCCTTGGCGTCTTCGTTGCCAAAGTGCTGGGTGACGATCTTGGTCACTGCGATTCACCCTCCGGCTTGTCGACCTTCGGCTGCTCGCCGGTCTTCAGCGCGGCGGCCTTGCGCGCCAGCGCCTCGCGCTGCTGGGCGATGCGCTCGGCGACCGCCTTCGCCGCGGCGGCCTTGGCCTCTTCGCCTTTGACCGTGGACGTCTCGGAGGTCGTCGGGCGCGCGGCGGCCGCGGCGGCACGGATCTCGTCGGTCACCGTGGGTCGCTTGCGATCGGGCGCTACCTCCACTGCCGGCTGTTCGCGGGTCGGCGACGGCGCGGCGGCGGCGGCGGCCGCGCGAATCTCGGCCGTGGCGCTGCGCTTGGGCTCGTCTTCAGGCCCCGAGCCTTCGGGCGGGATCATGCCGAGCATGGTCTTGACGCGCTCGCGCTCGGCGGGCGTGTCGGCGGCTTCGATCTCGGGCGCCGGCTCGGCCACTGCTGGCTCGTCGACAACTGTCGGCGAGTGATCCACCGGCACGATGGTCTTGGCCATGCTGTCGGCGGTCTCTTGGCTGAGCGTCTTGCCCTCGAGGATCTTCGGCTCGGGCGCGCTCGCCTCGGGCTCGGGCTTCGGCTGCGGCTCGGGCTCCGCCTTTGCCTCGGGCTCGGCCTTCGCCGGCGCGGCCTCGGCCTTCTGTGGCTCGAGCGCGCCTGCGCTGGCGGGCGCCTTGCTGCGCTCGACCTCGATCTTCTTGCCGGCCTTGCGCGCTTTCTCGTGCTCTTTGGCCTCTTTGAGCGCGTCGTCGACGATCTTCGGCACGTCCTTGACGTCTACCGGCTCGTAGTAGCGCTCGTTGATCTGCACGCAGGGCGCCGTGCCGCAGGCCGCTAGGCACTCGACCTCTTGCAACGTGTAGTTCGCGTTGCTCTCGCCGCACTTGATCTTGCACTTCTTTTCGAACGCGCCGAGCACGCCGTAGGCGCCGCGCAGCATGCACGTGATGTTGGTGCAGACCTGGATGTGCAAGCGGCCGACGGGCTCGCGGTTGTACATCGTGTAGAAGGTCACGACACCGTGCACGTGCGAGGCGGGCAGCTCGAGCGTGTCGGCGACGAGCGCCACCGCCTCGTCGGAGACGTGGCCGAATTCTTCTTGAGCGACCCACAACACGGGCAGCGTCGCGGCCATCTTGTTCGGGTAGCGCGACAGTATCTGCTCGATGCGTCGCTTCGAGTCTTCGCTGAAGTCCAGGGGCATCGCAGGATTAGCTCGAGCGGGTAGTACGCCTGATAAATGCGGGACAGATAGGTAGGCGCAACGGTCGCGCAACGGTAGGGAAGCTTGACGCAGGTGTCAAGGAGAATGGGGCGCCGCGGAGGGGCTCCAGGCGCGGCGCATCACCTCAAGAACGCACGGGTTTTTGTCGCGCGCGGAGCCTCGGCGGAGGCGCGACAGGGTCGTGCTAGCATGCGCGCGATGAAGCGCGCCCTCGCCTGCTTGCTGTCGCTGTCGATCGCCCTCGCGGCCGCTGCCTGCGACGACAACCGGCCCCACCGATGTCGCGCGGCGGTCTATCGCGTGGTCAAAGGCACGGGCGACATCGAGCGCCACATCGATCGCGTCGTCGCCTATGGCGTCTACGCGCTGGTCGAGATCGAGCAGCAGATCCACCACGCGCCGGCCGAGGCGCGCGCGCGGCTGGTCAGGGCCACGCGGCGCATCGGATCCCCCGAGGCGCTGCCGCTGATGCGCTTTCTGCGCACGGTCGAGCAGGACGGCACGGTGCTCAAGGAGCTCGACGCCACGCTCGCCGCGCTCTCAGCGAAGAAGAAGAAGAAGTAATCTCAGGGGATCGGCAAGTTGAGCATGATGTAGAAGCCGTCGTAGTAGCGCTGCAGGGCGTTGATGAAGTCGGGCATGAACGTAAAGCCCACGCCAACCATCACGCCCATGATCGCCGCCACGACGATGGCGTACTCGGCCATCGCCTGGCCGCTCTCGTCGCGGCGCAGCGCCGACAGCGCCGACAGCATGGCCGCCGATAGCAGCGCCCTCACCTGCGCACCCACGTGATGTGCGCGCGCACGCGCTTCTTGCTGAGCGCCGTCAAGTTGACGGTGATCTCCTCGCCGTTGCCTTTGACGAACAGCAGCACGCGCGTCTGCGGCCCGAGGCGCTCTTGACGCTTCTTCTCGAGCGCCGCGTGCGCTGCGTGCTCTTTGGGGCGCTGCAAGGCGAAGCCCTTGGCCTGCGCCGCCGCGCTGTAGTGCTTGATGTTGCCCTCGAGGCCGCCGTCGTTGAGCGACAGCACGATGCGCGCGCGCGCCGGCTTGTCCTCGCTCTCCATCGCCATCAACACGCGCGACTCGGCCATCAGCGGCAGCGGCGGCGCGACGCGATGTGTCTGCAGCACGCGAAGCGGCGCCTCGGTCATCGAGGGGAAGGCCACCGTGCGGCCGCGGCGCACGATCAGCAGCACCTGGTACATGCGGTTGCGGCGCTCGTCGAAAGCCGAGACTGCGCCGCCCACGTGCGTCACGTCGTCGCGCACCCACAGCTTGCGGCTCTGCCAGAAGCGCTTGTAGAAGCGCGCCACCGCGAGCGGATCGTCTTTCGTCGTGAAGAACGACATGCGCGACTTGCTGCCGCCGAGCAGCGTGCTCGGCCCCGCCGGAAGCTCGATGACCTCCGGGTAGCGCGGCATGTCGGGCGGAAAGTAGCCGGCGGGCAGACGCACGTGCCGGCGCTTGCGCTTGGCGACGGCGCGCCGATGCTCGCCGCCGGCGAAGAGCCCCATGCCGGCGACGCCGGCGCAGACAAACAGCACCAGCAGCATGCGTCCCACGCGGGATCTGACGGCACGCGCGCTGGCGGGCCGCGCGGCGCGCTCGCGCCGTGGGCGCCTGGTCGACGACGCGCGGCTCATTTGGGCCTCACGATGTAGTCGCCGAAGGGGTTGTCCTGCGACAGCGTGTCGGTGCAGCCGAGCTTCATCGCTTCGCGACAGCCCATGAAGTTGTTGCCGCGCTGGCCGAGCGTCTTTTCGTACTCCTGCCGGTGCGGCGCGGTGTCGTAGCGGCCGATAGGCGGCAGGTCTTGGCGCAGGATCGCCTTGCCCGCCTGCGCGTTGCGATAGGGCATCGAGACGACCGCCGGGCGCAGGAAGTCGTTGACCGATGGCGTGCTCGCCGCCGAGAAGGTCAGCGAGAAGGCCGCCGTGGCCAGCGCGTGAAACGTCTGCACCCAGATGCGCGCGACGTTGCGCGTGCGGCGATTGACGAAGTACATGCGGTCGATCTGGCGATAGAGCTTGCTCTGCGGCGCGTAGCCGGGGCGCGTCAGCCCGCCATAGGTCAGCGCCTGATCGTTGAGGCGCCACGAGTCGGCGAGCACGCCGTTGTGCTCGGTGATCAGCACCGACGAGTTGGGCATCAGCATCTGCCCGAGGCCGCTGCCGAACCACTGGTTGCTGACCAGCGTGGCCACCTGCGAGCGCATGTAGCCGCGCTTGTTGAAGCCCCACTCGGGCGAGCCGAACATGCGCGCCGTGCGCGCGCCGCCGTAGTCTTTCCCCGAGGCGATCAGCGACTGCGCGATGTAGTTGGTGCTGCTGAAGTTGAGCGACGAGATCACGTCGAACAGCGTCGCGCCGAGGCCGAACAGGAAGTTGACCAGCGGGCCACCGTAGATGGCGTCCTCCTGCTGGTCGATGGTGAAGATCAGCGGCGGCGTCCACGACGCGGCGAAGTGTCGGTTGGACAGCGGGATCAGCGTCGACGAGTCCATGTCGCCGTAGCGCAGGATCGACTCGGCGGCGTTGGTCACGGTGAACTGCGTCGAGAGCTGACCGAGGCGTGCGGGACCCCACTGGTAGTCGTGCAGCGGGTGGGCCGTGGCCTCCCAGGCCGCGTAGCGCGCCGCCTCCTGCACCTTGAGCTTGATCTGGACCAGCTCGTAGAACCACAGCGCGAAGAGGATCACGAGCACGATCAGCGGCGTGACGATGGCGAACTCGACGAGCGCCTGGCCGCTCTCTCCGCGCGGATCGACGTCACGCGCGCGCCGCCGCAGTGATATGCGGATCAGGCGGCGCATCTCAGTGCGTCACCAAGCTGGTGATAGCGGCGGTGAAGAGGTCCATCTGCGCGTTGCGCAGCACGTTGACCGCGCCCTGCACCACGGCGCTGTCGGAGCTGGTGGTGATGTTCGAGCTGACGTACTTGTCCCAGAGGTTCTGCAGCTTCTGGCCGATCGGCGCGAGGCGCGCGCGCCAGAACGGGTTGAAGAAGTTGGGATGCTCGGTCCAAAGACCGGGGCGGTGGTAGTAGGCCATGCCGCGCGAGACGACGTTGAGGCCCTCGAAGAGGTAGCTGTTGCGCTTGCCGCCGATGGTCGTGTCGATGCTGGCGGACTGGCTGCCATTGCTCCAGCTGAACTTCTCGTACCACGGCGCGCGGCCGTCGGAGTGGCTGCCCGACTCGGTCTGGAAGTCCTTGTGGCTCTTGTTGAGGAAGATCCAGGTCGACGGCTGGTTGTAGTCGGACGTGCGCTCGCCCTTGGCGTTGAACTTGAAGTACGCCGAGAAGCCGGGCCACTTGGCGTGGTTCTGCGTCTCCATGGTGCCGGGCGACGGCGTCACCGGCGGGAAGGCGATAGCCACGTCCTGGCGCGATGGATAGACGATGTTGCTCGCCGACGAGCTCGGCCCCTTGTAGCGCCAGTGCTTGCCGTTGCGCTGGTAGGCGGCGATGGCGTCACCGAGCGGCTGCGTGCCCGTCCAGGTGACGAGTGATGGGCCGGCGTTGCCGAAGCCCGTGCCGGTGAGGATGTAGTCGTGCGACGAGAGGTACTTGCCTTCCTTGTAGGACTGCTCGCTCGAGATGGCGCGGATCATCGCGCCGCGCATGGTCCCCGACTCGGTCATGCGCGTGGAGCCGAACTTGGTGCCGAAGACCTGCACGAAGCCAGTGGCGTTGGACATGGCGGTGCTGCTGCGGTTGGAGACGAAGTCCGGCGTGCGCGTGGCGTTGGTCAGCTCCGTCATGATCTTGATCGCATCGGTCGGGCTGCTCTTCTGACTGCCGCCGGCCGCGCCGCCCGCGGCGCCGCCGACCTGCGAGCCGACGTTGCCGCCCACGGCGCCGCCGAGGCTGCCGCCGATGCCGCCGGCACCGCCGCCGCCCTTGATCATGTAGTCGTTGGCCGCGAGCTTGGGCCAGTCCTGCAGCGCCGAGAAGATGAACGGGTTGAGCCCCGCCGCCTTGTCGAAGGCGGAGTAATACTCGAGCGAGTTGAGCGCCGAGTTGACGAGCCAATTGAGCAGCGCGCTCTTGCCGTTCTTGAAGCTGATGTCCTTGTCCAGCTTCTCGATGTACGCCTGCATCCCTGTCAGGATGTGCGTGTTCAGCAGGCCCGCCCGGGCGAATTGGCTTTGCCAAACCGCCCGGGCGTTGAATATGGCCATCGCCTCCACGAACTCGTGGCCGATGCGATCAGCCGCGTTGCGTAACTGGATGGCAGCCCGTTTGAACGCGTCGAGCACGCGCGACCAGGCCTGCAAGATCGCGTAGACCGCGCTGGCGGCGACCCACGGAATGTTCGTCGGGTAAGGGAACTGCAAGCCGCGCTCGAAGGCGTTGCGCAAGCTGCTCAGCAGGTCCGAGGCGGTGCCGAAGAGCGAGACGTAGAAGCCGACCCACGTCATGTAGCTCTGCACGGCCATCGCAGTGTTGTAGTGGGCGATCTGGGCGCGGTTGAGGAACGCGATGTAGTTGAAGGTTCGCGCTTCCATGGCGGCGAGCGTGTAGGCCGCGGAGTCTGCCGTGTTCTGCAGCTTGATCTTCTGGTGCACCGCCTGCCCGAGGTTGAGCGTGGCGATCACGCCGAGGCACATGGCGAAGATGCCGAAGGCCGCCATGGGCAGCGCTTGGCCATGCTCTCTTGGGCGCCGCTTCGCGGCGCATCGCTTCGCTATATCGGCGCTCGCTGCGCTCGCTTCCTCCCGATAAGACTCGCTCCGGCGGCTGCCGCCGCCGACGCTCGATGAGCGTGGTTGCCGCGATGAGCGGGCGCTCTCGCCGCTGGGCAGAGTGCTCGACGCGAGCGCCGTCAACGTTGCTGTTTGTTCCCTACCGCCCATCAGCGCACCTGCAGGCTTTGTTTGTAGGGGTTGCTCTGCATGCGCATGGTGTAGCTCGCCGTCATCGGCACCATGTAGATGCCTTGCTGGCCGAGCGCGTCGAGCTTGCGCAGCAGCGGATCGAAGGGCGAGTTGGCGGTCACTGGAGAGACGGTGCGAAAGCCGGTCTCGCCGGGCGCGAACTGCTGTGGGTTCCAGATCGCGCCGTAGAGCTGCTTGCCGGCGCGGCCAGCGAGCCAGGCCTGGTGGATGACCCAGTTGGCGAACGGCACGCGCATCATATAAAGGTAGCGCACGCGGATCGTGAGGCGGTTGGCTGCGCGCTGGCTGAAGTCGTCGAAGTCGATCTCGCGCCCGCGCTGGCCGAAGGTGCCGCCGAGGATGCCCTGCAGGTTGCCGAGGCCGAGCGGCCCGGCGATGCCGGCGCTGGGGTTGAGGATGGTGACGGTGACGAGGCGATCGTCGTCGGCGCCGAGCGCGCCGGTGATCGCCTGCTGCAGCGCGAAGTCGGCGGCCTTCTCGGCGATGTCGAGGACCTTGTCCTTGCCGTCGTTGAGCAGGTCTTTGACCTTGCCCCCGACGGTGCCTCCGATGGGTATCTGACTGATCAGCTTTCCGGCGCCGTTCTTCATCAGGTCGATGGCCTGTGGCAGGCGGCGGTTGACCTGATAGAGCAGCGCGCGCTGCAGGATGCGCTTGAGCATCTGGCCTGGATTGCCGATGTCGGCCTGGTCCATCAGGCCCTCGTAGGTCGGCATCAGCGAGATGATCGCCGCGTTCTCCATGATGATGCGGTCGGCGTTCCACACGATGCCGGCGCGCGCCGCGTTGAACGCAGCATATTCCGTCATGATCCTGGCGTGTTGCATCATGACCAGCTGGATCACGCCGAGGATCAGGAAGGTCATCAGCGGGATGACGATCGCCGACTCGACGACCGCCTGCCCGCTCTCGTCGCGGCGCGCTCGCTTGAGGGCCGCGGCGAAGAGGAGTGCCAGCCTAAGACGCATGTGTGCCCTTAGATAGTAGTGCACGCGTCAAGGGGGCCGCTATCGGTCAGGTGGCCCGCGGTGGCAACGAACGAGCGGGGAGGAAGGGCGGCGCTGCTACTGGATGCCCCACAGGGCGATGGCGCGGGCGGGCGCCCAGACGTGGACCGGGTGAAAGACGCCGTAGCCTGCCACGCCGCCCTCGGCGGGATCGATGGCGAGGCCGTGGTCCATGCCGCTGAGCTGGTAAGCCTCGACGACCACCTGCCCCTTGGCGTCCTTGAAGCGCAGGCGTTGGTGCGCGCCGATGGCCGTCGTCTCGTCGGGCGTCTGGTCGGCGCCGTGCACGGCAGTCCACTGCTCGACGAGCTCGGCGAGGTTCGCGTAGGCGACCAGCGTGTCGGACTTGCCGTGAAATAGCGCGACCTTGGGATATGGGCCGCTGTAGCTGGAGTCGGCGGCGCGCACCTCGGCGGCCCACTGCGAGGCGCTCTGGTCGACGCCGTCCATGCAGGTGAAGGCCTCGAAGACGCTGCTGGCGCAGCCATAGGGCACGCCGGCCGAGATCGCGCCGCCGGCGAAGACATCGGGATAGGCAGCGAGCAGCGCCGCCACCATCGCGCCGCCGGCCGACATGCCGCTGGCGTAGATCTGCTTGCTGTCGACGCCGTAGTGGTCGCGCATGTACGTCACCATCTGCGCGATGGAGCCTGCCTCGCCGCTCCCACGTTGGGTGTCGCCAGCGGCGAACCAGTTGAAGCAGCGGTTCTGGTTGTTGCTCGCGCTCTGCTGCGGCAGCACGACGTAGAAGCCGTGGGCGTCGGCGAGCGTGTTCCAGCCGGCGTGATAGGCGTAGTTCTGCGCGTCGAGCTCGCAGCCGTGCAGCACCACGACCAGCGGGGCCGAGGCGCGCGGCGTGCTCGGCGTGTACAGGAACATGCGCAAGGCGCCGGGATTGTTTCCGAAGCTGGGCACCTCGGAGAAGCTGCCGGGCTTGGCGGGCGCGGCGTCGGTGGCCGGCGGCGCGCCATCGGCCGACGTGCTGTCCGAGGCAAGGACATCCTGCTGCGGCGCAGCATCGCTCGTGTCGCGTTGCGAAACGACGCCCGTGTCGGCGCTGACATCGGAGAAATCGCCGTCAGAGCAGCCACAGACCATAACCGCGGCTATTGCCACATTCAGCAGGCGCATCGAGGGGCTCCACGTACGCGGCGTTGCGATGCCGATCATGATGCAGCGCAACATAGCGGCGCCGGCGAGGCACGTCAAACGCAAACGTAGCCTCGGCACAACACGACGGCGCCGCCCGA
>JAGQIK010000003.1 GCA_020431405.1 Myxococcales bacterium
GAGAAGGTGCCGAACTGCAGCACGACGTAGGTCAGCCAGAGCCGCTCCTTGATCAGCTTGGAGAGGATCTCCCACTCGTGAGTCTGCTTGTAAGCCACCGAGAGCACCTCGAGCAGCTCGAGCGAGACGGCGACGATCATGAAGCCCCACAGGTAGCGGCTCAGCGAGCGCACGCACTCCTGGTCGACCTTCCAGCCGTTGATCCAGCTCACCACGTGGTAGTGGAAGATCAGAACGGCGATGCCCGAGACGATCGCCGAGAAGATAAAGATCACGAACATCAGCGGTGTCGACCACCACGGATTGGCCTTCAGCGAGCCGAACAGGAAGCCAACGTAGCCGTGCAGCAGGCACGCCATGGGGATGCCGATAGCCGCGAGGATCTTGGCGATGCGATGGTCGATGCGCTTGCTCTCGGCGCTCTCGTAGGTGTTGAAGAGCAACACCGCTCGGCACACGGCGGCGAGGAAGCCTTTGCCCTGTGCGCGCTTGATGAAGTCCGAGCGCATTACGAACCAGATCTCGAGGATCACCAGGATCAGGTACGCGGTGTAGATGTAGCCGAAGCCCGCCATCGCCGACGTGAAGTTCGGCGTGATCATGATATTGAGCGCGCGCTCGGGGTGGCCGAGGTGGATCAACAGCGGCAGCGGCGCGAAGAGCAGGAACACGAACGCCGAGGCCAGCGAGAAGCGCGCCACCGGCTCGAGCTCCTTGCGGCCAAAGACGTGGTAGAGCGCCGAGACGATGAAGGCGCCGGCGACCAACCCGGTGATGTACGGATAGAGCACGATCATCACCGACCAGGTGACGTTGACTTCGTTGGGGAAGACGAAGCTCATCACACCACCTCCGAATGCAGGTTGAAGTAGAAGCACTCGGGGTGCGTTCCCAGCTCGGGGCGCAGCACGCGGTGGCTGTTCTGCTTGAGCAGCGTGTTGAGCTTGCTCTTGGGGTCGTTGAGGTCGCCGAACACGCGCGCCTCGCGCGGGCAGGCCTGAACGCAGGCCGGCAGCATGCCCTTGGTGATGCGGTGGTAGCAAAGCGTGCACTTGTCGGCGACGTGCGTCTTCGGGTTGATGAAGCGACAGCCGTAGGGACAGGCCTGCACGCAGTAGCCGCAGCCGACGCAGTGCTTCTCGTCTACGAGCACCACGCCGTCCTTGGTGTGATACGAGGCGCCGACAGGACAGACCTGGCTGCACACCGACTTGCTGCAGTGGTTGCAGAGCTTGGGCACGAAGAACGACGTGGCGGTGTCCTTGTCGTCCACCGGCTTGAAGACGTGGTCGTCGCTGGCCGCGACATCCACCGAAACCTTGCCCTTCTTGTCGATGCGGTAGCGCTCGACCCAGGTGCGGTGGTAGCCGGCCGGGACGTCGTTTTCCTTGCGACAGGCACGCATGCAGGCGTTGCAGCCGATGCACTTGGAGATGTCGACGGCGTAGGCCCAGTGATGCTTGCTCCAGTCGTAGCCGTTGGCGTCGGCCTTCTTCTTTTCGTCGGCCGACGCGATGGGCTGGCAATTGGACAGCAGCAGGATCGGCGGCGTGGCGGCCAACATCTTGAGGACCTGACGGCGCCCTAGGGGACGGCGGCGCTTGGCAGGCGCCGGTTTTGCGGTCTCGTTGCTCATCACTTCGCCCCCTTCTTGTCGGCCTTCTTCGCGGGCTTCTTGTCGCCCTTCTTGTCGGGCTTCTTGTCGCTCTTGGCCGGCTGGCTTGCAGCTGCTGCGGGCAGGCTCGCGGGCGTGACGTCGCCCACCGCGGCGCGCGCGTGGCCCTTGCCGTGGATGTTGTCGCGGTGGCAGTCGATGCAGACCTTGTTCTTGTCCTCTTCGTCGCCGTTGTCGGCGCGATGCTTGGGCCACACGATCTGCGGCGGCCCCTTGGCGCGGCGGAACTTGCCCTTCTGATGACAGAGCAGACAGAAGCGCGGGTCGGTGTCGCGGATGATGCGGCCGGCAAACGCCGAGTCGCGGAAGAAGATGTGGCAGGTCGTGCAGCGCACCTTCTTGTGGGTGCGGTTGGCGAAGTCCTTGACGATGCTCTTGTGGCAGTAGTCGCAGCTGAAGATCGCCGGGTGGCCCTCTGGCTTCTTCGTAGTCTCGGCGCTGCGCTTGGAGCCGGCGTGACAGTCACGGCAGCGATGGACCACCGGATGCAGCCGCGCGCTGCGCAGGTCGCGGTCCATGAACAGCGGCTCGTGCGGGTCGTGACAGGTCGTGCAGTTGATCGACGTGTCCTTCACCGAGACCAGCTTGTAGTGGGCGGCAACCTCGATCTGCGGAAACGAGCTCGGCCGCGCCGCCAGCACCTGATGGCAGGTCAGACAGAGGCGCTTGCCCTTGGGCGTCGGCATGTCGGCGATCTTCTTCTTGCCGCGCCAGTGCTTGTAGCCGGGCCCGTGGCAGGTCTCGCACTGCACGTGGGCGTGGGCGTCCTTGGCGCGCAGCCGCGCTTGCTTGGCGTGGCACTTGGCGCACGCCGCGCTGCCGACGTGTCGCGGCGCGCGCTTCTTCGCCTCGGCGACAGCGGCGCCGCGGAAGTGGCCGTACTTTCCGTACGTGTCCGGGATGGCGAAGCTCTGGAGGACGGCGACGGCGATGATCACCACGCCGACGGCTATGAAGATCTGCCGCGCGTGTCGCGTATCTTTGCTGGCCATGGCCCCGCTGTGATGCACCCGCGGTGCCACAGCAGCTCGCCGACCGCCTGTGATTGATAAGCGATTGCAATCGCTTACGCTCTGGCTCGCGCCGGCAGTTGCCGATGTCCAAAAAAGGTAACATCAACCCTCTCGGCGCCCTCGAAGCGCGTTACGAGACGGGAATGTCAAAAGCCGCGATCACCATCATCCACGAGAACGACGCCTGGACCGCGCCGATCCGCGAGGCGCTCGAGCGCCGCGGAGCGGTCTTCGAGGACTGGCATCTCGAGCAGCACACCAGCGTCGATCTGACGAGCGCGCCTGGCGGCAACGTCTACTACAGCCGCATGAGCGCTTCGGCGCACACGCGAGGCCACGGCCGCTCGCAGGAGCTTTGCGCCTGTCTGCTCGAGCACCTCGAGGCGCGCGGCTGTCGCGTGCTCAACGGACGCCGCGCGCTGGCCATCGAGCTGAGCAAGGTCGCTCAGGCGGTGGCGCTCGAAGCGGCGGGCATCGACACCCCGCAGACGGTGGCGGCGACCTCGCGCGAGTCTTTGATGGCGGCTGCCGACAAGCTCGGCGTGCCGTTCGTGTTCAAGCCCAACCGCGGCGGCACCGGCGTCGGCGTGCGGCGCTTCGACCATCTCGAGACCTTCGCCGAGCACCTCGCCGAGCTCGACGACGACGCGCTGATGGCGCTCTCGCCGGACGGCGTGCTGCTCGTGCAGCGCTACGTGCGCGCGGCCGAGCCGTTCATCACGCGCGTGGAGCTCATCGGCCGCGAGCTGGTCTACGCCGTGCGCGTCAACACCTCGGCGGGGTTCGAGCTCTGCCCCGCTGACGCCTGCGAGATCGACATCAGCCAAGGCCCGCGATTTCGTGTGCTCGACGGCTTCACGCACGAGCTCGTGCCACGCTTCGTCGAGCTGATGCAGGCCCACGACATCCACGTCGCCGCCTTCGAGATGGTCGAGGACGAGCACGGCAAGCCCTTCGTCTACGACGTCAACACCAACACCAACTACAACCAGGGCGCCGAGAAGGCCGCCCGCGTGACGTCGGCCTAC
>JAGQIK010000012.1 GCA_020431405.1 Myxococcales bacterium
CCACGCGCAGCCGCAGCTCGCGCGCCACCGGCCGCGCGCTCGGCTGCGGCAGCGGCATCGCGGCGGCGACCTGGCGCACCAGCGCCGTCGCCGTCAGCTCGCGCGCCAGCTCGCGATCGTAGGGCACGGCGAATAGCGCAGCCCCCACGACCGTCAGCCCGACGAGCGCGAACAGCAGGAGTCGCTTTTGGTTTTTGGGCGCTGTCATCAGCCGCTGGTGCCGAAGAATAGCGTGGCCAGCGCTCGGTTTGGCTCTCGCGCGGAGAAGTCTTGCGCGCCGATTGTTTGCGGCCTTACTGGGAGCAACCTATACTTTTCTTTAACGTGCTGAGATTGCACTCTATTCGCCTCTACGCGCTGCTCCTGGCGAGCGTGCTGCTGGTGGCCGCGCCCTGCGAGGCTCGGGCGCGCAGGCGACTGCGAGCCGACAAGGCCGCCGCGAAGTCAGCAAAACAAACGCTGACCATCGCCACGTTGCTTCCCTCGGGCACCTCGTGGATGCGCCTCTTTCGCCAGTTCGCGCGGCGCGTGCGCGAGCGTACCGGCGGCACGCTGCGCATCCGTTACTACCCGGGCGGCGTGATGGGCGACGAGCGCGACATGATCGCCAAGCTCAAGCGCGGGCGCATCGACGGCGGCGCGCTCACCGGCATGGGCCTCGGCCAGCTCGCCGGCGCCGTGCGCGCGTTCGAGCTGCCGTTCTTCTTCGAGCGCGCTGAGACGCTCTACGCCGTGCGCAAGCAGCTCGAGCCGCAGCTGCGCGCGGCGCTGCGCAAGGGCGGCGTGGAGCTTCTCGCCTGGGGCGACATCGGCTGGATTCACTTCTTTTCGCGGCGCCCGATGGTCACGCGCGACGACATCCTCAAGTTGCGCACTTGGGCCTGGGGCGACGACGAGCTGGCGATCGCGCTGGTGCGCAAGCTCGGCGTGAAGTACCGGCCGCTGGCGGTGCACGGCGTGCTCCCGGCGCTGCAGAGCGGCATCATCGACACGGTCTATGGCTCGTTCTACACCACGCTGAGCCTGCAGTGGTACACGCAGGTGCGCTATGCCACCGCGCCGCACGTGACATTTGCACAGGCTGCGATGGTCGTCTCCAACGCCGCGTTCAAGCGGCTGTCTGCCGCCCAGCAGCGCGTGTTGATGCGCGAGAGCCGCTGGCTCGAGCGCGAGCACGTGCGCCGGCTGGCCAGAGACAACCGCGCCGCGCGCCGCACCCTGCGCAAGCAGGGGTTGATCATCCAGGAAGCAAAACCCGACCTGGTGCGTTATCTGCGCAAGCGCTCGCGCGACGTGTGGCGCGAGATGGCGGGCAAGGTCTTCGACGCGTCGTGGCTCAAGCGCGTCGGCGCGGCGCGGGACGCGATCCGCGCGCGCCAGAGGCAGTCGGCCGGCAGACACTGAGTCGGCAGGCACTGAGACAGAGATTTCGCAGTTGACGGCTGCTGCGGTGATTGGCACTTAACCCACGCATGTTTGGCGCCCTGCTCACCTCGATGCGCCCACACCAGTGGGTCAAGAACCTCTTCTGCGTGGCGCCGCTCGCCTTCTCGAAGAACCTCAACAACCTCGAGCTGGCGCTGCTCAGCGGCGCCGCGCTGGCGATCTTCTCGGTGCTCTCGAGCTCGGTGTATCTGGTCAACGACCTGTTCGACATCGAGAAGGACCGCGAGCACCCGACCAAGCGCCACCGCCCGATCCCGTCGGGGCGGCTGCCCATCGGCGTGGCGCGCGGCGCCGCCGCGGTGCTGATCATGGTCGCCCTCGGCGCGGCCTTTCCCCTCGGCTACCCGTTTTTTTCCTGCGCGGCGGGTTATCTGATCCTCAACCTCGCCTACTCGCTGGCGCTCAAGCACGTGCCCTTCGTCGACGTGCTGAGCATCGCCTCGGGGTTTCTGCTGCGCGTCTTCGCCGGCGCGCTGGCCATCAACGTGCCCGCCTCGCCGTGGCTGCTCGCCTGTACGTTCGTGCTGGCCTCGTATCTCGGCTTCGGCAAGCGCGCGCACGAGCTCGCGTCCGCCGAGCGCGAGGATCGCGTCAGCAGCGGCGCGCGGCCGGTGCTCGCCAAGTACCGCCTCAAGCACCTGATCGTGATCCTGTGGCTGCTCGCCGCGGCGACCTGCGTGCTCTACGGCGCCTACACGCTGTCACCCAAGGTGCACATCGCCTTCGGCACCGAGCGGCTGGTGTGGACCACGCCGTTCGCCATATTCGGCGTGGTGCGCTTCGCGCAGCTGACGGCGCACCGCAAGGGCGCCGACTCGCCGACGGACGCGATGCTGCGCGACCTGCCCTTCGTGCTCAACCTCGTCGCCTGGGTGGCGGCGGTGGTTTTGATCATCTACGTGATCTGAGCGGAGCTGCCGCCGGCAGGGCTTCAGACTGCCGCGCCGGCAGGGCTTCGACGCCATCGGCGCGTCACGCGACCACGACGACCAGCAGCCCCTTGTACCCGCTGCCCGACTTCTCGAGCGTGACCAGCGGCGCCTGCTCCTTGCCGCCCGAGGTGGCGATGCCGTCGGCGCTGTTGGCGGTGTCCTTGTCGCCGCGCGCGGCGTAGACCCCTGTCTTGTAGACGGCCGAGTTGATGTCCTCGGGGAAGTAGAGCTGCGACGTGGCTTCGGCGGTGGCCGTCTTGTGCACCTTGAAGTGGATGTGCGTGGTGCGCCCTGGATACCAGCCCGGGTAGATCGTAGTGAAGGTCGCCTCGCCCTTGCTGTCGGTGCTCTGGCTGCCGCGCAGGAAGGTCTTGCCGGTGGTATCGAGATTGCCGAGCTGGCCGGGGTAGCCCGAGTAGACGCCGTCAGCGTCGCAGTGCCAGATGTCGACGATGATGCCCGAGAGCGGCGCGCAGCCGCCGGCGGCGTCCAGCGCGCGGATGGTTAGCTCGAGCGCGGTGCCCTGCTTGCCCTCGGTGATGTCTTTACGGTCGAGGGCCTTGTCGAGGTAGTACGGGCCTTCGGTCTGCTGCGTGTAGACCTTGCAGCTCGCGGCGTCGGAGCCCGGCGCGTCGGAGCCGTTGCGGCCGTCGACGATGAGGCCATCGCGCTTGGTATTGCTGCTCGAGCTGCTGCAGGCGGCCACGCCGCCCACGAGCACGCCCGCGGTGATGCCGAGCGCCGCGCGGCGCGTGATGCGATCGTCTGACATGCCGAGAGCCTAGCAGGGACTGCCGGCCGCGCAGCTCCTCAGCCGGCGATGCGTTCGTGCACGCGCTTGATGCGCTGGTCGGGCCGCCGCCCGCCGTACTCGAAGTGGGCCGTGGCGCGGCTGGTCAGGCGCGCCGTCTGGCGAAAGCTCGACAGCAGCGTGCGGCGCGTCCACAGCGTGACGATGGCGTCGGCGACCTCGGTGTTGTGGCAGTAGACCGTGTCGCCGTCGGGATCGCGGTAGTGCGCGCGCACCATGTCCTCGGGGCGCGAGCGCAGCTCGGCTTCGATGCGCACGCGCTTGCCGTAGGCCGACATGTGCAGCGCCCCGTCTTTCCAGCGCGAGCGCGTCAGCGGCAGCGTGTAGAGCTCGTTGAAGTGGTAGACCTCGCCGCCGAAGTACAGCGACATGGACGTCAGCGGCGGCGTGGTGAGCAGCGGGCCGCGCTTGACGCGCGCCGCGACGGCCTCGAGCGAGGCGGTGGGATCCTCGCGGAACGTCGCGCAGTGCGCCCAGGCCCACTCGTAGGCGTGTTGCGTGCCCCACAGGTGCGACTGGCAGCCGCGCTCGTCGTCGAGCTCGAAGCGGCGCTCGCCCACGGAGATCTCGCCGCGAACGTGGATCATCGGGTTGGGCGAGAGCACCTTGGTCGCCGGAAAGCTGCCCGAGTAGAGCCGCTCGGGCAGATGGAAGTGACAGAAGGTCGACGGCTCGTAGGAGAGATCCCAGCGCACGTCGATATCGTCGCCGTTGCCGCCGCGCAGCCGCCCGCGCAGCGAGCCGTGGGTCAGCTCACCCTGGTCTCCGAGTGCCTCGTCGCCGAGCGACAGCGCGAAGGGCGCGTCGGTGCGAGCCAGCGCCGTGATCGGCATCTCGCGGTTGATCGCGACGTTGCGGCGCGGGTGGTTGGCGTCGAAGTAGGCAAACCACAGGGTGCAGGTGGGATCACCGCGCCCCTGCTCGGGCGCGCGCAGCGTATAGCGGATCCAAAAACCCGCGCCGCTGCGACGGTGGTTGAAGGTGGCGTACCAAACCTCGTAGTGTCCTGGGCTGCCGTCCCAGCGCATGACGTTGGCTGACTCTGTGCTCACGACGGCTAGTGTAGTGCAAGAGCCGAAAATGGACCTGTTTCAACACCGCGCACGACGCGACCAACGTGGCCAGCCGCTCGCCGAGCGCATGCGGCCGCTCACGCTGGAGCACTTCTTTGGCCAGCAGCACCTCGTCGGCGAGGGCAAGGTGCTGCGCCAGGTCATCAGCTCCGACCGCGTGCCGTCGCTGCTTTTGTGGGGGCCGCCAGGCAGCGGCAAGACCACGCTGGCGCGCGTCATCGCCGAGCGAACGGGGGCGCGGTTCGTCACGCTCTCGGCGGTGGGATCGGGCGTCAAGGATCTGCGCGCCGCGGTCGCCGAGGCCAAGCAGAAGCGCGACGTCTATCGCGAGCGCACGATCTTGTTCATCGACGAGATCCACCGCTTCAACAAGGCGCAGCAGGACGCGCTGCTGCCGCACGTCGAGGCCGGCACCGTGACGCTGATCGGCGCCACGACCGAAAACCCGTCCTTCGAGGTCAACGCGGCGCTGCTCTCGCGGGTGCGCGTGCTACGGCTCGAGGCGCTCGAAGACGACGACGTGCGCGCCATCGTCGACCGCGCGCTCGACAGCGACAAGGCGCTGCGCGAGGCTCAGCTGGTGGTCGACGAGGCCGAGCGCGACATCATCGCGCGCGCCTCGCACGGTGACGCGCGGCGCGCGCTGAGCGCGCTCGAGCTTCTGGCCACGCTGGCGCGCCCCGGCGTGGCCGCGTCGCGCGAGCTGTGCGAGCAGGCGCTCGGCAAGAAGGCGCTGCTCTACGACAAGGCCGGCGACGAGCACTACAACGTCGTCAGCGCGCTGATCAAGAGCATGCGTGGATCCGATCCCGACGCGGCGGTGTACTGGATGGCGCGCATGCTCGAGGCCGGCGATGATCCGATCTTCGTCATGCGGCGCTTGGTGATCTTCGCCGCCGAAGACATCGGCAACGCCGATCCTCAGGCGCTGGTCGTCGCCACGGCGGCGCTCGACGCGGTGCGCCTGGTGGGGCTGCCCGAGGCGGTGCTGCCGATGTCGCAGGCGGCGACCTATCTGGCCTGCGCCCCCAAGTCCAACGCCGCGCTCAAGGCCTACATGGCGGCGCGACGTGCGGTGCGCGAGCACGGCGCCCTGCCCGTGCCGCTCGAGCTGCGCAACGCGCCGACATCGATGATGCGCGCGGCCGGCTACGGGCGCGACTACAAGTATCCGCACGAGTTCGAAGGCCACTACGTGCCCGCCGAGTATTTGCCCGATGCGCTGCGCGGGCAGCGCTTCTACGAGCCATCGACGTCGGGACACGAGCGCGAGATCGGCGAGCGGCTGCGGGGTTGGCGCGAGCGGGCCGCGGGCGGGAGCCGCGAGCCGGAGCCGGAGCCGGAGCCGGAGCCGGAGCCGACCGACGAGTAGCGAATCCGATGGCCGAATCCGACGGCCGACGGCCGCATCCGACAGCCGACGGCCGCATCCGACAGCCGACGGCCGCATCCGACAGCCGACAGCCGAGCGCCGAGCGCCGAGGCCGAGCGCCGAGCGCCGAGGCCGAGCGCCGAGCTGTGCGGCTAGGCTAGAATGCTCGCCGATGCTTGTTCGCCTGCTCGCGGCCGTTGGGTTGCTCGCTACGCTGACCGCGACGCCCGCGCGCGCTGCTGACGGTCCCGACCCGCTGGCGGCGGCCAAGAAGCTCTACCTCGAGGGCTACTTCGAGCGCGCGGCGAGCGCGTTTTCGGCGCTGGCGGCGCGCGCCGATCTTGCGAGCAAGACACGGGCTCGGGCCAAGCTCTACGTCGGGCTGTGCCTGCATGGCCGCGAGAAGCCGCGCGAGGCGGCGGCGGCGTTTCGTCAGGCGCTGGCGCTCGACGCCACGCTGCGGCTGAGCGCGCAGCGTTTCAAGCCCGAGGTGGTGGCGCTGTTCGAGAAGGTGCGCCGCGCGTTGCGCGGGCGGTTGCGGCTGCGGCTGCGGCTCGCTGCAGGCGCGCCCGCTGGCAGCACCGTGCTGGTTGACGGCGACCCCGTCGCCGACGCGAGCAAGGCGCTCGCGCTCGGCATCGGCGAGCACGTGGTGGAGCTGCGTGATGGCCAGGGGCGCACGCTCGAGCAGCGCGTGGTGGTGGTCGAGCCCGACCGCACGCGCGAACTCGTGCTGCGCGGCCGGGCTGTGACTACGGCGCGGCGCGCCGACCTCGTGGTGCGCCCGACGCCCGCGACACCGCCGCGCGCGCGCTGGCGCCGGCCGTTGGCCTGGATCAGCGCCGGCTCCGCGTTGGCCCTCGCCGGCGTGGGCATCGGCCTCGGCGCTGCGGTCGCCTCCGACCACGACGCCTGGTCACAGCGCGACCCGACGACGCCCGAGGCGCAGTCGCTGCGCGCGGCGGGTCAAAAGAAGATGATCGCGGCCAACGTGCTGATCGGCGCCGCCGTGGTCGCGGCGATCACGGCCGTGGCGCTGTTCGTCCGCCGCGTCGAGCGCGGACGCTAGGGCTGCTAGATTAGGATCGTGCTCCGATCGTCGCAGCTGTGTCTGTTGCTCGCGCTGTCTCTGCTGCTCGGCGGCTGCTGGGTCGACTGGACGTTCGCGCCCGGCGGCCCTTCGGCGGCGCAGCCCATCGAAGGTTTCGGCGCTGTCACGCGCGGCGCGCTCGACTCGCCGGACGGCTACGAGACGGTGCGCGTCACGTCGCTCGCCGACTCGGGCCCGGGCACGCTGCGCGAGGCGCTCTCGGCGGGCAAGCGCCTGATCGTCTTCGACGTGGGCGGCGAGATCACGCTCGAGAGCAACCTCGACATCGACTTCCCCTACATCACGATCGATGGCGCCACGGCGCCCGAGCCCGGCATCACGCTGCGCAAGGCGATGTCCGCGCGCGGCCGCATGGAGGTTCACGGCACCCACGACGTGGTGATCCGCCACCTGCGCTACCAGGGGCTCTACGACGGCACCAAGGTCAACGGCGCGGCGACGATCACCATCGACGGCGACACGCCGCCCGATCGCAAAGCCGAACGCATCGTCTTCGACCACCTCACGCTGCGCAACGGCGCCGACCGCGGCCCCGACATCTGGGGCGAGGTTCGCGACGTGACGCTGTCGTGGTGCTTCGTGTTCTACAGCCGCGCGCCGACCGCCATCTCGCACTTCCCGGCGCCCTACTACCCGCGCGAGAACATCTCCTTTCACCACAACGTCTACGCAAAGAACAGCGAGACGGCGCCGATCGTGCGCGGCGACGTCACGCGCCTCGATTTCGTCAACAACGTCATCTACGACTGGGGCTATCTGGGCGGCTCGGGCTACGGCATGCAGATCCGCGCGGCGCAGGGCGAGCCGTCGGTCAACGCCAACATCGTCAACAACGTCTTCGCGCTCAGCGGCCAAGGCACGGCGACCAACTTCGAGGCGGGCCTGGTCTACGGCAAACAACCGGGGCCCGACAGCGAAGAGAACGTCAGCGGCGGCGGGCAGCGCACGCAGTCGACGGTGGTCAGCTCGCAAGACCTTGGCGAGCTCTACGTGCGCGGCAACCGCATCCCGGCGCAAAACCGCGACCACTACTCGACGGTGCCCACGCCGCACGCGATCCCGCAGGCGGCCCAGGTGACGACCTACGAGGCCTCGGAGCTGTCCTTCGAGGTGCTGCCGAAGGTCGGCGCGCGCTATCGCACCGCCGAGGAGCAGCGGCTGCTCGACGAGATCGCCGACCTGCTCTGAGCCGCCTCGGGCGTCAGGCGTCGGTCTTCAGGATCGACATCGAGACGTCGAAGTGCGTGTTGACCAGGCGCATCACGCTCTCGCACTCCGACGGCGAGATGTCGAGCTGGCGCGCGAGGATCTCCTTGGTCTCGCGCGCCACCGTCTCGCGCGCGCTCGAGATCCAGCGCGAGACGGTCACGCGGTGGGTCTGGTAGATGCGCGCCAGCGCGCCGACCTCGACGCCGTCGAGGTAGCGCTGGCGTATCAGGTTGCGCTCGCGCGGCGTGAGCGCTTGCAGCGCCTCGCGGAAGGCCTTGGCGAACTCGGCGCGATAGACGCGCTTG
The DNA here is from genome assembly GCA_020431405.1 of Myxococcales bacterium. GTDB lineage: Bacteria > Myxococcota_A > Polyangia > JAGQIK01. The sequence goes on from JAGQIK010000012.1 coordinate 8,260, forward strand.
AGGTGATCGAGCTCGGCGTCGCCGCGCGCCGGCTCGAGCAGGTCGGCGAGCAGATCGTCTCCCACCGCCACGGTGCGGCGCGCGCGCTGCACGCGCTTGACCGCGAAGCGCCAGGCCACCACGCCGACCCAGCCGCGCAGGCTGCCGCGCCCGCTGTAGGCGACGATGCCGCTGCGCTCGCCCGCGACGGGCGTCACCAGCTGCGCGACGAGCTGCTGGCGCAGGTCTTCGACCTGCCAACGCGGCAACCCGAGGCGCGACATGCTGGCTTCGATGGCGACACCGCAGTGCGCCTCGAAAGCGGCCGCCGCGCGCGGATCGCCACCCTCGAGCGCGCTCGCGAGGTAGAGGTCTGCGCCGTGTCTCTGCGCGAGCTCGGGATCGCCGGCGCGCTGCGCGAGCGCGGCGAACGTCTCGTAGCGAGCTTCGAGCGCCGGCCACACGCGCGCGGCCTCGTCGTATGCGCGGCGGATCGCGTCGCCCATCGCCTTGCACGTTAGCACCAGCACGCGGTGATATCATCTGCGCCTGACCGTGAGCTGTCCAAGCATCGACGTGCTGTACGCCTTCGCCGAAGGCACGCTCGAGCCCGAGCGCCGCGACGGCGTCGAGATTCACCTCGACACGTGCGAGAGCTGCCGCCAGCAGGTTTCGGCCGCGGCCATCGCCCGCGCGCAAGGCGAGCTCGACGACTCGACCACCGACAACATGCTCGCCGCGGCCGCGGCCGACACGCCACCCACCGCCGACGCGCGCGCCAGCGCCGACAGCGCCAAAGCCGCCGTGCTCGCGCCCGGCACGCGCGTCGACCACTACGTCGTGGGCGAGCGCATCGGCAGCGGCGGCATGGGCGAGGTCTACCGCGCGCACGACAGCCGCTTGCGCCGCGACGTCGCGCTCAAGCTGGTGCGCCCCGACCTGCTCTCCTCGCCCGAGGTCATCGAGCGCTTCCTGTTCGAAGCGCGCGCCACGGCGCGCTTCAACCACCCCAACATCATCGCCATCTACGATGTCGGCCAGCACCACGGCCGCCCCTACGTGGCGCTCGAGCTGCTCGAGGGCGAGACGCTGCGCCAGCGGCTGCGCGGCGGCGCGCTGCCAACGCGCGAGGTGCGGCGCGTGGCGCTCGCCATCGCCTCCGCGCTGCGAGAAGCGCACGAGGCGGGCGTGCTTCACCGCGACCTCAAGCCGAGCAACATCTTCTTCGGCGCCGACGACCGCGTGCGCGTGCTCGACTTCGGCATGGCCAAGCAGCTCGGCGCGCGCGTGCCCGACGACGCGCCGACCACCGACCGGCAGCTCGAGGTCGTCGACGTCGACGAGACGTTCTTCACCGCGGGCGACGGCATCCGCGGCACGCCGCTCTATATGGCGCCCGAGCAGTGGCAGAGCGCCAACGTCGACGGCGCCGCGGACATCTGGGCGCTGGGGCTTGTGCTCTACGAGATGGTTTGGGGCAGGCACGCCTACCGGCTGCAAGCGCGCCGCTGGACCGTCGACGACGTGCTGCAGCGCGCGACACTCTCGCAGCCCAAAGCCGGCGCGCGCGACGCCGAGCGCGCGCAGCTTTGCGAGGTGATCGACGCCTGCCTGCGGCCCGACCCGGCGACACGTCCAAGCGCTGCACACGTGGCGGAGCTGTTGGCGCGTCCGCGCGGCGGCGCGCGGCGGCGTCTCGGCGTGATTGGCGCGGCCGCAGCGCTGCTGGTGGCCGCCGCCGTGATCTTCGCCGTGGCCACCAGCGGCGGCGACGACCCGGCCGGCGCCGGCAGCGCGCGCGCTGTCGACAGCGGCGCCGTGCGCGCGCCCGACAGCAGCGCCGCGCGCCGTGTCGCCAGCGCCAACGCCGAGGCCGACGCCGCGACGGTGACAGGTCGGCTATCCGTCGACGCCGCGCCGGCCAGCGTCGAGAGCAAGCGCAAGCGCGCGCGCCCGCGACGGCGCCCCACGCATGCCCCACCCCCGCGTACGGCGTCCTTGCTGGTACTCAGCAACCGCGCCGGCGAGCTGATGTGGGCCGATGTCTATGTCGATGGCCGACTGCGCGGCCGCACGCCGTTGACCGTGCGTCGCCTCGCGCGCGGCGCACATCGCGTGGTGTTGCGGCGCGCGGGCTTTCGCGTGGTCAGCCGCCGCGTGCGGCTGCGATCGGGCGCGCGCACGCGGCTGCAGATCACGCTCCGTCGCAACTAGATACACTCAATATATATTGGCCACGACGATGCCCGATACCCCGACGATCCTGCTCAGCAAGAAAGCGCGCGGACGCGTGCACCCCACGCGCGCGCTGCCACCCAAGAAGCGCCCGACGCGCTGGGCCCTCTCGCTCGCCGAAGCCGCGCGCGATGTGGTCGCGAGCCTCGGCGCAGGCCCCGCCGCCTACGCCGAAAAGCACGCGCCCGCGGCGCTGCCCGCCATGCGCGAGGTCAGCGCCGCGCTGTGGCCCGACGGCGAAGGCGCCAAGACGCCCGCGTTCGCGCCGGCGCGCCTCGAGGCGCTGCTCTATCGCTGCTTTCACATCGATGTCGACGCCGAGCTGTTCGTGCAGACCTGGCTCGATCGAGGTGGCGTGAGCTTGGCGGTCGACGTGCTGTTCGAGCTCGACAGCTTCGACGCCGTGCTCTGCTGGCAGCGTAGCAGCAGCAGCTACGCCGAAGGTCGCAGCCCGCTCGCGGCGATCACCCTCGAGCGGCGCGAAGTAGACGGCGCCTACCAGCACCTGGCTGCGCGCAACGAGCACTACACGGCGCCCGCGGGCACGCTGCACCACGCGCCGGCGCGTCACCTGCGC
>JAGQIK010000130.1 GCA_020431405.1 Myxococcales bacterium
CAGCGATCGAGCGCGCCAGGGCCTCGGGGCCTTGGGCTTCGGCTTCGCGCAGGCGGCTGCGCATGCGTCGCCAGGCGCGTCTCGATGGCGCGATGCCGGCCGGGCAGATTCGGCAACCGAGGAAGAGACACGGGTGACGGGTGGGAGCCACCGCGCCGGACCGAGGGTTGACTTCGAGGCGCCGGTGCTGCTGAAGCCAGTCGACAATGGCAACGCGGGCCTCCACGAGGTGGGATCGATCGTCGGAAAACAGCGCGCAGTCGTCGCCATAGCGCAGGTAGCCAGGGATGCGAAGCGTGCGCTTGACGAAGTGATCGAGGCCGTCGAGGTAGGTATTGCCTCGCCCATCTGCATCCAATTGCCGTCGACGGCCCGAGATGCGTGGCCGAGAATTGGTCAGACGCGCCTACTCGCGGGGCTGCCAGTAGCGGGGGGCGAGGTCGATGAGGCGGTTTTGGGGGTGGGTGAGCACGCGGGCGAGGACGTCGCGGGTCCAGGCGAAGGGGTCGACGCCAGCGAGGCGGCAGGAGGCGAGGACGGAGTAGAGGTCGTCGTACCTCTCGGCGGCGGCCAGAGAGCCAGTGACCTTGTAATTCTTCCTTCCCAGGACCGGGCCGCGCAGCTCGCGCTCGCTGATGTTGTTGTCGACGTCGAGCCGGCCGTCGTCGAGGAACCGCGTGCACGGCGCCCGCTGGTTGTGGGCATAGCGCAGCGCCGCTGCGAGCGCGCTCGTCGGGCGCACCGTCAGTTTCTCGGCGTCGATCCAGCCGTAGAGGGCCTCGACGATCGGCTTCGACGCGCGCTGCCGCAGCGCGAGCCGCTCGTCGGGCGTCATGCGCGCCTTCCTGGCCTGCTTTTCGACGTCGTAGATGCGCTTGATGAAGGCCAGCGCGATGGACGCGGGCAGCGGGGCGTCGTGCTGGGCGTCGATGAAATACCGCCGCAAGTGCGCGAGGCAGCCGGCCTCGGTGACGCCGGCGCGGTAGAGCGCGTCGTTGACTTGCGCACCGTCGGCGCAGAGCGTGCCACGATAGCCTTCAAGCCATTTCTGGCTGTGGATGCCTTCGCCGGTCGGGTTGAACTGGAAGACGATGTGGGTGAAGTCTGCGTGTTCGTCGACCCCGACATAGACCCGGATTCGACCCTTGTGTGCCGGGCCGCGGCCGACGATGACTGGCATCGAGGTGTCATCGGTGTGGATGATGGGGCCAGCGAGCATCTCTTCGCGCATGGCTTCGACGATGCCTCGCAGCAGCCCGGCGGCAAGCGCCAGGATGTCGACCAGGGTCGAGATGGCCAGCTCGACCCGCTGCCGCTTCGCGATTTGCACCAGCCGGTAGAGCGGCAGGTGGTCGGCGTACTTCGAGACGACCACCCAGGCGATGAACCCCGCCGCATAGCGCCCGCGGTGCAGCGGTCGCGGAGGCAGCTCGGCGATGGCAACCCCCGACTCCCGGCAGCCGACGCAGGCGAACTTCTCGCGCACGTCTTCGCGTACGCGCAGGCTCGCGGGCACGTAGTCCAGCGTCTCGGTGATCTCTTCGCCAATCTTGACGCATGCCATGCCACAGCAGGGACACGGCTCGTCTGCCTCGGGCGGACGATGCACGACGCGCTCACGCGGCAGATGGCTCGGCAGTGGCTTGCGCTTGTTGCCGCCGCGCCCGGTCGTGGGAGCCGGCAGCGCCGCGGGCAACGGTTCGGGGGTCTCTTGGTCTGATGGCTCGGAAGGCTCGACGGCCTCGGAGTCGTCGACCGATGCCTCACCGCCGCCGATGAGCGACGTCGCGAAGAGCAGGAGTTGGTGGTCGTCGATGCGATCGGCCTTGGGCCCGACGTGACGTCGCAACAGCGCGCGCAGATGGCGCTGCAGGCCGTCGATGTCACCTGCCTGCTTCGCGATCAGCGCGAGCAGCTCGATGACCAACGCGCGCAGCGCCGCGGGGTCTTCGGGCAGGGCGTCGGGCGTCGGCAAATCGGTGATGGTGGGGGCGTGCTTTGTCACATGATGACTAAGGCATCACAGCATCGAAGTGTCCATGGGTGAGGGTCTTTGCGTATGCCATCGACGAGGCTTGAGGTGGCGTCCACCGCGGCCGGCGCTTCGCCGTCTTCGGGTCGAGCCCATCGAGCACCAGGAAGAGGTCGGCGGCGGTCAGCTCAAGGGTTCCCGCTTCACTCCAGCGCCACGCGAAGCGGCTCTTTTCGAGCCGCTTGTAGTAGACGACCAGGCCGCTGCCATCCCACCAAAGCAGCTTGCAGCGGTCGAGTGGCCGGTTGAACCAGCAGAAGATGTGACCCTCCCAGGGCGAGGCGTTGATGACTTGCTCGGCGAGCGCGCACAGGCCGTTGTGCCCCTTGCGCATGTCGACCGGCCGAGTCGCGACGAACACTCGAGTCGAGGCTGGAAGTGGGATCATCGCAATGCTTCGACCGCCCGGCGCAAGGTCTCCGGGTCGAAGCCGGGCGCCAGGCGCAGGCGGATGCCATCTGCCATGATGACTTCGACGCCCGTCTCGGCGCGCGCAGATGGGGCGAGCAGCGAGGTGACCTCGACCAGCGGCGCCTCGCTCGTGGGCTCGGAGCGCGAGCGCTGCGAGGTGGCAAAAGCCTGCCGCGGTTCGGGTGCCTGCTCGGGCCGCGCCTCGCTCAGCCGCCTGCTCGGCAGCCCGAGCAAGAG
>JAGQIK010000131.1 GCA_020431405.1 Myxococcales bacterium
AGCCGAGCGCAAGCAACGCTGGCGCTGGCTCGGCGTGCTGGCGCTGGCGGCGGCGACCGCCGCGGTGCTGGCGCTGGTGTTGTGGCCGCGGCCCGACGGCACGTCAGATCCGGGCGCCACGCCGATCAACCCGCCGCGTGTACAATATCGCGGTGGGTCGGGATCGGCGGCGGCGGACCCGCGCCTGCACCTGGTAGCGCTCGAGCTGTTCGCGATCTCGCCGGCTGGCAACAGCGCTTCCAGCACTGCCAACCGCGATGGCGCCTTCGGCGCGCCGCGCCTGCTCGCCGACGGCGACGCGGTCACGCTCGGAGACTACCTGCAGCTGCGCTACCGCAACGATGACCCGGCGCTGCGCTACATCTACGTCTTCGGCCTCGACGGCCGCAAAGCGCCGCTTTCGTACTATCCACGCCCTTCGCAGCGCACGCCGCGGCGCGCCGCCACCGGCGTGCACAGCCTCGGCCGCTCGCTGCGGCTTTCGCATCGCCATCGTCGCGGACCGCTGCACGTGGTGGCAGTGCTTTCGCAACAGCCGCTCGACCACGACGCGGTGGCCAAGGCGCTGCAAGCGGCGCTCGCCGGCGCGCACGACGTGGATGTAGGCCACAGGCTGGGTAGACTGAAGGTCGGCGCGAACGTTCGCGTCGTGCACCGCCAACTGATCGTTCGCTAGCCATGCGAGCTCAATCCGTTCTGTCGCCACGGAGGCGAATCCTGCGCACGCTACTCGTCGCCGCCGCGCTCCTGCTGGCGAGCGGCCAAACCCAGCCGGCCGGCGCCGCCGCCGAGGGCGACGACAGCCCGCTGGTCTTCGCCGTCGTCGTCGGACACAACGATGGCTGGGGCCTTTTGCCCAAGCTGCGCTACGCCGACGACGACGCGCTGCGCTTTTACCGGCTCGCCCTCGAGCTGGCGCCGCGCCAAAACGTCGCGCTGCTCACCGAGCTCGATGTCGACACCTGGAAGCGCCTGCAGCTTTCGGGCACGCCGCCGCCGCCGTTTCTGCCGCCGACCAAGAGCAAGCTGCTCAAGGTGCTCGAGCTGTTCAAGAAGCGCGTCGCCAGCGAGCGCGCGAGCCACCCCAAGCGCCCGGTGCACCTGCTGTTCTTCTTTTCGGGGCACGGCGAGAAGGGCTACTTCTTCTTGAAGCGCCCACCGAGCGGCAGCCGCCGCGACGCGGCCTTCACCGGCGACGATCTGCGCCACGCATTCGCCGGCTCTCTGGCTACGCTCAACGGGCTGTTCATCGACGCGTGCAAATCGCAGAGCCTGTTCGTCAAGAAGGGCGGCGCGCCCGAGGACGCCGAGCTGGGACCAGATTTTTCGGGCCTCATCAAGAAGGTCGATCACGCCGCGGCGCGCGCCCCGCTCGGCGTGCTGACTTCGACGGTCAGCGATCGCCCGGCGGGCGAGGCCGAGGACGTGCGCGGCGGCTACTTCTCGCACGTGCTGACGTCGGGCCTCTCGGGCGCGGCGGACGCCAACTCGGACGGGCTGGTGCGCTACGGCGAGCTGGCGGCCTTCGTCTCGTTTCACACCCGGCGCATCTCGGGTCAGCGGCCGTGGTTTCGCCCACCGAGCGGCAAGCTCACCACCACGCTGGTCAACCTGCGCGGCCGCCGCAACCTGATCGAGATCCCACCGGGTGTGGGCGGCCACTTCGTCGTCTTCGACGACAAGCTCGGCAACCTGCGCCTCGAGGTGCACAAGACCGAGGCGCAGTGGACGCGGCTGCTCGTGCCGCCCGGCAAGTACCGCGTGGTGTGGGTCAAGTCGCGCGGCGCGGGCCTTTCGGCGAGCACGACGATCACGCGCCACAGCTCGGCGCGCCTGCTGCGCAAGGACTTCGTCACGCCGGTGCCGCTCGGACAGATGCGGATTCCCAAAGGCGAAGGCCTCGGCGCGCCCGCCTCGGCGCCAACGCCGCTCGGCCTCGCGCTGGCCGCCTTCGATCCAGGCCGCTCCGGCTTCGACCAGCCGTTCACGCCGCGCGTCGTCTCGACCCTCGCCGACGCTTACAGCTCGGGCGTCTCGCAGGCGCGCGAGTCGCTGGTCACCACGCAGCGCGCCGCGGCGCCGGCGGGCCCGCCGCGCAACCGGCTGGCGCTCGGCTACACGCTGCTCAGCTCGCCGACCTCGCCGCAGCTCCCGGGCCACGGCGTCGCTTTCGGCTACGGGCGCCGCGTGTGGCGCCAGCTCGAGGTGGGCGCGCGCGCGATCTACGCCGCGTCGACAGATCATCTCGCCGCCAACACGCAGCTGCCCTTCGACATGCATCGCATCGTGTTGCAGGCCGAGGCGAGCTACAGCCTCGCGCTCGGCGTCGACTGGCTGCGCATCGAGGCGGGCGCCTATATCGGCTGGCAGCTGGTGATGGTCACGCGCAAGGTCAAGACCGCCTGCGACGAGGGCAACTGCGAGGCCACCGCGCTGGCCGGCGATCCGCGCGGCTTTCGCGCCGGCGCTTTCGCGATGCTGCGCGGCCGCGTGCTCTCCAACCTGTGGCTCGGCGCCGGCGGCGGCTTCGGCGTCGATCTGGTGCACCAGCAGGACGCCGACGGCGCGCGCCGCGCCGAGGTCTTCGCGCGACCGAGCTTCAACGTGCAGGTGAGCTATGGCTTCTAAGCTCCGAGGCTTCGTGCTCGTCGCCGCGCTGCTCGGCGCGGCGGGCTGCTTCGACAGCATCCCCGACGACACGCTGACGCCCAAAGACCGCGGCAACCTCGAAGGACGCGTGCTCGACAAGTGCAACAACGCGCCCGTCTCCGGGGCGAGCGTCGCGGTCGAAGGCCAGCCAGCCGTCACCACCAGCGACGACGGCCGCTACCGCTTCGACAACCTCGAGCCCGGTCCGCAGACGGTCTCGGTGAGCCGCGCGGGTTTCGTCTCGAGCCAGCCGCAGGTGATCGTGCCCGAAGGCAACACGCTCACGCTCGACATCCAGCTCTTGCGCAACAACCCGGGCGGCCCGCTGGCCAAGAAGCTC
>JAGQIK010000132.1 GCA_020431405.1 Myxococcales bacterium
CCCCGCGCTGCCGGTCGCCGCGGTTGCCGGTGGCGCGCAGGCGCGGCGCGAGGTACTTGAGCTGCGCGATCTCGACCTGCAGCTGGGCCTCGCGGGTGCGCGCGTGGCGCTGGAAGATGCGCAGGATCAGAGACGAGCGGTCGAGCACCTCGGCCGAGGTGGCCCCCTCGACGTTGCGCAGCTGCGAAGGCGAGAGGTCGTGGTCGAAGATCACCACGCTCGCCTGCTCGGCGGGCTCGTCGGTCGGCGCCGCGTCGTCGTCGTCGTCGCCCGCGTCGCCACCGTCGCCGAAGACAAAGGCCTCGAGCGCGGCTGGATCGGCGAAGCTCGGATCGTCGACATCGATGGCCAGCGCGTCGCTTGCTGGCGCCTGCTCGACGTCGGCCTCGGCGGCGCTGCTCTTGGGCTGCGCGCCCTTCTGCCGCTTCTCGGCACCCAGCGGCACGACGCCGCTGCCGCCGGTCCAGCGCGCTAGCTCGCGCAGCTTGCCCGCGCCGAGCACCGCCGCGGCGTTGGCGTTGCTGCGCCGCTGGGTCAGCCGCGCCACCTCGCGCAGCCCGAGCGTCTTGGCCAGGCGCGACAGCTCGTCGAGCGAGGCGCTGGCCTGCGCATCGGTCACGTCGGGGAGCACCACCGCGACGAGCACGGCGCGCGGGGACTCGGTCTGCGATGCAACGGCTCGGGTCATGGTTATCCGCACGTGGCAGGGCTTGGCTCGTGGCGCCTGCGAAGCAGCGCGGATATAGCCGATCTGTGCCGGCGTGCAAGCGCGAGCTGCGCGCGGGGGGCGAGGAGGGAAAGGGCGCTAGGGCGCGATGTGCACCGGCGTGCCGACGGGCGCCAGCTTGAACAGCGCGTCGACGTGGACGTTGTCCACCGCGATACAGCCGTCGGTGAAGCCATAGATGCGATGAAACTGCGTCGCCTGCGAGAGGCGCTGCCAGACGCGGCTGGCCCAGGCGAGCTTGGGCGCGATGCCGTGGATGCCGATGGCGCCGCCGAGCTTGGTGTTCCATGGCGGACAGCGCCTGCGCGCCCAGGCGCGCGCGATCGCCCGCTGCTGCGCGCCCGTGATACGACCGGCGCGCCGCGCGCGCTGCGCGTCAGCGGGTGCGGGGTAGCTCAGCCCCAAGAACTTGTGGTGCTTGGCGCTGCGGTGCTTCTCGCAGACGTAGTAGTCGCCCTCGGGCGTGCGCTCGTCGCCGCTTCGTGTCTTGTGGCCGGCCGGCGCCGCGCCAAAGCTGGCGTAGGCGCGCAGCCGCAGCCGGCCGGCGCAGCGCAGCTCGATCTTGCCGCTGTGCTTGACGACCACGATGCGCGGCTTTCGACAGCGCCCCAGGCGCGCGTGCGACGCGGGCTCGCTCGCGAAGAACACGAACGTGGCGAGCAGCAACAAGCAGGTGCCCGTGATGACGAGGCGGCGCACGTCGATGATACGCCGCGGGGCACGCCTGCCTGCCCTCGCGCGCCGCCAGGCGATGGGCGCTACTGCAGAAGCGGCGTGCAGAGGCCGCCGGCGCAGCTCGACGAGCAGCAGGCCGCGCTGTCGCCGCAGGCGCCCCCGATGGGGATGCAGCCCGCCGGCGCTGCGCCGCAGAGGGCGCTTCGCACGTCGCAGAAGCCATCGCAGCAGTCGCTGTTGGTCCCGCAGCTGGCGCCCGACGGCAGACAGGCGGCGCTGCAGGCAAAGCCGCCCTGCGCGGCGGGCGCACAGATGCCGCTGCAGCACTGCTCGCCGAAGGCGCAGCTGGCGCTGTCGGCGAGACAGATCGCGTCGGCGCACTTGCTCTTGTCGCAGTTTTGCGAGCAGCACTCGGCGGCGGCGCCGCACGGGCTGTCCTTCTCGAGACACGTCGCCGAGGAGGCGCGGCAGCGCTTGACCTTGAGCGCGGTCTCGAAGCAGTTGTCCTTGCCGTCGGGCGCGCCTGGACAGCAGGCCTCCTCGTCGCCGTTGCAGGCCTCGCCGGCGACCTTGCAGGGCGTCGACGCGGCGCAGCGTCCGAGGCCGAGCGTGGTGTTGAAGATCGTGCACTGCGCCGAGCAGCACTGGTCGCCGCGCCGGCAGAGCTCGCCCTCGGAGCGACAGCCGCCGATGCCTTGGCAGGTCTTGACGCCCGTGCCGTCGTCGGCGCAGGCCTTCGAGCAGCAGTCATTGCGCCCCTTGCAGACCTCGCCGAGCACCGCGCAGCCGGCCAGCGCCTCGCAGCGGCCAGCGGTGCAGGTGGCGCTGCAGCACTGCGCGTCGGCGGTGCAGACGGCGCCGGCCACGCGGCACGCGCTCGCGGCGACGCAGCGCTCGAGATCGCCGTCGGCCTTGTCGCACTTTCCGCTGCAGCACGACTTGTCGCCGTCCTTGCCGCCGACACAGCGCTCTCCGGCGGTGCGGCACGTGCCGCCGAGCTCGCAGCCTCCCGGGCCGCAGATGTTCGAGCAGCAGTCGCTCGGCTGGGCGCACGGCTCGTCGAGCACGCTGCAGAGCGTCTCGCTGCAGCGGCCGCCGACGCAGCCGAGCGAGCAACAGTCGGCGGCCGTGCTGCAGGCGTCGCCCACGGCGAGGCAGCCGCCACTGGCGCTCGAGCAGCGCAGCAGGCCGTCGATGCCGCGCGCGCAGCGACCCGAGCAGCAGCTGACGCCGCTCTGGCAGGCGCTGCCCACGGCCTGACACGCGCCGCCCGCCTCGCTGGCGCTGTCGTCGCGCGCGTCGCCCGCCGCGTCAGCCGCCGCGTCGCGACCGCTGCCCGCGTCGGCGCCGGCGACCACCAGATCGCGGCTGCAGCCCGCGAGCGCCACGATCACGAGCAGCGCGCGCACCGGCTGTCGGGGCGATGGCTTCACCGCCCCATCATCTCATCATCTCGGCAGCGCGCGCAGTCGGCGCCGCGCCAACGTCACCTGCGGCGCGTGGGCGAAACGCCGCACCAGCGTCTCGAGCGCCTCGCGCTCGGCCTTGCTGCGACCGAGCGCGCGCAGCGCCCGCGCCTTGCCCCACAGCGCCTCGGCGGCGAGCAGGCCCTTGGGGTGCTGCGCGAGGTAGCGCGCGAAGTGTGCGAGCGCGGCGCGGGGATGGCCGAGATGCACCAGCTCGAGCTCGGCCAACGAAAGCCGCGCGGCGCCGGCGCGACGCGGGCTGCGCTGCACCAGCTGCCGATAGGCGGCCGCCGCCGCGCGCCAGCGACGCTCGGCGCGCGCCTTCTGCGCGCGCGCCCGCAGCACCTCGACGCTGACTTTGACCGCGCGCGCGCGCGGCGTGGGCTTGTCGGGCGCCTGCGAGGGCAGCGGCGCGAGCCCGTAGCGGCGCGAAAGGCGCGCTGCAGCCGTCACGGCGAGAAACTCGCGCACGGGCGTGTGCCCCGCGAGCGACAGCTCGAGCGTGCGCTGGCCGGCGGGCAGCGCCGCCACCAGCGGCGTGCGGCCGACCAGCACGCCGTCGATGCGGACCGCGGCGCCGGCGGGCTCGCTATCGATGCGCAGCTGCCCGCTGTTGTGAGCGCCGACGAGATCGAGCAGCGTCACCGCGCGCCCGAGCCGCGCGCGCTGCGCGGCGTCGAGCGCCTCGCGCGTGCCGTCGGAGCGCCAGCGCTGCCCGGCGCGTACGGCGTCGCGCTCGGCGACACGCACCGAGCCATGAAGCACGCTGACCTCGACGCGCGCCGCCTCGGCGCCCTGCGCCGCGACGTCGACGCCGAAGACCGTGCCGGTGACGCGCACACTGCCGCGCGGCGTGTCGACCGTCAGCGCCAGGGCGCGGCGCGCGCCGGGTTGCACGTGGGCCGTGAGCGATCCGCGGTGCAGCACGATGCGGGGTGGTCGTTCGGCCGTGGCCGGCACGACGGTAAGCTGGCTGCCGCCCACGAGCTTCACGAGCGAGGCGCGAGAGAGACGCA
>JAGQIK010000133.1 GCA_020431405.1 Myxococcales bacterium
CTCCGGCGCGCAGTTCTATCGCGTGGTGGTCTCGCTGATGCTCGAGGGCTTCCTCTGCGATCCGGTCTACGGCGGCAACCGCGGCGAGGTTGGGTGGAAGCTGGTTGGCCACGTACCGCAGCTTCCGCGGCCGTTGAAGCCATATTCGAGCTGGCGGAGCTAACGCCGATGAAGCCGCTCGAGCGTTGGGGCAAGCCCATCGGCAAGGACGTTACGCGTGGCGGCGTGGTCGACGCGGTGGTGATCGGCAGCGGTGCTGGCGGCTCGCCGGTGGCGCTGACGTTGGCGCGCGCCGGCTATCGCGTGGTGGTGCTCGAGAAGGGGCCGCACTACGACCAGCGCGACTTCGTCTACGACGAGATCCGATCCTGCCGGCGCGACTTCTTCGTGCCCTCGACGGCCGACGAGCCGCACATGCGCGTGGATCCCAGCGGGCGTGCGCGCCGCACCACCGACGGCTGGATCTCGAACTGCGTTGGCGGCGGCACGGTGCACTTCAACGGCTGGTCCTTTCGCGCGCACCCCGAGGATCTGAAGCTTCGCAGCGCGCTCGGCGAGGTCAGAGGCAGCAGCGTCGCCGACTGGCCGATCGAGTGGGCCGAGCTCGAGCCCTACTACGAGCGCGTCGAGTACGAGATCGGCGTCTCGGGCGATGCGCGCAAGAACCCCTTCGAGACCTTTCGCCGGCCGCTGCCGCTGCCGCCGCTCCAAGGCAACGGCATCGGCGCGCTGATCGACGAGGCGTGCAAGGGCCTCGGTATGCATCCGTATCCGACGGCGCGCGCGATCCTCTCGCGCGCTTGGAACGGCCGCTCGCCCTGCCGGCGCTCGTTTTTCTGCGGCAGCTACGGCTGCGAGACGGGCGCCAAGTCGTCGGCGCTGGCCGCGCTGCTGCCGCAAGCCGTGGCGACGGGCAAGTGCCAGGTCAGGCCGCTGTGCATGGCAACGCGCATCGAGACCAACGCTGCAGGTGATCGCGCCGTGGCGGTGCACTACCTCGACGCCAACAAGACCAAGCAGCGGCTGCAAGCGGCCGTGGTGGTGGTGGCCTGCTCGCCGGTGGAGAGCGCGCGGCTGTTTCTGCTCAGCAAGAGCAACAAGCACGCGCAGGGGCTGGCCAACGGCAGCGGTCAGGTTGGTCGCAACCTGATGTTTCTCGGCAAGGGCACGGGCGACGCCGAGTTTTCGCGCGCCGACGCGCGCATCAAAGCCATCGACTGGCGCGAGCCGTTCGTCAACCGCGCGCTGCAGGACTTCTATCTCATCGACTGGAAGGACCAAAAGAAGCGCCGCAAAGGCGGCACGATCAGCTGGCTGCTGCCGCACGCCAACCCGATCTACACCGCCGAGACGGCCGCCACGCGCGGTCGCGCGCTGCCGCTGTGGGGCGCAGCGCTCAAGGACGAGCTGCGCCGCCTCGGCACGGTGCGCCGGCTGGCCTTCGAGATCTTCAGCGAGACGCTCCCCGTGGCCGATTCGCGCGTGACGCTCGATCCCGAGGTCAAGGACCGCTTCGGCTTGCCGGTGGCGCGCCTCTCGATCGCGCAGCACGCGGTGGATCGCGAGGTCAGCTCGGTGCTGGTGGATCGCGCGATCAAGGTGCTCGAGGCGATGAAGGCCAAGCACCTGCATGTCGAGTCGCGCGGCGGCCAGGATCACGTGCTGCAAAGCGGCACGCTGCGCTTCGGCAAGGATCCCGAAAAGTCGGTGCTCGATCGCGACTGTCGCGCGCACCAGTTGCCGAACCTGTTTGTCACCGACAGCAGCTTCATGCCGACTAGCACCGGTGTGCCGCCCTCGTTGACCATCGAGGCCAACGCCATGCGCGTGGCCGATCGCATCGTGGCGCTCGGCAAGCAACACGGGCTGTTCAAGCGGTGAGACGGACCGCGCTCGTCATCGGCGCGTTGCTGCTCGCCGGCTGCCCCAAGTCGGGCGGAGGCGAAAGCAAGCCGGACGTGCAGGCAGCCAAGCCGGACGCCAGCGCGCCAGCCAAGTCGCCGCCGCGGGCTCGTATCCCTAACACGCTGCTCGGCGGCGAGCGCGGCATCGATCACGTGGGCGTGGCGGTCAAAGACCTCGCCGCCGCTCAGAAGACCTATCACGAGAAGCTCGGCTTCAGCCGGCCCACGCGCGGGCGGCTTCCCAACGGCCTCGACAACGTCAACTACTACTTCGAGGACGCCACCTACCTCGAGACGCTGACCTACTACGACGACAAGAAGGCCAAGTGGCTGGCCTACTTCCTCGGCAAGTTCGGCGAGGGCGGCAACTTCCTGGTGCTCAGCGTGCGCTCCATCGATGCCACGGCGCGCTTTCTCGAGGCGCGCGGCGTGAGCATGTCCAAGCCACACCTCGGCAGCATTCGCGTCAAGGGCAAGCGCGGCGGCAGCTGGCGCACCTTGTTCTTCAAGAAGTCGCCGCTGCCCGGCGCCCCGGTGTATTTCATCGGCTACCCGCGAAAGCGGCGCGCTCGTTTTCTGCGCAAGCTGCAGAGCCCGCGCGTGCGGCAGCGCTACTTCGCACACGAAAACGGCGCGCTGGGCATCAAGGCGGTGTGGATGGCGGTCAACGATCTCGAAGCGGCCGCCAAGGGCTACGAGAAGATCGGGCTCGCGAGAGGGCGCGCCATCGAGCACGCCAAGCTCGGCGCGCGCGGCATCGAGCTCGCCGCCGGCATCGGCAAGATCCTGCTGCTCGCGCCGGCGAAGAAAGGCAAGGGTGCGGTGGCGAAGTTCCTCGCGCGCCGACCGCCGGGCGTGCTCGGCATGAGCATTCTGGTCAAGGATCTCGAGGCGGCGCGCGCGCTGATCAACAAGCGCAACAAGACCAAGCTGAAGGTCTACGACGGGCCGCTGGGCAAGAGTGTGCTGGTGCCCGCGAAGCTGGCGCACCACACCTATCTAGAGCTCTTTTCTCGCTAGCAGCGGGGCGCCGGCGGCGTCACGGCGCGACGTAGATCTCGACCGTCTCGCTGGGCGAAGGTCCCACGCCGCCGATGACGACCACGTTGCCGCTGCCCAGCAGCGTCGCGGTATGGCCCGCGCGCGGTTGGTTGAGTCGCGCTTGCAGCGGCGTGATCTGCACGTTGCCGGAGTCGAGCAGGCGCAGCTCGGTGACGATGTTTGTCTGGCCGCCGTTGACGCTGTCGGCGAAGCCGCCGATGACGAGCTGCACCGTCGCGTCGAGGGCCGTCGCCGTGTGTGCCCACACCGCTGTCGGCAGCTGCCCGACCTCTTCGACGGTGAGCGTCTCGCCGTCGATGCGCAGCCGCTCGAGCTTGTTGACCGCCACGCCGCCGTCGCCGAGGCCGCCGCTGACGATGTAGCTGTCGCCGAGGCGTGCGACGCGCAGGTGCGCGCGTGCGGTCTCGAGGTTTGGGCCCTGGGTCCAGACGGGCGAGCCGGGCGTGTGGATCTCGATCGACGCGAGCGCTCGCCCGCCGGCGTCGAAGCCGCCGATGGCGACCAGCCTGCCGTCGTCGAGGCGGATCAGGGCGTGGGCGCGCCGCGGCTGCAGCAGGCCAGGGTGCGGCTCGGGCACCACGCCGCCACCGTTGACCAGCGTCACGCCACCGAGGGCGCCGGAGCCGCTCTGTCCGCCGCGGCCGCCGACGAGCACGGCGTTGTCGCCGCGTGCGGCCGCCGCGTGCTCCGAAAACGCCGTGCCGAGGCTGCCGCTGACGAAGAAGCCCTGCTCGGGGATGAACGTCAGCAGCTTGGCGACGGGGGCGCCCTGCTGTTGGCCGCCGGCGATGATCACGCTGCCGTCGGGCAAACGCGTGGCGGTGTGAAGCGCGCGCGGCGTGCAGGTGTCGGCGAGGCATTCGACGCGCTCGAAGCGCAGGCTGTCCTGGTGGGCCCGCTCCACCGAGGCGAGGGCGGGCACCGCCATGTTCTGTTCGGGACGCCAGCTGCTCGGATCGACGCCGCCGACGACGAGCAGCTTTCCGTTGCCGAGCAGCGTCGTGGTGTGAAAGGCGCGCGGGGTCGACAGCCCACCGTCGCCGCTGCCGTCGACGGCGCGCGCCGGTGCGCGCGAGAACTGCCCGATGAAGCCCATGAACAGCTCGATCACGTTGTTGCCCTCGTCGATGCGTAACGGGGCGCTGCGGGCGCGACTCTTGGGCACGTTGGACAGCACGCCCTCGACGGTGACCACCTGTCCGTCGCCGGTGGGGATGCCGGGCAGCTCGCCTGTGCCGTCGAGCGAGATGGTCACGGGGCCGGTGAGGCCCTCGGGGCCGTCGACGCGGAAGCGCAGCTCCGAGACCGAGCTGGCGAGCGGGTTGTCTGCGTCGACCGCGGACGGCAGCAGCTTGACGATCAACCGCCCGACGTTGCGCTCGCAGCCGCTCGTCGAGAGCACGAGCGCGAACAGCGCGAAGGCGAAGGAGCGGCGAGGCACGGACAGCATCGTATGCTGAAAGGGGTGAGGGGAGAAAGGCGCTCTAGGTGGGCGTGCTACGGCAGGGCGATGGAGCCGGTGACGGTGTCACGCCTCACCGACAGCGGCACGATGATGGCGGCTGCCACGCCGACGCCGAGGCCGACCCACGTGTACCAGCGCTTGTACCAGGGTGTGGGCGGCGGCGGGATCACGATCGGCTTCTTGCCATTTTTGATCTTCACTAGCGTCTTGGGCGCAGGATAGAGCTGGTCGGCGCGCTCGCGCGCGCGCGTGATGAATGCGGCGAGCGCCTTATCACGCGCGTCTCCCGACGCGGCGATGACGTGCGAGGTGTTCGCCAGCGCGCGCTTCTCGCGGCGTGACAGCAGCATCGTGCTGAGCAGCAACGTGCCGTCCTGCGCCTCGCCGCGCACCAGCAGCAGCGCGCGTGCGTCGGCGAGCTCGACGACGCGAAGCAGATCCGTCGCCGTCGGTGCAGGCGCCGGCGGCAGCGAGCTCTTGGCCGAATTGAACGCGGCGCGCACCTGCGGGCTGTAATGTGCGGTGAGCGTGAGCGAGGGGTCGAGGTGCAGCGCGCGCACGAACGCGTCGCGCGCCTGATCCGGCTCGACGCTCTGCATCGCCGCCACGCCGACGAGCACCTCGATGCGCGCGATGCGCCGCGGATCGTAGTAGCGCACGAAGCTGCCATCGAGCAGCTGCCTCGCCTCGCCCAGCACCTTGGCCGCCTTGGGGTGATCGAGCGCGATGGTCGCCTGCCGGCCGCGCAGCCGCAGCGCCTTGGCGCGCTCGAGCACGCGCCGCTGGCGATCGTGCGAGCGCATCGCGGGCAGCAGCGCGCGCAGCGGCACCACGCGCATGCGCTTGGACTTGGACAGCTCGGCGATGACGATGGCGCGCGCCCTGGCGTCGAGGCCTTGCTCGACGAGCACCAGCGCAGGCAGCTCGCCGTCGGCGCTTGCCAACGCGGGCTGAGAGCTCGCCGGCTGCCCTGCTGCGGGGCGGGACGCTGCGGGGCGGGACGCCGCGGGCTGCGATGCGGGCTGTGAGGTGGGGGCGGAGGTCGGAGGCGCGGCCGAGGCGCTAGAGCCGGCAAGGAGCGCCGTCGCAAATGCGACCCGACGCAGAGGCGCGAGGGCGCGAAGGCGCAAGGGCACTGTCTCTAGAGCTTCGCGCCCGTGCGCCTTGGCGTTGATCCCCAACTACTTGTGGCAGGCCGCTTGCGTGTCCACCGCCTTGCACTCGAGGCCAGTGGTCAGGTCGGGGTTGGCGAGATCAGGCGGGCCGCCGTCGCCGATGGGGCCGGCGTCAGGGGTGCCCTGCTGCGGGTTGTAGGCGAGGCCGCACACCGGCAGCTTCAGCACCGGGAAGTTCTGCGCGTTGGAGTAGACGCGCAGCTGGCCGTGGTCTTCGCCGACGGCGGTCGGAAAGTAGTCGGTCTTGACGCCGATGGTCTCGCGCGGGTTGGCCGAGCGGCCAGGCTGGATGTCGGCGTCGGTGACGTTGGTGAAGAAGCAGCGGCTGTCACCCCAGACCTCGACCTTGGTAATCTCGAGCTTGGCGTTGTTGGAGCAGTTGGTGAGGATGAACGCGATCTGGCCCGGGGCCGCGTTGGGATCGATGCCGAAGCCCACCGCCTGACCACGCAGGTCGGGACAGATCTGCGGCTCGCTGCAGTTGTACTCGAGGGCCTTGGCGAGCTGGTCGGCGGCGCTCACGCCATTGTAGTCCTCGACGCCGATGCCCTTCGGCGGACACGGTTTGAGGTCCTTGTCGGTCGAGCTGCACGCTCCACACAACAGCAGGGTGCTGACAGCGATCCAGGCTTTCATGGTGTTCTCCCGTTCGAGCTACGTACTACTTATTCTCGATGCTGTGTTTCTCCAACAGCATGTATAGGTACTTGCGGTCGATCTTGGCCTCGCGCGCGGCGCGCGCGATCTTGCCCGAGTTGCGTGCCAGCAGCCGCTTGAGGTACTCGCGCTCGAAGCGCGTGATGAGCAGGTCCTTGGCTTCCTTGAACGGCTTCATGTAGTCGGCGCTGAGCTTGAACTCGGTGCCGGACACGCCGTCGCCGCGCATCTCGGTGGCGAAGGCGGTCAGATCGATGGCGTCGAAGCCTTCTAGGTACGAGGCGCGCTCGAGGATGTTGCGCAGCTCGCGCACGTTGCCGGGGTAGTTGTACGCCGCGAGCCGTTCGCGCAGCGCGCGCGGGAGCGCCTCCCAGCTGCCGTTGTCGCTCTCGAGGAAGCTCTGCGCCAGCAGCGGCACGTCTTCGATGCGCTCGCGAAGCGGCGGCAGGCGCAGGTTGACGATCGAGAGGCGAAAGTAGAGGTCCTCGCGGAAGCGCCCCTCGGAGACCTCTTGGCGCAGGTCCTTCTTGGTGGCCGCCACCACGCGCACGTCGAGCTTGATCGGCTTGCTCGAGCCGACGCGCACGATTTCGCGCTCGTCGAGCGCGCGCAGCAGCTTGGGTTGCACGTCGAGCGGCAGGTCGTCGAGCTCGTCGATGAACAGGGTGCCGCCCTTGCACATCTCCAGCGCGCCACGGCGCAGCGCGGTGGCGCCGGTGAAGGCGCCCTTTTCGTGGCCGAACAGCTCGCTCTCGATGAGGTTGCGCGAGATGGCGCCGCAGTCGACGGTGACGAAGGGTTTGTCGGCGCGCGGGCTTTGGTCGTGCACGGTGCGGGCGAGGGCGCCCTTGCCGCAGCCGGTCTCGCCGGTGACGAGGATCGTCGCGGCGGTCGGCGCGACGCGCTCGAGCAGCGCGAAGATCTTGCGCATGGGCTCCGACTTGCCGACCAGCGAGCCGAAGCGCTCGAAGCCTACCGGCGCGACACGCGCCTCCTGGTGCACGGCGGTGAGCCGCATCACCACCTGACCGGCTCGGATCTCGGTGCCAGGGCGTGCGTAGCCCTCGACGATGCGCGCGTTGTTGAGGAACGTGCCGTTGGTGCTTCCGAGGTCGCGCACGTGAAAGCCGTCGGCTTCGCTGCGCAGCACGAGGTGGTTGCGCGAGACCGTGGCGTCGACGACCTGGATCTCGTTTTCGGCGCCCTTGCCGATGCGCGTCTCTTGGCCGAGCTCCCAGCTCTCGCCAGCCTGCGGGCCGCGCAGCATCTCGAGGCGGTAGCTTTGCAGCGAGAGATCGGGCCCGTCTGCGCCCGAGATCAGTCTGGTCGAATCGTTAGCCATGGCCCCGCGCGCGCGCTACTTGCCCTTCTTCAGCTTGTCCAGCGCGAGGACTGCCGCCGAGTACTTCGGGTTGGCCTTGATCGCCGCCTGGAACGCAGCGGCCGCTTCGGCCTTCTTGCCCTGGCCGACATAGATCAGGCCGAGGTTGTAGTGCGCTTCGGCGAAGCTGGGGCGCAGCTTGACCACCTGCTTGAAGCTCGCGATGGCCTCTTCGACGCGCTGTGGGTTGGAGTTGTAGAGCACGCCGCCGCGGTAGTAGTGGGCGAACTCGTTGTTGGGCGCCTGCTTGACGGCGATGTCGAGCTGCGCGAGCGCCTTCTTGCGCAGACCGAGCCGCGCCAGCGCGTAGCCGAGCGCGATGCGCGAGCGCACGTGCTTGTCGTTGACCTTCAGCGCAGCCTGGTACTCGGCGATCTCGGCCTGGGTCTTGTTTTGGCGAAACAGCACGTCGCCGCGCTTGTAGTGCGCCTCGGCGGCGACGCTCGGATCCGACGCGGCCGCGGCGGCGTAGGCCTTGAGCGCCTTCTTGAACTCGTTGCGGCTGTGGTAGGTCTCGCCGAGGCGGAACTGCGCGCCGGCATGGCGCGGGTCCGCTCGCGCCGCGGCCTCGTAGTGCGCGATGGCGCGCTTGCGCTTGCCCATCGCGTAGAGCACCTCGCCCATGTTGAAGTGCGCCTCGGCGCTGTGCGGCTTGAGCGCCAGCGCCTCCTTGTACTGCTCGATGGCGCGCTCGGCCTTGCCCGCAGCGGCGAGCAGCTTGCCGAGCACGAGCCGCGACGTGGCGTCTCGCGGGGCGGCGCGCACGGCGGCCTCGAGCTCGCGGATAGCGCGCCTCGAGTCGCCTTTCTGCGCCAGCGCCAAGCCCATCACGCGGCGCGCCTGCGTGTCGCCCGGCTTGAGCTCGAGCGCCCTGGCGAGGGCGATCTTGGCCTCGTGGATCTTGCCGCGCTTGAGCAGCGCTTCTCCGAGCATGCGGTGCGCCGACGCCATGTTGGGGTTGACCACCAGCACGTCGCGCAGCAGCTTGATCGCCTCTTTGACCTTGCCCGAGCGCATCACCGCGACGGCGAGGTTGAGCTTGGCGAGCGTGAACTTGGGGTCGACCTTGAGCGCCTCGCGGAAGGCGCGCACCATCTCGGTGCTCTTGTTGAGCCGACCGAGGCTCACGCCGAGGTTGTTCCACGCGCGCGCGTGTTTGCGTTTGAGGCGCAGCGCCTGGCGGTAGGCCTTGGCCGCGTCACCCCAACGTTTGAGGCGAAACAGGCACACGCCGCGGTTGTAGTGCAGCTCGGAGTCCTTCTTGGCGAGCTTGATCGCGCGGTCGTAGAGCTTGAGCGCCGCCTCGAGGCGGCCGCTGAAGAGCAGCAGGTTGGCGAGGTTGTTGTACGCGGCGACAAACTTGGGGTCGAGCGCCAGCGCGCGGCGATAGCGCGATTCGGCACGCGTGCTGTCGAGCGACTGGAAGCGCGCCTCGCCGAGATAGAACTGCGCCTCGGCCGAGCTGTCGCGCAGCTTGACCGCCTCGCCGAAGGCGTAGGCCGCGCGGCGCGGCAGACCGCGACGCAGATACGTCATGCCGAGGTTCATCCAGGCCAGGTACATGCGCGGCGCGAGGTCGGTGACCTTGAGAAACTGTTTGAGCGCTTCGTCGGTGCTACCGCGCCGGTAGAGCGCGACGCCCAGCTCGAGGCGCGCCGAGGCGTCTTGCGGGCGCGAGGCCACCACGCGACGAAACGCCGGCAATGCGTCATCGAGGTTGCCGAGGCGCAGCGTCACGCCGCCGTACTTGCGCAGCACGTCGATGTCGCCAGGGTTGCTCTTGAGCGCCGCCTTGAGCTTGCGCAGCTCGCGCTTGAGCGCCCCTTTGGATTTGGCGTCGACGGTGGGCAGCAGCACTTCGCCGCTGGCGGCGCTGGTCGTGCCGCTCTGCTGCGGGTCGGTGCTCTTGTTGTTCTCGACCGCTCGCTTGGCGAGGTTTCCGCTGATGCCTTTGACGCGCTTCCACAGCGGCTTCTTCTTGGCGGGCGCGCGCCGCTCGGCCTGCGCCGTGGTGGCGCCGGCGAGCAGAAGCCCAGCCGACAACAGAAGCCCAGCGACCCCTTTGATCCTCTGCCCCATCAATCGATCCACAGCCCAGTGTTGTAGTCGCCGGTCTGCGCCACGTAGCGGCGACGCAGCGTCCACCAGCGTTGCTCCTTCTTGCGCGCGTCGCGCCGCATCTTGCGCACGCGCTTGCGCGCGCGGTCGAAGCGCTTCTTCAGCTCGTCGTACTGCACCTTGAAGTCTTTGACGTTGAAGTTCTTGCCGCCGAGCAGGTCCTCGCGCTGGATCACCTGCGCCTTGGCTAGCTCCACCGCCGCGCGCGCCACGCGCAGGCCGAAGCGATGCAGCCGCACGTTGAGCTTCGCCCAGTCCTCGAGCGACTCGAGGTGCACCAGCCAAGCCTCCGCGACGCGCACGGCGCTGCCTTTGCCGCCCTTTTCGGCGCGCCGGATTGTGCGCTCGGCCTTCTTGATGCGCAGCCGCACCGTGTGCAGCTCGTCTTTGGCTTCGTCGAGGCGGTCGAGGGCGACGACGATCTCGTTTTCGGCGTCGTAGACCCACAGCTGCCCGCGGCGCGAAGCCTCGCGCAGCTGCTTTTTGTCGATGGTGTACGACAGCGAGCTGCCGCAGCCAGCAGCGGACAATACGAGCAGCGACAGAGACGCTGCCCCGACGATGGCTGCTCTACCGATGGCGTGCTTGCTCATTTCATCCCCTTCAGCTTCGCCGCCGCGCCCGGAATGAGGCCCGGATCGTCATCGGAGTAGGAGGAGACGCGCGCGCGCCGCGCGTGCTTCTTCGCGGCCGCCTTGTAGCCGTACTCGAGCAGCAGCGCCGCCATGTTGGCGTGGGCGCGGCGGTAGCCCGAGTCGCGCTTGAGCGCCTTGTCGAAGTAGTCGAAGGCTTCCTGATCCTCGCCGAGACGCTGCGTGGCGACGCCGATGAGGTTGAGGATCAGCGCCGACGGTCGAATCTCGAGGCCCTTGCCGAGGATCATGCGCGCCATGTAGGCGTTGCCGGAGCTGATATACATCGCGCCGAGCTTGACGATCACGCGCAGGTCCTTGGGCTGAACGGCCAGGTGGCGCTGCAGCTTCTTGGCGCCGCGCGGGCGCGTGCGGGTGACCGTCGGCGCCGAGCGCGCTTGCGGATCCGTCTCGGGCGGCTGGCCGCTGATGCAAGCCTTGGCTGCGTCGGAGAGCACCTTGAGCTTGAGCGCGGTCTTGGCGCACTGCTTGAGCGCGGCGCCGGCCTCTTTGATCAGCGGCTTGGCGTTGCTGGCGAGCGCCGCCTTGACCTGTTGCTGCACGTTGGCGGGCAGGCCGCTAGGAAGCGCGAGATTGGTGAGCGCGTCTGCTGCCTCTTTGTCGACGGCGGCCAGGCGGCCGAGCGCGGCGACACTCCAGATCGCGCTCCCGATGCTGACGACGCCCTTGTAGGCGGTGCGCGTCTGGCCCAGATAACCGAGCTTCTGCTGCAGCGAGGGGCCGAGCTTGGAGAGGTCCGAGCTGAGCTGCACGGCCTTGAAGGTCTTGAAGGTGACCTCGCCGAGATAGAACTGCGCCGCGGCGGCGGCCTCCTTGTCGTCGGCCGAGCCGCCCTTGCCACCCTGCACGGCCTGGCCGAGGAACTGCACGGCGTTCTGCAGGTCGTTGGTGCGATAGAGCGCGTAGCCGAGCAGGTAGTTCATCTGCGGCGACGAGGCGCCGGCGGAGACGGCGCGCTTGAGCAGGCGGATCATGCCCGACCAGTCGTTGGCCTGGATGTAGAGGCGTGCGATGCGAACAGCGAGGCTCGCCTTGTCGCCCGCGGACATGCCCGAGCGCAAGAGCACGCTGAAGTCCTGCTCGGCCTTGTTGGCCTGGCCGAGGCTCGCGCGGATCTCGCAGGCGGCCTGGTAGAGCGTCTGCGCTTTGGAGCCCGTGTTGCGGCGCCCTGCGGCCTCGAGGTAGCGCGCGCCGCGCGCGAACTGCAGCGAGGCGGTGGCGATCTTGCCCATGGTCGAGAGCACGGCCGTCAGATCCTTGCTGCTCGGGTAGGCACGCAAGAACTCCTCGCCCACGGTGAAGATCTTTTCAGGGTCCTTGGAGTTCTGCGCGGTGGCGAACTTGTTGAGCAGCGCCTTCTTGCCGAGGGACGTGCCGCGGTACTTGCGTGCGATGGCGTCGAGCTTGTCCTCGCCGCTGTCGTCGGAGGCCTTGATCGTCTCGGTGCGCAGCAGGGCATCCTCGGCGCCCTTGACGATGGCGGCGACCTCGGACTTGAACTGCGCGCCGCCGAGGTTCGACATCTTGGCGAACGTCTTGCCGGCCTCGATCAGGCCTTCGTAGTCTTCGCGGCTGCGGTAAGCGTCGAGCACCAGGTGCGCCGAGTTGGGCGCTTCCTTGCTGGTCGGGTACTGGTTGACGAACGCGGTGTACAGACGGATCGCGTCGTCGAACTCGCCAGCGTCGTAGTAGGTGCGGGCGATGTTGAACTTCACCTGGCGCGTCTTCTCCGGGTCCGCCTTGGCGTACTTGCGGATATAGATGCGGCCGGCGCGACGCAGCCCGGCGCGCGCACGCACCACCTCGAGCCGCGTGAGCTTGTTTTTGCCCTTGAGCGCCTCGAAGTAGGCGACGACGGCGGTGTAGACCGAGTCCTGGTGCGACTTGCCGGTCTGCAGGCGCGCAGCGCGCTCGTAGTAAGTGCCGGCGTCGATGAACTCCTTGGCCGCGTAGAACACCTCGGCGAGGTTGGCGCGCACGAGGCTAGCCTTCTGATGGTCGGCGAAGAACGTGAGGTACGCCTTGTAGGCCTCGGCGGCCTGCAGGTAGATGTCGCGATCCTTCTTCTCGTTGGCCAGGTCCTGCAGCTTGGTCGCGATGTAGCGCGCGTACTTCTCGAACGAGTCCATCAGCGTCTTGCGCTTCTTGGGCTTGAGCTCGTGGTTGTAGGAGCGGCGACGGATGACGTTGATCAGCGCGCGCACGTCGTCGGCGCCGTGGTCGAAGAGCTTGCCCTGGCTGACGGCCTCGTAGAGGCGGTGCGCGTACTCGAGCGCGTCCTCGACGTCACCGGCGAGATTGAGGATCTCGCGGTAGACCATCGCCGTGGCCTTCCAGTTCTGCTTGACGTAGTAGCGGTTGCCGAGCTTGTGCAGCGCGGCGAGGTAGGTCGTCTTGGAGTCGGCGCGACGCTTGAAGTACGAAAGCGACCCCTTGGGCTTGTGCACCTCGGTGAAGCAGAAGACGGAGTCGACGAGCGCCTCGCGGCGGAGGTCGATCTTGGAGCCCTTACGCGAGCGGCCGCCGGTCTTGGCGAGCCACTTGCGCGCCGCGTCGACCGAGCCCTCGAAGAGCTTGAGCGCGCCCTTGAAGTCGGCGCGGTTGATGCGGCACCAGGCCAGCTTGTAGCGCGCCATGGCGTGCACGCGCGCTTCGGGCGACTCGATGACCTTGCGGTAGTACTTCTCGGCGTCGTCGAGCTTGGCCTTGTCGAAGTAGTAGTCGCCCATCACGAGCAGCGCCTCGAGGCGATACTTGCTCTTGGGGTACTTGTCGGAGAGCTCTTGATACGTCGTGAGCATCTTGTCGTACTCGCCGAGCTCGCGCATCTCGTGGCCCATGAAGAACATGACCTTGTCGCCGTCGGGGTACTTGGGAAACAGCGCCAGCAGGCGGCGGTAGGTCGCGATCGCTTGGTTCTTGAGCAGTCGCGCCTGCACCGAAACGACGCCGGCCGAGCGCACCTTCTGCTTCTCGACCGAGATCTGGTAGTGGTAGCGCGCCTGCTCGACATACAGCTCGGCGAGGCGGTTGAAGAGGTCGGGCTGATACTTGGCGCCGCGCGCGCGCGCCACGAGCGTCTTGGTGGTGCGGATGGCGAAGCGGACCTTGCTGACGTCGCGCTTGAGGCGGCCGATGCGATCCTCGGGGACCGCGCGCCGGATGCCGGGACCACATGCACCGACACTCAGCGCCACCATCGCCGCGGCAAGAGCTAGCGTGATAACAGACTTCATCGTTACTCCACGCATCGATCTTCAATGTTGAACTTGTACCGAGGAAGCTCGTCGGTCCAGTACTCGCCGTTGAAACGGTAGTACACGCGCTCGGACGCGATAGGCACCTTGGCTGCTGGTTTGCGCACCTTCGCGTCGCTGCTCTCGCCAACGCGCTGGAAGATCGCCTGGCCGACCTCGTACTCGAGCAGGTTGACCTGCTCCTCCGCGGTGAGCATCTCCTCGCCGATCTCGGCCGAGGTCTTGGCCAGCGAGCGGCGCAGCTCGGCGCGAATCTGCTGGCGCTTGCGGCCGTAGAGCTTGCGCAGGTTGGCGAGCAGGCCGCCCTTCTTCCAGTAGTCCATCTCGCCGAGCGCCTTCTGCTCGTTGCGGATGGTGCGATAGAAAAGGTACAGCGGGCGCGTCGGTACGCGGCGCAGCGCGGCGTAACGCACCGCCTTGATGCGCTCGAGCCCGCGGCCGCCGCGGATCATCAGCAGCGTCTTTTCGTACTCGCGCCGAAAGCCGCGCGCGGCGATCTTGGCGGCGCGGAAGTGGCAGAAGCGGCGATAGATCAGGCCGCGCAGGATGAACTTCTCGGGCGCGAAGAGGCCGCGATAGACCGGCGCGTCGAGCGCGTAGAGCAGACCCATGGCGCGGTGCGGGTCGCCGGCCTTGTACTTCGACCAAGCGCGCTCGAGCAGGATCTCGGAGCCGAGCTCGGTGTGGCGTGGAACCTTGCCGAGGGTGTCGTAGGCCGCGGCGTAGCGCTTCTGCTCGTAGAGCAGGCGCGCGAGCGAGTGCATGGCCAGGCCGCGCAGCTTGCGCACGGCGTTGTAGCGCTTGGCCACCGCCTTGATCGCCGGCGCGCGCGCCTCGAAGCGCGGGGCGCGGCGATAGATCGGCAGACCGCCGATGCTCACCGAATAGGCGAAGGGCTTGCCGAGCTCTTCGTCGTCGGTCTGCTTGGCGCGCTTGAGCAGGGCGCCCGTTTCGGCGGCGACGCGCGACAGGCCGAGCATCGCCAGCTCCATGCCCCAACCCTTGGGCAGGCGGTTGTAGCGCAGGCTGACCTCGTTATCCTCGTTGAGCAGGGCCTTGATCGAGTAGGCGAGCTTGCTGTCCGACTCGCCGCGGCGGCGCAGCGCCTCGAGCGCCGACGTCAGGTCGAGCGGACCGAACAGCTCGGCGAACGAGCGCACTGACTCGGCGAGCGCTTTGGGCGTGCCGGAGCGCAGCAGGCGCACCGAGCCCGCGTAGAGCGACGCGAAGAAGTAGTAGCCGCGGCGGCGGATCTTCTCGAGACGCTCGGACGCCCACTCTTGCAGGCCGCGACGCATGTTGGTGACGCCCTGCCAGTAGTGCACGAAGTCGGCGAGGTCGCCGCTGAGCTGGCCGAAGTCGGTGTCGCCGATGAGGTCGCGCAAGATCAACCCGCGGTCGATCGGGCGCTCGAGCGCGATCTTCTCGAGCTCGCGCACGGCGCGCGGCAAGAGCTCGGGTGTGCGACGGTTGCTGGCGACCTGGAAGTAGTACTCGACGGCGCCGTGATAGAAGCCGAGCTTCTGCAGCGACTGCGCCAGGTAGAACTGCGCCGCCTCGTACTTCTCGGCGGCGGGTTTCGAACGGCGCAGATAGGCCCAGCAAAGGCGCGCCGCGCGCTTGTACTCCTTGCGCGCGAATGCATCTTTGGCGAGCACGTAGATCTTGGCGGCCGCCACCGCGTGCGCGGGTGGCGGAGCGAGGCTGCCGCTAGCGGCGAGCGACGCGACGAGCGTGAGTGCGAACAGACGCCTCATCAGTCGTCCTCCGAGGTGTCATCGCCGAAGCCGAACGTCAGGCTCAGCCCCAGTGAAATGTAGAGGTTGTTCTCGACCTTGGAGAAATCGGGCAGCAGCAAGTAGTCGCGGATGTCGAAGCGCACCGAGAAGTACTTGCCGACGAAGAAGCGCAGCCCAGCGCCGTAGTCGACGCCGAACGGCACGCTGCCGCCCTCGTAGAAGCCGAGGGCAGGGCCGAGCACGAAAAAAAGCTCCGCCGTCAGCAGCGTGTTGTTGATGAAGGCCAGCTTGCCGTAGAGCGGCTTGAAGACGAAGTTGGAGGCGAGCAGGGCGACCAGCCGCGGATCCTGCTCGGGCTGCACGTCGAATCGATCGCGCAGGTCGCGCTCGAGCCCGGTCTCGAAGTTGAACGAGTAGAGCCCGCTGACCAGCTCCCAGGCGATCAGCTGCGTGAAGTGATAGGTGTACGAGCCCTGCAGGGTCAGGCCCTTGGCGAAGGCGTCGAGCGGCAGCGTGCCGATCGAGATCGACAGCTCGTGATGTCCGAGCAGGTCGCGCTTCTCGATCGAGTAGAGCTCGCCGCCCTTTTCGCTGGCGACGTCGGCGCGCGCGGTGGACGGCGCGCCTGCGAGCACGAGCAGGGCGAGCGCGATGGCGACCGATACGCCACGCGAAACGCGGGTGCAGGTCATCTGCGGCCTCATAGGTCGGTCCTCGTGGTGACGGCGATAGACAGCGTGAGCGTGAGCGGGACGTGAAGCTCGCCCGCCGAGTAGAGCAACATCGCTTGCATGTCGAAGCGGGCGGAGAAGTACTTGCTGAGATAGCCGCGCAGACCGAAGCCCGGCGCGCCACCGAAGGCGAGGCGCTGGCCTTTGCCTTGTGGCTCGGTGTCGGTGGCGCGGCCGCCTTCCATCTGTGCGACGGCGGCGTGCACAGAGAAGTAGAGCTCGCCATAGACCAGCGAGTCATTGAGCAGCGAGAGCTTGCCGTAGAGCGGCTTGAACAGCAGGCCGAGCTGTCCGTACCAGCGCAGCTCGTCGAAGCGCGAGGTGGGGATGTTGAAGTTGTTCTCCAAGTCCTCGCGCAGCGAGGTCTTGAAGTTGAACATGTAGTAGAAGCGGCCCTCGACGGCGAACAGATCGGTGATGTGCCAGCCGTAGCCGCCCGATACCGAGAAGCCTTTGTAGAAGGCATCGATGGGCAGCACGCCGGCGCCGACCGAGAACTCGTGCTGGTTGCGATACAGCCGGTTTTGCACGGCGGGCAGGTCGTCCTGCTCGTCGAGCGAGTCGGTGTCGTCGTCGTCCTTCTTCTTGGACGCGTCGGCAGGCTTGGCTGCTGCGGGCTTCTTCTTCTTGGCTTGCGCGGTGGATGCGGCGAACAGCAGCGCGAGCGTGGCGACAAGCAGCGTTCGCGCGAGGCGAGACAACCGCGTGCGAGAGTGGGGCGCCATCTGTTTCGTTCCCTCCGTCTAGCGGGGGTGAGTACCGTTGGCTGGCGGAGCTTTCGCGCTCCGCGGCGCATGCACCGAGGTCAGCGGTGGCCTCTGCGGGAGACGCCTGCGCGTCACCACCTGCACCGACGCACCGGCGCTGCTGGTGCCGCGACACAGCCGAGATCTATCAGTTTGCAGTGATAGAACCGAAGTCTACGACAACGTGTTGTGGACTAGAAGCATGGAATTTGGCCGCGTCAGCGGTCGAATCAATTTGATGTTGTCGCGCGCGCTTCTGCAGCTGCGTCTAGGGCGAAAGGAGCGCTAGAAGCCCGACACGCGGAAGACGAACGGGTATCGCACCTGCACCGACCCGCCCACCGGTTTGGGGAAACGCCAGCCGCGGATGAGGCGCAGGATGCACTGAGAGACGGCGGCGCTGCGCAGGCTCGAGCGCGCCTGCCGAGCGCTGCCGACGCCACCGCCTTGCGTGATGACCCAGTCGAAGACGATCTTGCCGGCGAGGCCGGGGCTGGTGATCAGCTGGCGCTCGTAGCAGGCCTGCACCTGCGCCATGTGACGGCTGACGACCTTCTGGATCTCGGCGCGCGACAGGTGGCCGCCGCTGGCGCCGATGGCGCGCGTGGGTGCGCGACGAACGCGGCCGCGAACGCGAGTGCCGGTGCCGCGGTTCGCCTTGAGCGCGCCGAGGCCGCGCAGCAGCTGCGAGCCGACCTTGGTGTCCTTGCCGCCGCCGCCGCCGCCGCCGGCGAGCCGCACGCCGCCGCCGGGCAGCTTGCGGATCACGCCCGAGACCTTGAACGACGAGGCCGTGCCGCCGGGCGTGCGGATCGCAGCGATGTTGCTGGCCAGCTTGCTCAGGTCGGCGCGACCAGGCCCTGCCTTCGGCTTGAGGTTCTGCAGCGCGGAGA
Source organism: Myxococcales bacterium (assembly GCA_020431405.1). Classification (GTDB taxonomy): domain Bacteria; phylum Myxococcota_A; class Polyangia; genus JAGQIK01. The sequence goes on from JAGQIK010000133.1 coordinate 17,782, forward strand.
GCACGTTGCTGACCTGCTTCTTCTGCACCGCGGCCTTCTGCTTGGCGCTGACCTGCTGCCGGGTCTGCCGCCGTGGCAGCCTGGGCATGCGGCGCGTCGGCGCGCGCCGCCGAACGACCTTCTGTTTGATCGGCTTGGGCTTCTCGGCCTTCGGCTTGGGCTTCTTCTCTTTGGGCTTCTCTTCCTTCTTCTTCTCTTTGGGCTTCTCGAGCTTGAGGTCCTTGACCGAGATCTTGGCGAAGCGCTCGGCGTCGGTGACCTCGCGCAGGTCGGCCCCCGGCGCGATGAATCCGAGCAGCACCAGCAGCAGGAAGTGAAACGCCGCGCTGCCGGCGAACATCTGCAGGTTGGCCCAGCTCCAGTTGATCTCGAGCTTCGGCTTGGGCACCGTCGGCGGGCGCACGAAGCGCACCAGGTAGCCGCTGCCCTCGTTGATCAGCTGCGCGTAGTCACCCTCGGACAGCTCTACGCCGTAGATCTTGTGCTTGGGATAGACGAGGTACTTGTCCGAGCAGAGGCGCTTGAGCGGGCGCGCCTTGCCGCCGCTGACGATGGTGCCGCCCATCTTGTCGCGGAAAAACAGCTGGGCGCGGCCGTCGTCGTGCACGTTGACGAGGCGGAAGTCGTCGGTGCCGACGCGGACCGTCTGGCCGGGGTCGGCGCGCAGCAGATCGATGATCTCGCCCTCGCCGTAGCGGATCACCTCGACCATCGCGAAGCTCTCGACATCGGCGGGCGCCTTGAAGCGCTCGCGCACGATGTTTTCGAGCAGGCTGAACGGCTCGACGAAGTACTCGTCGTCGTCGTCGTCGTCGTGCCAGTAGGGGTCGTAGTCTTCGCCGCGCTCGACAGGTGGGGCGCTCGACGCCGCCATCGGCGCGAAGTCGGGCTCGGGCTCGGGCTCGGGACGCTCGGCGGTCTCGGCCTGGTGCGCGCGGCCCTGACGACCGCCTGCGGCCTGCCGTGCTTGATGGGGATCGGTGACGTCTTCGTACTTGGCCGCGCCGGTGCTGGCCTCTTCGAAGTCTTCGAAGTCCGAGGCGCCGCTCGGTTGCAGGCGCTCCGGGGCGGGAGCAGGGGACGCGTAGCCGCCGCCGCCGGTGGCGCGCGCGCGGACCGCCTGCGCGGCGAGACCGTCGCTGCGCGTCGAGACGTTCTCGAACTCCTGCGCCGCACTGTTGGCGCCCCAGTCGTCGCGCGCCGCGGGTTGCGCCGCGGGCGCGTCGTATCCGCCATGGTCGTAGCCGCTCGATCCGCGCGGATCGAGGCGCGGCGCCGCGGCGGGAGCCCCCGTCGACTGCGCGGCGAGCGGCGAGCGCCGCACCTGCGTCGGCTCGACGTCGTTGACGTCGGCGTCGCCGAATCCGTCTTCTTCGACGCCGAGCAGCTGCAGCTTGAGCTTGAACGGCCCGATGGCGATCTCGTCAAAGGACGTCACCGCCCGCATCGTCACCTGCGTGCCGTTGACGTAGACCCCGGCCTCGCTGTGGTTGTCGGCGACGACGACGTTGTTGCCCTCCACGCGCACGATGGCGTGGCGCTTGGAGACGGTCGGATCCTTGAGCTTGAGCGTCGCGTCGGAGCCGCGCCCGATGACGATCGTGTTCTGGCCGTAGCAGCGCGATCCGAGAAAGCGCCCGCCTTTGAAGACGAAGACTTCTACGCCGCTCTTGGTCATCGGCCGCTCTCTGGAGGCGTGCTGCGGTTCATCATCAGGTCAATGTCACTTTGCCGTCGGATAGATCGTACGCACGATCTCGCGCCGATATGACCTGCGCTCCTTGACCATGCTGCGCAGCTCGCTGCGCTTGCGCGCGAACAGATAGATCGCGCCGGACTTCGCCGTCTGACCCTGGACCAGGCGGCCGTCGAACTCGACGCGTGCGCCGCGGCGCAGCGCACCAGGCGCGGTGGGCGGCGGCTTGTCGGCGTCCGCGCGGGTGGTCTTGACACGCGCGGGGGCGATCGAGCGTTTGACCTTCGGCGGCCGCTTCATCCGGCGGCGACGACGGCGACGGCGCGGCCGGCGACGACGACGGCGGCGGCGACGACGGCGCGCGACCGTGGTCGCCTTGCCGTCGAGCTTGGACCACACCGGCGTGGCCGGTCCGTCGCCGACGTTGGCCTGCGCGGCCGGAACGTCGCCGATGACGAACAGCGCGGCGACAAAGAGCACGACAAACGCGCGCTTCAGTGTGGAAGTAGAGGGGGCAGAGCTCGAAGGCATCGACTACTCCTTCTGGATCGCGAAGCGGAACTGTGGATAGCCCGCCATCGCACACGTGCGCAGCACCGAGTTGAGCACCTCGAAGGAGAAGCCCTTGTCTGCCTGCAGCACGACGGTGTTCTTGTTCTTCTGGCTCTTGGCAAGCGCCTTGTAGCGCTTGAGCATGTTGAAGAGGGGCACGATCTTGGAGCCATCCACCTCAGCTCCGACAAGGCGGTGCCCCGAGATCTTGGCCACGAAGGTGTCTTCGACGAGCAGCTCCGAGCGCGTGATCTTGACCTGCACGGCCTTGGTGAAGCCGAGCTTGCTGGTCGATCCGGGCAGCGAGAGGTTCTTGGCGAGCACGAAGTCCTGCTCCTCGGCCGACGAGTTGCAGAGCAGGAAGACCAGGATGATGGAGAGCATGTCCATCATCGAGTTGAGGTTGAGGATCGGCAGCTCTTGTTGCTCGCGGTTTCGCCGCCCCATGCTCTCGTCGAACATCTATTCCACCAGGCTCGTGACGACGACCACGGGGAACAGCGGCAGCTTGCGCATCTTGCCGCCGACGCTGGCCTTCATCGTTCGGGCCGCGTCCATCAGCTTGATCATCTGGTTGTAGCTCGTCGTCTTGTGCGGCACGAGCATCATGGTGTCGCTCTGCTCGTACTTGCGCTTGATGCGCTCGAGCGCCGCGGTGAGCGCCTTGGCGTCGTGCATGTTTCCCTTCTTGGGGATGAACGCGTCGAGCGCCTTGAGCTCGTCGGGGGAGATGGTTCCGCTCGAAGCGGTGATCGTGAGCCCTTTGGGATCCGCCTTGACGTTGACCGTCACCGAGGCCTTGCCCGTCTCGACGCTGCTCTCGCCGGTGCTCTGCGTGGGCACCGAAACCGAGACCATGCCGATGTGATAGAAGGCGGCCGTCAGCAGCAGCAGCGGGATCATCGTGACGAACAGGTTCATCAGTGGGATCAGGTTCAGATCCTCGACCTTGTTCACCTTGACGCGGGCCATCTAATCCTCTCGCTCGGGGTCCTCGCGCGGTCAAACCGCGCGTGGGCGCTGATACCGCTACGCCGCCTTCGAAGGCTTGCTGGCGCTGCCTCGACGCGATGCGAGGTGGTTGAGCAGCTGAACCGCCGACTCTTCCACCGTCTCGACCATCCGTAGGCCGCGTCGGTTGAGCCAGTAGTGCACGAAGAGGAACGGGATGGCGATGATCAGACCGAAGGCGGTGGTGTACATGGCGACCGAGATGCCCTTGGCCAGGTGCTCCTGACGGGCCTGGGCCGACTTACCGGCGACGCCTTTGAACGCCATGATCAGTCCGAAGATGGTGCCGAGCAGGCCGAGCAGGGTGGCGGTGTTGGAGGCCATCGAGACGTAGTCGATGTTCTTCGTCACGCTCGGCAGGCTGCGCAGCATCTCCTCTTCCATGGAGCGCTGGATCTCTTTGTCGCTCTTGTTCGCCTTGAGCAGGCCTGCCTTGAGCACGCGGCTCATCGGGTTGCCCGGCTTGGCGTTACAGACTTCGATCGCGCGCGCGTAGTTGTTGGAGTTGACGAAGAAGAGCACGCGCTTGACGAACTCTTTTTGGTCGATGCGGAAGCGGAACCAGAGCGTGATCACGCGTTCGATGATGAAGCCGAGGCCAACCACCGACCAGCCGAGCAGGACCCACATCATCCAGCCGCCCTGCGTGAGAAAATCAAACATGCGTGCGTGCTCCTTTAGACACTACGCTTCGGAAAACACCGAGCGCGCGCGGATCGTCTGCGATGGCCGCGCGACAGCTCTAGGACTTTTTAGGTAAAACGAATGCAACGTAAGTTATCACGCCGCCGGTCAACGCGTCGAGTGGCGGCGGCGATTTAGCGCGATGATTGTGCGCGTCGCACCCACACTTGGCGCGCTCGCGTGCGACCAACGCATCACTGCTTGAGCTTGATCACCACGCGCTCGATAGCGCGTGCCTCAGCGGCGGTGTCGCCAGATATCTCGTTGACCGAGACGTTGATGCGCTTGATGGTCAGCTCGAAGTTGTTCTCGGGGGCCATGCCGAGCAGCAGTCGGTCGAAGGCGACGGCCGGCAGCGTGTGGCAGCCGTCGTCGCGCGCCACGCAGACCACCGCGTCGGTGTCACCCTGGCGATCGGTACGAAGGCTGATCTCGACGAAGTCGGCAGCCCCGGCGTTGGTCCACTTGACCTCTACATCGCCGAGCGGCGCGACGGTGCCGTTCTGCGGAGACGTTAGATCCAGCGGTCGCGGCGCCTTGAGCGTCTGCTTGTAGCTCGGGAAAAACGCAGCGTCGTTCTTGCCGGCGAGGTCGACCGTGAGGTCGTCGCCGCCGAAGAGCGGATCGGGCGCGTCGGCGTTGACGTAGTTTCCGGTGGCCTGCTTGTCGAGCGAGACGCCGCCAGGAACGCCGCTCACCGTGACGCTGTCGGCGTCGAGGCGCTCGGGCACGCAGGGGCCGGGGTCGTTGGGGTCGCGGCAGTTGTTGGTGCTCGGCGCGCCGCTGAGGAACACGCACGAGAGGCTGCCCGGCAGCTGCTCGGGCGGGCGCTGGTCGATGCGCACCTTGGTCAGGTCGAGCAGCGAGAGGGCGACGACGCTCTCGATGGTCTTGGTGCCGTCGATCTCGTAGAGCTGCTGCCGCTCGAAGCGCAGCGCGGCGCGGCGCAGCGCGCTGTCGGACACGCGCGCGTAGCTCGGCGGCGCTTCGTCGCTGCAGTCGCCGCTGCTTTCGCTGCTGCACGCGGCGCAGGCGAGCAGGGCAGGCAATAGCGCGAGCGCGCGCGCGCGCCGCAGGAGGAGGTCACCGCGCGAGATGGCTGCGCGGTCGGCTGATCTGTCTTTGGCCATGGACTGGACGTTGGGTTACTGGAAGAGCTTGAAGTCGTCGTCGGTAAACACGATCTCTGCGATGCGCGGCGTGCGCGTCTCGGGCGGTCCCTTCTTGTAGTTCAGGCGCGTGCTGGCTACCCGGAAGATGCCGTAGGCGTCCTTCTGACCCTGCGGTGCCTGCGCGAAGTAGACGAGCACGGTGTTGGTGCCCGGATCGTTGAGGTCGGGCTCGGCCAGCGTCTCGAGCAGCGTGATGTTCTTCACCGAGAAGCGCAGGCAGTTGCGCAGCGCCGAGCTGATCGTGATGCGATCGAAGCTCTGCTTGGGCGGGTAGGCCTGCGGGCCGTAGACCAGCACCGTGATGAAGCGCTCCTGGCTCTCGGGCGAGCAGTTGCCGCTCGCGTCGCGCGAGCAGCTGGTCAGCCGGAAGCCCTCGGAGTTGGGCTTGCTGATGTCGACGGGCGGACCGAAGTCGCCGCCGGGACCGTTGTCGGCGAAGTCTTTCCAGGCGACCGACGGCGGACAGACGTTGTCCGAGCCGCACGCCACGCCGCTCGGGCAGGTGTCGCCCTGCGAGCAGGCCTCGCCACCTGGATCGAACTTGATCTGGCCGAGACCCGGCGTCGACTTGGAGGAGACGTTTTTGATCTCGACGCCGGTGATCGTCGGAGGCTGCGTGAAGCTGAGCACCGTCTTGATGCCCTCGTCGGACTCGTCGTAGCGATAGGCGAGGTCGAGCGCGGCCTGCGCGTCGTTGGAGCGCGCGTCGGTGTGCGCGCGCAGCTCGTCGCGGTTGACCTGGCCGTCGAAGTCGATGTCGGCGAGGGGATCCACCGCGAGATAGTTCGTGCCAGCGACGAACTCGACCTTGTCGGGGATGCCATCGGCGTCGCTGTCGATGAGCGTGTCGATGGTGCCGAGCAGGCGCTCCTCGCACGGATTGAAGCCGTCGCCGTCGCCGTCACGCTTGTCGTCCTCGGTCAGGTAGACGACCTTCTCTTTGGTCTGACCCGGGTTGCAGAGGTCATCGACCGTCTCTTTGTCCTTCTTGATGTCGACGCACTCGATGGGATCGTCGGCGACGAGCGGGTTGAGGGCGAGCTTGACCTCGATGGCGTCGCTGATGCCGTCGCCGTCGGTGTCGGGATCGCTCGGGCAGGTGCCGATCTTCTTTTCGTCCTCGTCGGTGAGGCCGTCGGCGTCGCTGTCGACCTTGATGCCGCCCTGGGTGGCGATGACGTTGATGTTGGTGACCACCAGCTCCTTGATGACGAGCGGGGCGCGCGAGCGGAAGAGCTCGACCTGGTCGAACTGGATCGCCGACGCCTGAGCGAACTGGGTGAAGCCGCCGTCACCGGTGAAGGCCATCTGCGTGAGCAGCTGCACCGTGCGCGCCTGGTCGGCCGCGGCGTCGCAAAGCGGGCGGAACTGGCTGGTGGGCTGCGACGTGTAGTCGACCTGATCGGGCAGGTAGCTGGCGTGCAGCTGCAGCGAGGCGGTGCCGTTGGTCAGCGCGAACTGCTTGAGCTCGCGAACGGCTTGCACCAGCACGCGCTCCTCGCAGCTGTCAGAGTGGCCGCCGCCGTTGGGGTAGTATACGCAGGCAGGGTTCTGACAGTTGAGCGGGTCGCCGGCGTTGAGCGGGCGGATCTGGGTCGGGTCGAGCGTGTTGGCGACCGACGGGACCCACACGCTGAAGGTGTCGGGCGTGGTGACGGGCGTGTTCGACACGGGCGGCAAGCTGATGCCGCCGGGCGGGGCGGTGCCCATCTGACAGGTGAAGTTCGCGTCGCAGTATTCGTCCTGCGGATCGCAGCCGGGGTTGCAGATCGGGATGCAGAGCGTGTCCTGGCACTGCGTGTTGGGCGGGCAGGTGACCTTGCAGCCATCGCACTCGGCCCACGCGCAATTGAGCCCCGTGTTCGTCGGCCACTTGTCGGCGTCGGCCTCGGTTTTGAGGTCGCGGCAGGCGCAGCGTCCGACGGCCGGCACGGGAGGGCCGCCGGCGAAGAGGATCACGACGTACGAGGTGCGCGAGTTGGTGCCGGGATCGGCGGCGAGGATGTCGCCGGTGATCACGCTCGAGGCGACGCTCATCGCGGCGCGCAGGTCGCGGCAGCGTGGTCCGAAGCAGCCGCCAGCGCCGCCGATGCCGGCGCCGCCCTGCAGCGAGCTGGTCGCGGCGGTGAGCTTGGTCGAGTCTTGTGTGAAGCCTTCGTCGATGAGGCTGCGTGCTTTGCCGGCGTAGGCGATGATGCCGAAGTGGTAGTTGGGGCTCTTGCCGAGGTCGGTGATGATCTTCTGCACGGCTTTGCCGCGATAGCCGGTGGAGTCGTTGGCGGTGTCCTGCACCGACAGGCTCGAGTCGATGACGAACAGCACCTTGACGGGGAAGTTGCGCTGGCGTGGATCGTCGGTGCACACAGTGCCGCTCACCGTCAGCTTGTTCGCTTGAAACGGATCGCGCTTCCACTGGTACAGACCGACGTCCGTACAGCCGGTGTACGCGGCTGCACAGAGCAGACCTGCAGCCGTCGCGGCGAAGGCGAAGCGGTGTGGTTTCATCCTCACTCGCTTGCGCGAAGACGAGTGTGCCCGTCTGAGCTTGCGGTGTGTCATGGCAACTGGCTATGCTGTGAAGGTACACGAGTGTACCATGTTCACCGTCGCAGCGCAGTGGCTAGACCGCCGCGTGACGACGAGTACGCGCGAAGGCGCCGCCGACCTGAGCTGCACACTTGCCCGAAGCGACCTCTAGTCCCGTTGAGCAGAGCGATCCCGTAGCGCCGCTTGCGGCCTTCGGCCGCTACGAGCTGCTCGAGCTGATCGCCAAAGGCGGTATGGCCGAGGTGTTCATGGCGCGCCAGGCCGGCGCGGCAGGCACCGAGAAGCTGCTCTGCATCAAGCGGATCCTGCCGCACCTGTCGAAAGACTCGGAGTTTCTGCGCCTCTTCATCAGCGAGGCGAAGATCGCGCTGCCGCTCAATCACGGCAATATCACGCAGGTCTACGACTTCGGCGAGCTCGACGGCGTCTACTACCTCGCGATGGAGTACATCCGCGGGCCGAACCTCGCCAAGGTTATCGAGCGCTGCGCGGAGTCATCGCCCATCGGCGTGCCGGCGGCCTTATATATAGGGTCGGAGATCTGCAAGGGGCTGTCGTACGCCCACTCGTACACGGACTCGGGCGGCAAGCTGCGCGTGGTGGTGCATCGCGACGTGTCGCCGCACAACGTTCTGATCTCGTACACCGGCCAGGTGAAGCTCGCCGACTTCGGCATCGCGCTGGCCGCGAGCAAGGCGCGCGAGCGAGAGAGCGTCGTACGAGGTAAGCCGTGTTACGTCTCTCCCGAGCAAGCCGACGGCAAGGCGACCGATCCGCGCAGCGACATCTTCTCGCTGGGCGCGGTGCTCTACGAGATGCTCACCGGCAAGCGCTGCTTCGAAGGTGAGACGGAGAGCGAGACGCTGTCGCGCGTGCGCGAGGCCAAGGCCGACGCGCCGAGCAAGCACAACAGCCAGGTCACGCCCGAGCTCGACGCCGTGGTGCTCAAAGCGCTCGCGCGCGATCCGGCAGCGCGCTACCAGCGCGCCGGCGACATGCAGGTCGCGCTGACGCAGGCGCTGGTGCGCGGCTGGCCCGACTACACCGCCGAGCAGCTGGCCGCGAAGATGCGCGAGCTGTTCAGCTGGGAGATCGAGCAGCTCGAGGGCGGCGAGAACGGCGCGCGCGACCGCTTGTTGATGCAGCTGTCGCGCGCGGGCGTCGAGGTGCAGGACCCGAGCGCGAGCACGGGCGAGCTGCTCGACATGGCCACGGTGGCGATCGATACGGCGGGCGCTACGCCCGACCACGATCCGGGGCGCAAGCGCAACGTGGTGCCGTGGGCGATCGCGGGCTCGCTGTTGGCCGTGGTGATCGCCTTCGTCGCGCTGTTCTTGCTCGACAAGGGCAAACAGGACGGCGGCAACGACAGCGGCGGCGTGGTCGCGCACAAGCTGCCGCCGCCGCCCAAGGCGGCGCCCACCGAGCACCTCGCACCGGCGTCGCTGCAGCAGCACCCTGGCGAAGGCTCGGCGCTCGGCACATCCGAGGGCAATGGCGAAGGCAGCGGCGAGGGCAGCGCAGCGAGCGCGAAGAAGGGCTCGGGCGCGGCGCCGAGCAAGACGCGCAAACGGCCGCGTATGCGCGCGGCGCCGCCCAAGGTCGGCTACCTCAACTGCAACAGCTGGCCGTGGTCAGTCGTGTATCTCGACGGCAAGCGGCTGCCCGGCAACACGCCGATCTATCGGGTCAAGGTCACGGCGGGCAAGCACACGATCAAGTTCGTCAACCCAGAGCTGAGCTTGAGCAAGGAAGTGAAGGTCACGGTCGCGCCTGACCGCGTTCGTACCGTGGCCATCTCGTTGCAGTAGACTACTGGAGAGCTGATGACAGAGCAGACGTCGCCACAGCGAAGAGGCGAGGCACTGGGCGGGCTGGTTGCCTTGGCGGCGGTGGTGCTGCTGGTCGTCGGCGCGGTGACGGCGCTCGACTCGTGCAAGAAGGACGACACGCAGACCGACGCGGCGGACGCTGGCAACCTCGACGTGCCGTTCGGCGGCTGCGGAGACGCCGACCCCAACGAGTTCGCCGTGCAGGCGCCGCACGACCCGTCGGTGGTCGATGACGCCGGCACGCGCGCCAACTACTTCGCCGTGTGGGGCGCCAGCGAGAACGCGATCTGGGCGGTGGGCTCGCATGGTCGCATCGTCTTCTGGGACGGCACGACGTGGACGCAGCAGCAGACGCCGACCGACGTGCAGCTGACCAGCGTCTGGGGCGTCAGCGACGAAGAGGTCTGGGCCGTCGGCTTTGACGGCACGGTGCTGCGCTACAGCGGTGGGCAGTGGCTCGCCGATCAGATGCCGCCCGACGAGCGGTTCTTCGAAAACGATGCCGGGCCGCCGCCGGCGCCCGACGTCGGCACCACCGTGACCGAGGCCGGCCCGCGCGACGCGATCGTCACCTCGCCGCGGCGCAACCTGTGGGGCGTGTTCGCGGCCGGCAAGGCCGGCACCGCTGGCAAAGACGTCACCGACGCGGTCTACGTGGCTGGTGATCGCGGCACCGTGCTGCACTGGCAGAACAACGTCTGGACGCGCATCGACAGCGGCGTCGAAGAGAAGCTGACCGGCATCTGGGGCACTAGCGCCACCAACGTCTACATCGTGGGCGACTTCGGCACCGTGCTCAAAGGCGGCCTCGCCGGCTTCACCGAAGAGCAGACCAACACCGACAAGCCGCTGCGCGGCGTGTGGGGACGCGGCGATGACGATGTCTACGCCGTCGGCCTCGCCGGCACCATCGTGCATCGCAATGGCGGCACGTGGACGGACCTGCCCAACGCGCCCAAGCAGTTCTTCCGCGGCGTGTGGGGCCGGCCGGGTGGATCCAACCCGGTCTACGTGGTCGGTTGGGACGGCGTGATCCTCAAGGTCAGCGGCGGCCCCGGCTTCGCCAACGGCGCCACCTTCAGCCCCTTCTTCTGCACCACGCAGCAGCGTCTGGAGGGGATCTGGGGCCTGATGATCGAGGTGCCCGCGCCGGCGCCCGATGGCGGCGTGCTGCCAGGGCAGGATCTCGGGACGGTGATGGTGCCGCGCACGTGGGCGGTGGGCGTCAACGGGACGATCGTCACCGGCCCGTAGCTGCTGAATTCACCCCACCGCTAGCCGCAGCCCGCTCCCGCCCGAGAACACGCCTTCGACGTCGCAGAACGTCTCTTTGACGCGGATGAACTCGCGCTCGCAGGCGAGGAAGCTGGCGACCACGTCGGGATCGAAGTGGCTGCCGCAGGACTCGAGGATGCGGTCGCGCGCGGTCTCGTGCGAGAGGGCGTCCTTGTAGACGCGCTTGGAGGTGATCGCGTCGTAGGCGTCGGCGAGCGCGACGATGCGCGCGGCGATGTCGATCTCTTCGCCGCCGATGCCGTTGGGGTAGCCGCTGCCGTCGAACTTCTCGTGGTGCTCGAGCGCGATGGTGCGCGCCAGCGCGAGCCACGAGCGGTGCGCTAGCGTGTCGCCCGTCGCCGAGAGCACCTCCGCGCCGATCAGCGTGTGCGTCTGCATCACCTCGCGCTCGGCGTCGGTGAGGCGTCCCGGCTTGAGCAGCACGGCGTCAGGGATGCCGACCTTGCCGATGTCGTGCAGCGGGCTGGAGAAGTAGATCGCCTCGACGTACTTGTCGTCGAACTGATCGCGGTAGCGCGTGGTGGCGAGGTGCCGCGCGATGATCTGGCTATAGCGGCGCATGCGCTCGAGATGCGCGCCGGTCTCGGGGTCGCGGTACTCGGCGAGCTTGGCCAGCGCGTAGATCACCTCGTACTGGGCGGCGCGCGCCGAGTTCTGCAGGTGGTAGCGCTCGGTGACGTCGCGTTCGCTGGCGGCGTACGCGTACGTCTTGCCGTCGTTGGAGGTGATCGCCGAGATCGAGAGCAGATTCTGTCGTCCGTCGTGCTCGGTCTCGTCGACGAAGCGCCCTTCGCGCTCGATGGTCTCGCGGATCTCGGCCCAGCGACCACGCTGCAGCGGGTCGGTGAGCACGTGGGGCCGGTTGCGCAGCGCGTCGGCGCCGCTGTCGCCGTAGAGCTGGTCGAAGATCGCGTTGGCCTCGACGATATAACCTTCGAGATCGGCGACCATCATCACGTCGGCGTTGCAGGTGAAAAGCTCGCGATAGCCTTGCAGGTCGAGCTCGAGCTTGCGCGAGCGTTGGTTGGTCTCGCGCGCGCGACGCGCCTCGGCGATGCCCTCGCGCAGCGCCTGCTTGAGCTTGCGCGGGTGGCAGGGTTTGTTGAGGAAGCGGAAGATCCCGCCGCGACGGATGGTCGCCTCGACGATCTCGACGTCGGTGTAAGCCGTAACGAGCATACGCACCGTCTCGGGCCAGCGCGCTCGCACGACCTCGAGGAAGGCGTCGCCGTTCATGCGCGGCATGCGGTAGTCGGCGACGACGACGTCGACCGGCTCCTGTTCGAGCATCTCGAGCGCGAGGCTCGGCGAATGGGCCAGCCTCAGGTCACCGACATCCTTGAGCGTCCGCTCGTAGGTCGAGAGGATCAAGGGTTCGTCGTCGACGATCAGGATGCGTGCGTTTTGCTGCGACATGTCGCCTGCTCTCCGACCTCGCGGGACTGCACGACGCAGACCCGCCTGGGGTTCACCCCTGGTAATCGGAGGTCTTGGCGAGATCCTTAGAGGTTGGTTGCGCCGAATGCAGCCTTCGACGTAAGCTGCATGTCAGGGAGTAGCTTATGTCTCGCTTTTTCAGGGTCGCGGCGATCGCCTTGCTCGCCGTAACGATCGTGGTCGGTGCCTCCTGCGGCGACAGCAAGCCGGCGCAGCAGGACACGGGTGTCAAGGACGTCAACGCGCAGGACGTCCCACAGACCAGCGACATCACGATCGATCAGCCCCAGGGCAACGACGTCTGGCCTGACGTCAACGCCGATATCTGGCCGCAGAACGAGGGCGGATATGGCGGTGGCGCGCCGTTTGGCTGCCTCAACGACACGGACTGCTTCGGTCAGAAGTGCTGCCCGACACCATGGGGTGTTCGCATGTGCGCCGCGTCCTGCGGCTCGTAACCCTCGGGGCGCTGTAGCGCTTCTCTCGCGCACGCAGTGCGCGGTATCTTCCATCCCTCCACACTATGCTGGCCGCGGAGCAGTCGTCCGCGGACGTTTGATCACCTCACGCTGGACGAGGGATACGTGCATCGATCTCGCGCGCGTGCTCGCGCCATCTCCCGCAGTCTGATAGTCGTCACGCTCCTGGCGCTCGCCGCCGGCTGTACACCCCCGCGCTACCTCGTGCTGGGCACGCCCTTGTCGCCAAAGGTCGCGGCCATCGTCGGCGCGGCACACGCCAAGCTCTATGACGCCGGTCAGCCCGCGCGCGCCGCAGAGCTCGCCCGCGAGGCGCTGCGCATCGACGCGCACGCCGCGGGCGCGCACGAGGTGCTCGCGCAGGTCGCCGAGCTTTCGGACGATGTTGGCGCGGCGTTCGAGCACTGGCTCGCCGCGATCGCCGACGGTCGCAGCCAGGCGGTGGGCCTCTATCTGAGCCGCATCGGTCACCATCGCCTGCTGCGGCGCACGCAGCGCCAGCGGCTCGCCGCGCTGCTCGTCGACATCGCCGCACGGCACCGCTCTTACCACGCGCGCGATGTGGCGCAGCGCTACCTGGTGCCGCTGTTGGTCTCCCTGGGCGACGTCGAGAGCGCGCGCGACGTGATCCGGCAGCTCGGGCTGGTGCGGCGCTTTCGGGCTATCGCGGGCTTCGACAACCTGCAGGACAAAGGCTACGACACACCCTACGCGCCAGAGACCGAGGTCAAGCTCGACCGCAAGTACCCGGGCCAGCGCGGCATGGTTTCGTGGCGCCGCGTCGAGCACGTCGGACCGCTGGCGTCGCTGCGCCTGCGCGACTACTTCTATCCCTTCCACTCCAATGTGGCCTACCTGCTGAGCTACCTGCGCAGCGCCGGCGAGCAGAAGCTGATGCTGCACATCACCACCAGCTCGCCGATCAAGATCTGGGTCAACGATCGCAGCGTGCTCGCCACGCGGCGCATCAAGCACGCCAACGTGCGGCAGCTCGCCGTGCCCGTCACGCTGGCGCGCGGCTACAACAAGCTGCTCGTCAAGTCCTGCCAGGACAAGGGGGCGTGGAGCGTCTCGATGGCGCTGCGCATGCCCGACGGGCGACCGGCGACGGTGGCGGTCAGCGACACGCCGCAGCCCTACGAGCGCGACCGTCGTCCGCCCGCCCGTTTTCGCGCCGGCTCGGCGCTGCCTCCGGCGCTGGCGGCGCTCAAGCGCGGCGCGCGACGCTCGTACTGGATCGCCGTGGCGCTCGGCGCCGCTGGGCTGCGCCAGATCGCGGGGCGACACCTCGCGCGGCACCTCGTGCGGCACCGGCGCGATGTGATGGCGCTGCTCTACGCGGCGCGCGTGGCGCGCTCGCAGGGCGAGCTGCAGCGCGCGACGCAGCTGACCGACGTTGGCCGGCGTATGCCCAAGCCCTACCGGCTCGCCTTCGAGCTGGAGCGCATCCGGCTGTATCGCCAGCGTGGGCAGCTCGACCGCGCCTTCGACGTGGTGGCCAAAGAGTTCTCGGCGCCGAACGGCGGCGGCGGCGGCAAGGGCAAGACGCGCATCGCGCTTTCGCCCGGCCAGCGCGCCGTGTTCGTCGAGCTCGACGCCCTCTACCACGCCAAGGGCTGGGCGCTCGACCGCTGCCGCGTGTCGCAGGCGCTTCACCGCGTGCTGCCCGACGCGATCTTCCCCATCGATACGCTCGCCTCGTGCAACTTCGAGCTCGGGCGTGTGCGGCGCGCCATGGGGTGGCTGCGGCGAGGCGTGCGCCTGGCGCCGGCCTCGCAGTCTCTGCGGCGCCGGCTGGCGCAGGCGCTGGCGCGCGTGGGGCGCTGTCGCGCGGGGCTCTCGGTGGTGCGCGACGTCGTTCGCGACTGGCCGACGCGGGTTTACCACCAGATGGCGCTTGGCCACTTCTATCGGCGCTGCGGCAACAGCGACAAGGCGCTGGTGACCTACATGCGCGTGGCGGCGCAGGCGCCTGCGTGGGATCGCCCCTACCAGGCGATGGGGCTGGCGCATTTCGAGCAAGGCAAGATCACCAAGGCGGTGGCGGCCTGGCGCGAGGCGCTCGAGCGCAACCCTGACGACTCGCGGCTGTGGGATCGTGTCTCGCATCTCGAGCCGCTGCATGACCCGGTGCTCGACAAGCAGCGGCCCAGCGAGAGCGACATCGCCGCCGTGATCGCGGCGGGCCGCAGCGTGCGCCCGGTGGAGGGCGCGTCGATCGTGTGGCTGCTCGATCACGAGGTCTCGCGCCTGATGCCGGACGGCACGCTCAAGCGCGTGGTCACCATCGTCCGGCGCGCCGTCGATCGCGCCGGGCGCGACGCGCTCGGGCAAGCCAAGCTGCCGCGCTCGGGCCTCGTCAAGGTGATCGAGGCCTACAGCATCGACAGCCGCGGGCGGCGCCGCGAGGTGACGTCGATGCACGGGCGTCGCGTGCGCTATCCGACGCTCAGCGAGGGCGCCATCGTCGTCCTGCAGTACCGTCATATCCGCAACCCGAGCGGCTACCTGCGCCATCACCTGGCCACGAGCTGGTACTTCCAGCACCCGCTGGGGCAGGTCGTTCGCGCGCAGTGGAAGCTCGCGCTGCCCGCCGACCGAAAGCTGCGCATCGCCAAGCAGGGCCGCTCGATCAGCCACAGCAAGACGCGCATGGGCAACGTCGTGATCCACACCTTCACCTCCACCAACGTGCCGCCGCTGCGTCCGGAGCGCAGCTCGCTGCCGACGGCGGATCTACTGCGCGCGGTGACGGTGAGCACGGTGCCGTCGTGGAACTACTTCTCGTCGTGGGGACGCAGCCTCACCGAGGACGTCTTCGAGCTCGATCCGGAGCTCGAGCGTGCGCTCGTGCGGCTGACGCGCGGCGCCAAGACCGTGCCCGACAAAGTGCGTCGCGTTTACCACTACGCCGTGCGCGCAATCCGCTACCAGCAGGACTACGAGACGTTTATCGCCGGCGTGAAGCCGCATCCCGCCACCGTCGTGTTGGCGCGCGGCTACGGCGACTGCAAAGACAAGTCGGTGCTGATCATCGCGATGCTGCGCAAGCTCGGCATCAAGGCGCACCTGGCGCTGGTGCGCACGCGGCGCGTGGGGCGCGTCAAGCCGGAGGTCCCGTCGCAGCAGTTCAACCACGCGGTGGCCTATCTGCCGCCGCAGCCGGGCATTCCCAAGGGGCGCTTTCTCGACGCCACCGCCGAGACGCTCGATCTCGACACGCTGCGACACGACACCCAAGGCACGCTGTCGCTGGTGCTCTTTCCGCACGGCCACAAGCTGGTGCCGATCCCCTACCAGTCGCCCGAGCACAATCGCATGGACGTCAACGTACATCTCACCCTCGACGCCGACGGCAGCGCGCAGGCGCGCACGCGGCTCGAGATGACGGGCCATCGCGCGGGCGCGCTGCGCAAGCCGCTGCAGAATCGACAGCAGTTGCGGCAGTACGGCCAGCTGATCGTGGCCTCGCTGTATCCCGACACGACGCTGAGCACCGTGCACGTCAAGGGCGAGCGCACGGTGCTCAAGCCGCTGCTGATCGCGCTCGACGCCAAGACCGTCGGCGCAGCGCGCAAGGAAGAGGGCGCGCTGCGGCTGCGGCTGCCGCGTATCGTCGGCGCCATGCCGATGGGCAGCGCGCCGTGGAGCGAGCGCCGCCACCCGCTGTTCTTCGGTCCGCCCACGCTGGTGCGCAGCAAGCTCGAGCTCGTGCTGCCCGAGGGCCTTCGCGTGCAGAGCCGGCCCAAGGATATCGATCTGTCGGGGCCGTGCTTCGTCGTGCACGGGCGCTGGAAGCTCGACGAGGCCAAGCGCACGTTGACGTACCGCCAGGAGACCACGCGCAGCTGCCCAGTGCTGCCGGCGTCGCGCTATCCGGCGTTTCGCAAGGCGGTCAAGACGCTCAAGCGGGCGCTGGAGGAGGAGGTCGTGCTCAGCGCGGGCAAGCAGAAGGGCAAGAAGTCGCGCAAGGGCAAGAAGGGCAAGAAGGGCAAGAAGGGCAAGAAGTCACGCAAGAAGAAGCGTGGGGCGTGACCGTGGTTCGTGACCGTGACCGTGACCGTGGCCGTGGGTGGGGGGTGTTGGTGTTGGCGATCGTGCTGGCGGGATGTCCAGGGCAGCAGGGCAAGGTTGCTGGTGCCAAGAAGCCGGCAGTGGAGGCCGGGGTGAGCACGACGGTCGAGGTGGGAGCCTCGGCGGAGGCGCTGCTCGCGCAGGTTGGCGAGGCGCTGGCGAAGGGGGACAAGGCGGCTGCGGCGGTGGCGGTGGACAAGCTCTTGGCACAGGACGGCGAGCATCTCGAGGGGTGGGTCGCGCGCGCGCTGGTGGCCGAGCTTCGCGGCAACAAAGCGCGCGCGCAGCAGTCGTGGCAGCGGGTCGAGCGCGTGTTGGTCTACCGCGGCAAGACGTCCGTCTTCGCGCTCGAGCGCACGCTCTTCGCGGCGGCACGCCACTACATCGAGGCCGACAATCGCGAGCGCGCCGATCTGTTTCTCGAGGAGCTCCTGAGGCGCTTTCCGCTGGGGGACTCGAGCGCGCGCTCGCAGCTTCTGATCGCCGAACGCGCCTTCGCGCGGCGCCAATACAGCGTGACCATCGAAACCTGCAAGCAGCTCGAGCGCGTGACGACGCGCCACGCGGCGAGCACGCGCTGCCGAGGGCTGCGCTTCGCTGCCGAGCGTTTGCGCAACGCCGGCGTGATGGCGGGGGCGGGCGCGCGTCGCTGGCGCTGGCTGTCGCCAGGTGTCACCGCCAACACGCTGCGCGGCGTGTGGATCGGCAAACGAGCGCTGTTCGCCGTGGGCGAGGCGGGCACCATCGTGCGCCGCGCGGGCCGCAAGACCGAGCTCATGAAGAGCGGCACGCGCTGGGCGCTCAACGGCGTGGGTGGCAGCCCCGGAGGAGCGGTCTACGCCGTCGGCGCAGGCGGCGTCGTGCTCGCGCTCGATAGCGAGAAGGCCGATACGTGGCGCGTGCTGCGCGCGCCCAAGCCGCACCAGGCCGATCTCTACGGCGTCTACAGCGCGCGCTCGGGGCACGCCGCGTGCGTCGGCGCGTCGGGCACGCTGCTCGAGATGAGCGGCGGCAGCAAGCTCGCCAAGCGAACCATCGCCAAGGTCAACCTGCGCGGCGTGACGGGTTTTGGTCCGAGCGATCTCTGGATCGTCGGCGACGAGGGCACGCTGCTTCGTGTCGAAGGCGCCGGCGCAGCGAAGCGACTGCGCTCCGACACCTACGAGGATCTGTGGGGCATCGCGCCGGTGGCCAACAAGGGGCACGTGCACGCCGTCGGCAGCAAGCGCACCTGGGTCTATCACGACGGCAAGCGCGCCAAGGAAGACATCGTCAGCCTCGTGCACCTGCGCGGCGTGACGGCGACGGGCGTCAAGCAGGCCTTCGCCGTCGGCACGGGGGGCGCGGCGCTGCGCTGGGATGGCCGCAAGTGGCGACAGGAGCGCACGGGCACGGCGCTCGATCTGCTGGGCGTCGCCGGGCGTGGCGGCAGGGTGCTGGCCGTCGGCGCAGGTGGAACGCTGCTGCGCCGAGCGGGCTCGACGTGGCGTGTCGAAGCAGGCGGGGTGCGCGAGCATATCGTCGGCGTTAGCAGCGGCCTCTCGCCGGCGCTGGTGCTCGGGGCACGAGGTCTGATGATGACGCGCCGCAAGGGCGGGCGCTGGACGCGCGCCACCTTGCCAGTGCTCGGCACCTATGGCGCGCTGTACGCGCAGGGCAAACGCTTCGTCGCGGTCGGCGCTGCCGGCCTCGTCGTCGTGCGCGAAGGCGCCTCCTACCGGCGCGTCAAGAGCGGCACGGTCGAGAACCTGCACGGCGTGTGGGGCTACCCTGGCGGCCTCGTCGCCGTCGGCAATCGCGGCGCCATCGTGCGCGGCGCTGATGGCGCGCTGCAGGTCGACCGCAGCCCCACCGGGCTGCGCCTGCGCGGCGTGCACGGCCGCTCGGCGCGCGACATCGTCATCGTCGGCAACCGCGGCGTGGTGCTGCGCTGGCGCGGTGCAGGCTGGAGCACCGAGCAGAGCCACACGCTGCGCGACCTGCACGCGGTGTACATGGCCAAAGACGAGATCATCGCCGTCGGCGCCGGCGGCGTCGTCGCGCGTCGCCGCGGGCGAGCCAACTGGACGGTGGAGCAGTCTCCGATCGCGCGCGACCTCATCGCCGTGCGCGCACAGCGCGACGGCACGTTCTTGGCGCTCTCGCGCGGCGGCGAGGTGCTGCGCATCGAACGCGATCAGATGGTGCTCGAAGACTCGCCGGCGGCCTGTTTGCGCGCGCTTGGCAGCGACGCCCAGGGCGATCCGCTGGCGGCGGGTTGCTACGGCGGCGTGATCGCGCCCGCCAAGGCGCTCGCCAAGCCGGCCAAGCGAGCCAAGCCGCGCGCTAAGAAACCTCGGCGAGCGCGGCGCTGAGCTCGGCGATCTCGGCCTCGCTGCCGTCGCCTTCGCGAGCGCGTGCCAGAGCGCGGCGCAGGTGATGCGGCGGACATCGCAGGAACGGTCGCGGGTCGAGCAAGCGGTAGAGCCACGGACCGACCTCGTCATCGACGCTGACGAAGTCTCGAAACACGAGCCGTTCTTCGGCCATCTGCGGCGAGCCGATCTTCAGCGCCGCGATCACGCGCTCGATGGCGCTGTAGCTGCCCGGCAGCTCACCGCGAGCGAGGTCGAACAGTCTCGGTCGCTCGCCGGCGCGGATCAGCGTCGATCCGTTGACGCTGCGCTCGACGCAGATGTCGGGATCGTCGAATGCGAGCTCGATGCCGGCGCTGGCGAAGGCGCGCGAGAAGGCAGGGCCGAGCAGCGTGAGCCAGTTTGCACCGCGTAGGCCATCGCATAGCAGCGGGTAGAAGCCGTTGGCGTCCTGCAGATCGAGCCCCAGGAAGCGGCGCGTCCAGGCGTAGCAGCGCTCGAGACCTTCGTCGCCGAGGCTGCTCCACAGTGCCTGCGGCCCGCCGACGCCTGACTGCACCGGCAACACCTCGAGCAGGTCGCGCGCCAGCTCGGCGAGCGGCGTCGGGTCATCGTCCATCGGCAGCCGTGCCACCAGCAGCGGCGCGGCCGCCTTGCCGTCCACCGCGCCGAAGACGCGCAGCGAGAGGTAGCGCCGCTCGCTCGGCCCCTCGACCCAGTTGAAGCCATAGGTGCCGCGCTTGGCGCGAGCGGGGATGAAGCGCTGCCAGCTCTGCTCGTCGTCGGGCGTCTCGACGCGCGTGTGGATAGTGCCGTAGGGGCCCGCCTGCATGTCGCCGTGCCACGGCAGCCGCGCGCGCCAGGCGCGAAGCGCTGCGTGCATCTCGTCGGTGGTCGGCGCGTGCGCGAGATACAGGCACAGCGACCAGACCACGTGGGCGTCTTTTCCGCCGGCGTCGAGCTCGCCGGTCCACTCGGTGCGGCGCACGTAGGCGGGACACATCTCCGGCTGCGGCGCTCGCGGCGTGAGTCTCGGGGCGCTCTGGATGCGCGCGAGCGCGCGCTGGTAGACGGCGCGCTCGCGTTCGGGGCGCGTGCTCGGATCACGTCCGTCGGCGCCGCGCATGCGCTGCTCGCTGATGATCGCGCCGCGAAGCTGTGTGATGACCGCGTCGAGGTAGTCGGCGAGGCTTTCGTATGTGATCGCGTCGTGCTCGCCGCGACCGGCGACGTAGCAGCGCTGCGGATCGAAACGCAGCTGCCAGCGGTCGAGGCGGCTGCGCGCCAGCAGCAAGCCGTCGCCCGAGCTCGCCGCGATGTCGGCGCACGACAGCAGCTCGCGCCCGAGCTCGACGTCGCGCCAGCCGTCGCAGTAGCCGAGCAGCTCGCCCACGTTGTCGGGGAGCTCGCATGTGATCGCCGCGCGCAGCGCTTCGATGGCCTCGCGCGTCGCCGGCTCGCCCTTGTTGGCGCTCGTCCTGCGCACGCCCTGCGCGAGCGCCTCGGCGAGCAGCGCCTCGAGCTGCTCGCAGCGGTCGCGCAGCGCGCTCAATCCTCGCCGTCCAGATCGTCGAGGATGCCCGGCCAGTGTTTGGCGTCGCCGGTGGCCTCGATCTGCGAGCGCGCGAACTCGCGCAGCAGGTCTTGCTCGAGCGCCTCGAGCTCGGCGCGGCGCAGCGTCAGTGCCAGCGAGTAGGCGAGGTTGCCCATCACCACGCGCAGCGTCTCCTCGCGCTCGCGCTCGAAGGCTTGCTGCATCGGATAGAGCACGCGGCTCGGCTGCACGAGCGCGAGCGCCTCGGCGGTCTCGTCGTAGTCGGGCAGGTCGATCGGCGCCTCGGAGACGACGTACGTCAGACGGCAGCGCGCGTGCACGCCGCGCAGCCACCCGTCGAGCGCGCGGTAGAACGCCTCGAGCTCGTCGTCCTCGGCCTCGTCGTCGAAGCCGCCGTCGACGATCTTGTTGAACAGGTCGTCATCGTCGAGCGCGATGCCCTGCTCGGCGATGAAGGCGGCGATCTCGTCGTTGTAGGTCGCGCGGATGGCGACGCTGGGGTACTGGTCGCTGCAGACCCACAGCGTCTGCTCGCCCCACAGTGGCTCGTTGAAGCGCATCGGCGGCGGGATCGCCGCTTCGAGCTCGGCTCGCAGCGCCACGTCCACCGGCTCCTCGAACCCGAGGAGCACGGCGGCGTAGCTGCCTAAGGTATCGCCCTCGTCACTGAACGCGTAGGCAAAGGGAAGCATGTAAGGGAACCGGAATGTCTCGTGGCCCAAAACCGCCGACGCGCCGCGACCCGCGGAGCGCCGCGGAAGCGGCGCGACCGCGGGCGAAGCGAGCGCCTCGGGGGTGAGCCACGCCAGAGGCGTGGCGAGGGGGGCTAGAAAAGCCCCCCTTACAAATTGCCCCAGTCCTCGAACTTGCGCTTCGTCTCGCCGACGTAGATCTGGCGCGGGCGATGGATGCGGTAGGTCGGGTCGTCGCGCATCTCTTTCCACTGCGCGATCCAGCCCGGCATGCGGCCGAGCACGAACATCACCGTGAACATGTTCGTCGGGATGCCCATCGCTCGGTAGATGATGCCGCTATAGAAGTCGACGTTGGGGTACAGCTTGCGCTCGACGAAGTACTCGTCGCTGAGCGCCGCCTCCTCGAGGTTCTTGGCCAGGTCGAGCAGTGGGTCGTTGACGCCGAGCTGCGCGAAGATGTTGTCGGCGGCCTGCTTGAGCAGACGCGCGCGCGGGTCGAAGTTCTTGTAGACGCGGTGGCCGAAACCCATCAGGCGGATGCTGCTCTTCTTGTCTTTGACCTGACTGAGGTACTCGTCGAGCTTGATGCCCGAGGCCTGGATGTTCTCGAGCATCTCGATGACCATCTGGTTGGCGCCGCCGTGACGCGGGCCCCACAGCGCGCAGACCGCCGCCGAGATCGAAGCGAAGAGGTTGGCCTCGCTGCTGCCGACCATGCGCATGGTCGACGCGCTGCAGTTCTGCTCGTGGTCAGCGTGCAGGATCAGAAGCAGGTTGAGCGCGTCCTCGAGCACCTTGGGCACGTCGTAGGGCTCCGACGGAACCGCGAACATCATGCGCAGGAAGTTGGCCGGGTAGCTCAGGTCGTTGCGCGGGTAGATGAACGCCTGACCGATGGACTTCTTGTAGGCGAACGCCGCGATGGTTTTGCACTTGGCGAGGATGCGCACGATGTTGAGGTCGAGCTCTTGCTCGCTCTCGGCCTCCGGGTAGTAGGTCGAAAGCGACGCGATCATCGACGCCATGATCGCCATCGGGTGCGCGTTGGGTGGGAAGCCCTCGAAGAACTTCTTCATGTCTTCGTGCAGGAGCGTGTGATACGTCATGTCCCGCCGAAATCGAGTGAGCTCCTCCTTGTTCGCGCGCTTGCCGTAGATCAGCAGGTAGCAGACCTCCGTGAAGCGCGCCGAGGCGGCGACCTCTTCGATGGGGTAGCCGCGATAGTGCAGCACGCCCTTTTCACCATCGATGAAGGTGATGGCGCTCTTGCACGAGCCCGTGTTGCCGTAGCCATCGTCAAGTGTGATGAGCCCCGATTGTGAGCGGAGCTTGGCGATGTCGATCGCGCGCTCGCCCTCGGTGCCCTCGATGATGGGGAACACGTACTCTTTGCCGTCGACGATTAGCTTTGCGTTGCTCATCGGCCCCCTCGCAGTCCGGAAGCCCACGCACCTCGCTCTCGACGCGGCGCGTTACTCCCAAGATGGAACAGTAAACGCGCGCACCATAGCACCCTCGGCAAGAGTGGGGAAGTGTCAGCGGTAGGGGCGCTTGCGTCGCAAAAAGATCAGCAATAGCAAAGAGATAAGGGTGGGCCAATCCGACCCGGCGGGAGAGCCGGAGACACCCTCCGACGCGATGCGGCAGCCGCTGGATCCGCCGCCGGATCCAGCCCCGGATCCGGCGTCCGAACCGCTGCGCGCGTCGTCTCGCGACGCGTCTTTCGAGGCCCCGCTGTCGGCGCTCGCGCCGGCGTCCGGCGTGCTCACCGCACCGTCAGCTGGTGTCGCCGCGTCGGCAGCCGGCGCAGGCCCATCGCTCGCCGCCGGACCCGAGTCGGCGCTCACGCCGTCGCGCTCGTCATTGTCGCCGGCGCCGCTGCAGCCGGGGTCGGCGCTGTCTACGAGCCCGTCACCGTCGTTGTCGAGCCCGTCACTGCACGCCGCGCCGCTACCGCCGAAGGCGGGATTGGTCAGCGCCTGCTCGAGCACGCTCCACGCCTTCTTCGTCTTGTAGCCGGCCGGATAGCTCGCGCTCGAGCGCAGCGCGATGCCCCACTTGTCGTTGATGTTGTTGTCGTCGACGATCTCGTAGAAGAACGTGTGCGTCCACCAGGGGCGCTTGAGCTGCTCTTCGAGCACGCGGCGGTAGTAGGTCGCTTGCAGCGCCTCGGCCGCCGCGTCGCCGGCGGGCGCCTTGTAGCCCGTCTCGGTGATCCACACCGGCAGGTGCTGCACGCCGTTGTCCGTGAGCACCTGGCGCAGCGGCTTGCGCCCGACGGGGATCACGCAGACGCGCTGCTCGTCGAGGTCGTGCACGAACAGGTCGCCCGACCAGCAGGCCCAGTTGGGCGTCACCTCTTTGAACGTGGAGTAGTTGTGCCACGTGATGATGTCGTACATCAGGTTGTTCTGCTTGAGCGCCTTGAGCGCCGCATCGAGCCACACGTCGTGCTTGTCGCCAACCGACGCCATCTCGGGGCCGAGCACCTTGCAGCTCAGACAGCCGGCCTTGATGCCGCGCACGCCTTCGAGCACCACGCGATCGATCCACTGCTGCATGGTGCCCTCGAAGAAGTCGAGGTTGGGCTCGTTCCAAAGGCCCCAGTGTGAGATGCGGCCAGCGAAGTGCGCCGCGGCCTTCTGGCAGATCGACTGGTAGAGCCCCGCCTTGGGCACGTCGTTGTCGGTGCGGGCGTCGCTGCCGCCGGCCGAGGCCCACGCCGGGCCGTAGCCGATGGTGGCGAAGACCTCGAGGCCACGCGCGCGCGCGTCGTTGACGAGCTTGTCGAAGAGCGCCCAGTCGTACTGGCCCTGCGACGGCTCGACCATCAACCAGTTGAAGTCGATGCGAATCCAGCTGGCGCCGACGCCCTTGACGGCGTCGAGCACGTCGTTGGCCGGAACGTGCGTGTTGAGGCCGACCCAGTTGGTGGGCGCAGCGAGAGGGCTCGTCGCGGCGGTCGTTACGACCAGCCACGACGCCAGGGCGAACCAGCGACGCATCTCTATCTCCCGGCGAGCGCGCTTGGCCCCGGCAGCCTGCGCGCACTCCTACACTTACGAACAAGTCGTCGTGCAGGGCCCCGCGCGGGCGAAAAAAAACCGGTCGAAGCGGCTTAGGCTTCGACCGGCTTTCGAGTGGAGGTGAAGGGATTCGAACCCTCGACCTCATGACTGCCAGTCAGGCGCTCTCCCAACTGAGCTACACCCCCAAACAACGCGGTTGATTAGCAGGGGCTGCGAGCGCTGTCAACGCACCGGACGTTACTTCTCGCCGAGCAGGCGGCGGAACTCGGGGTGCGAGCGCAGGCGGTCGAAGTCATTGCTCTGGCGCATGACGCGCTGGGTGCTGCTGCGGCTGTAGGTCATCGCTTTGCGCAAGTACTTGAGCGCCATGCGCGCGTTGCCGGCGGCCGCGTAGTAGTAGGCGACGTAGCTGGCGCGCCAGCTGTGGCGATACTGCGCTTTGGGCAGCTTCTTGAAGAGGCGCTGGCCTTTGTCGTGCTGCCCGACCTCGTGATAGAGCGCCGCGAGGCTCAGCTGCGCCTGCGGATAGGAGGTCGTGCGGCCGAGCACGAAGGTGTAGTCGGCGATGACCTTGTCGAGCAGCGCGCGCGGGGCGCGTCCTGTGAAGGCGCGGATCGCGAGCCACTTGTTGTGCATCGCCTCGGCGCGACGCCAGCGGTAGCTCGGGTTGCGATAGCGATAGCGGTAGTAGTAGCGCCGGTAGTAGCGGCTGGTGCGCAGGCGCGAGCTCTGCGAGCGCATGTACTCGGCCTTCTCGATCCACAGCTCGATCATCTTCTTCCAGCGCGGCCGCTTGCTGATCATCTTGCGAAACTCGCCGATAGCCTGCGAGTACGCCGTGTAGCTGTCGTCCCAGCGCATCTTGCTGTCGAGCTCGATGGCGCGCGCGTAGGCGCCATCGCGCGGCATGTTGGCTTCGACGCCAGCCGTCGGGTTGGCGCTGACGGTCACCATGTGGCTCTCGCCCGTGGAGAGGCCGGTGTCCGAGCCGCTGGCGCGCGCGGGGGCGGCGCCGCTCGACCACGCCAGCGCGAGCGCGGCGACGGCGAGGCGAGTGAAGGATCCGAGGTTCATCTATCGTACGTGATACGCCAAGACTGGCCCGAGTTTACAGCACGTTTCTTGACAGGACGCGCGCGCCGCTGCTAGGCAGGGGAGCTATGAGGCTAAAACTTAGTATTGTGGCGGGGTTGTCGGTGGCTCTGGCCTTCGCAGGGTGCACGCCGACCCGCGGCAAGGCCGAGACGC
Source organism: Myxococcales bacterium (assembly GCA_020431405.1). Taxonomy (GTDB): domain Bacteria; phylum Myxococcota_A; class Polyangia; genus JAGQIK01. The sequence goes on from JAGQIK010000133.1 coordinate 43,443, forward strand.
TCGGATCGCTGCCGCGCACGTCGCGCGTGCCGCTGCGATCCTTCTCCGAGACGCAGCCCTACACGGGCCTCGCGTTGCACGGCAATCACCTGTACGCGGGCACACCACGCGGGGTGGTTCGCTTCACGCTCGGCTCGCGCGCGAGCACGCGCATCAGCGCCAAGAGCGGCCTGTCGGGCAACCGCGTCAGCGCGCTCGCGGCGAGCTCGAGCAGCGGCGTGTGGGTCGCCACCGAAGGCGGGCTCTCGCGCTACCACAAAGACGTTTGGACGAACCGCCCGCTGGCCGGCTCGCTGCGCTCGGTGACCGCGATGGTGGCCACCTCGGCGGGTGTGTGGTGCGGCAGCAAGAGCGGCATCGCCTACTACGACGGCGCCAAGTGGAGCTCGTATCTGCCGGGCGTCAAGGTGCGGCACTTGGTCGGCGATCAGAGCGGCGGCGGCGTGTGGGTCGCCACCGAAGGCGAGGGTCTCTATCACTTCGAGAAGGGCAAGTTCGTCCCGCACAACGTCTCGCGCGGCCAGCCGCTGCGGGCCGTGCGCTCGTTGGCCTACGCGATGGACGGCGGCCTGTTTGCCGTGGGCAACCTCTCCGCCGACGAAGGCAAGATCGGCGACGAGCGGCTGATCTACTACGATGGCCGCCACTGGACGATCTTCCGCGTGGCGCCGGGCGCACGGCTGCGCTGGGTCAGCCTCGTGCGCGGCCGCGTGCTGCTTGCCGCCGAGGCCAAGGGCGGCCAGAGCCGCATCTTCGCGCTGAAGCGCGCCGACCTCTCGCTGCGCGGCCCGAAGAAGCCGCCGATCGGTCCATTGCGCCTGGCAGGCAAGCGCTCGAGCACCGCACCGTCGCGCTATCCGGTGCCGTACTTCTACACCATCGCGCTCGAGCTATGGCTGCCCAGCGAAGCCACCGTGGTCGAGGGGCAGGGCAACATGGTGATGATCGGAACGCGCGGCACGGGGGCGATCGTCTACGACGGCAAGAAGAGCACGTGGTATCGCACCAACGATCTCACCGGCGACACGCAGCGCTTCAAGCTCGCCTGCGAGACGCCCGACGCCTGCTATCTCGCCGGCGGCGGCGGGCGCGCCTACCGCTTCGACGGCCAGCGCTTCGCGCGCGTCAGCGTCGACGCCGACGCCAACGCCAAGGTGCTCGGCTTCGCGCTCGACGGCTCGAAGAAGGCCGTCGCCGTCTACCGGCTCGGCGACAAGCTGGTGCTCTCGCGCCACGCCGGCTCGCTGTTTCAGCGCGTGGTGGAGCTTCCGATCAAGACGCCACACGGCGCGCCGGGCGTGCGCTTCGCGCGCTACGCGCCGAGCGGCGAGCTGTGGATCGGCCTCGACTACGCCGACAAGGATCACGAGGTGCGCCCCTGGGGTGTGATCGTGATCAAGCGCGATAACTCGTACGTGATGCACCGCAGCTCGCTGCTGCCCACCGAGGACCGCAAGCCCGGCAGCCTCGCGCTGCCCGATGACATCCGCGACGCCATGTTCCGCAAGGACGCGGCGTGGCTCGCCACTGGCAACGGCGTGTGCTTCGTCAAAGGCACGCGCGTCGTGCTGCACACCGAAAACGAAGGCATGCAGAGCGAGATCACGTACAGCGTCGCCGAGCGCGACAACGGCGAGATCCTGGCGGCGACCTTCGGGGGGCTGGGGCGGCTTGTCGGCGGGCGCTGGCGCTTCGACCTCGGCAACCTGCGCGGGCATGTCACGCGCGCCGTCGCCACCGACAAGAACGTGATGTTCGTCGGAGGTGACGAGGGGCTGCTCGTGCTGCGCGGCAACGAGAGGCTCAGCGTGCGCGAGCGCGATGGTCTCTCGAGCGATCAGGTCCGCGATCTTCGCATCGTCGGCAACGCGCTATGGGTGCTGACCGCCGGGGGCATCTCGATCATCGAGCGCCCAGTGAACAGGCGCTAGCGCCGTCGCGGCCGTGGCCCTTCGCTAGCGAAGCAGCCGCTTCAGTGCATACTGGTCAAATAGAAGGCCTGGCGCCGACGCGCTGACCCTCCACTCCTCTCGAGCTCCGAGGCGCGAATGTACGAGATCTACCAGTTCCTCTTCGTCAAGGGCGGTCCGGTCATGTACCCGATCGTCCTCGGCTCGGTCGTCGCGCTGGCGCTGTTCCTCGAGCGCCTCTGGGCGCTGCGCCGCGAGCGTGTCATCCCGCCGGTGTTTCAGCGCCGCCTGCGCGTGCTGCTGCGCGAGGACAAGCTCTCCGAAGCCGAGGTGCTCTGTCAGGAGAACGCCTCGGCGCTCGCCAACATCGTCAGCGCCGGGCTCGACCGTGCCGGTCGCCCCAAGAGCGAGGTCAAAGAGGAGATAACGGACGTGGGCCGGCGCGAGGTCTCGCACCTCGAGCGCCACGTCGAGTTTCTCGGCACCATCGCCGCCGTCGAGCCGCTGATGGGCCTGCTCGGCACCGTCACCGGTCTGATCGGCGCCTTCCAGCGCGTCGAGTCGCTCGCCTCCAAGGGCGGCGGCGTCAACCCCGGCGCGCTTGCCGCCGGCATCTGGGAAGCGCTGATCACCACCGCCGCCGGGCTGGTGGTCGCCATCCCAGCCTACGTCGGCTACCGCTACCTGCAGGGACGCGTCAACACGCTGGTCGTCGAGATGGAGGAAGACGCGCTGCAGATCGCCGACCTGCTCTCGCATCGACACCGCGACGGCAGCGGCGCCGCGCGGTCCGAGCGCCGTGACGCCAGCGGCTCGACGCGCGCGTCCGAGCAGCCCGCGTCCTCGAGCGCGCGCGCCAGCAGCGACGACGACGACTCGGACAAGGCGCCCGCCAGCGCCAAGCCCAAGCCCAAGCCCGAGCCGAAGGACGAGGCTGCGAGCGAGGACAAGGACAAGGACAAGGGCAGGGGTGGGGGCAGGGACAAGGACGACGACGACGACGCTGACGACGGCTCGGAGAAGAAGCGATGAGCGGCTTTCGCGGTGGTGGTTTTCGCGAGCGCAAGCCGCCGATCGTGCTCGACCTGACGCCGCTCATCGACTGCATCTTTCAGCTGCTGGTGTTCTTCCTGCTCACGGCGTCGTTCATCACCACGCCCAACCTCGGCGTGGAGCTGCCCAAGGCGGCGTCGAAGGCGACGAGCAGCCAGCAGCGCGACCTGATCTTCGTGGTCACGCGCACCGGCCAGATCCAGTACGAGAATCAGAACCTCAGCACCGGCGGGCTGCTCTCCAAGCTCAGGGAGCTGCACAAGAAGCGCCCCAACGCGCGCATCCTGATCCAGGCCGACACCAAGGCCTATCACGGCAAGGTCGTGCGCGTGATGGACGCCGCCAAGGCGGCCGGCTTCAAGCGCCTCGGTGTTGCGATCCAGCGTAGGTAGGACGAAGGGCCCCGGGCCTCCGGCCTCGGGCCTCGGGAGCGCGCCGACCGTCTGCAGTGGGCACTGCTGTGGCACTGCTGCTGTGGCACTGCCGCTGCGGCGCTGCTGCGGACTTACTGACCGCGAAGCTGGCCGCTCGCGAAGCACTCCCGAGGCCCGAAGCCCTGCATTTTTTTGACCCCACCCACCGCGCCCTAATAATGGTGCCATGCTCGACTGGGCTCGTTGGCTTCTGCGATTGGCGTTCGCGTTCGCGCTCGCCGTCGGTCTCGGCTACCTGCCGTACCGCGCGTGGGGCCCCGCGGGCGTGGGGCGCGCCGCGCGTCTCGACCGCCAGCTCGACGAGCTTCGCCGCGGCAACCGCGAGCTGCGGCACGACAGCCTCAAGCTGCGGCGCGAGATCGCGCGGCTGAAGTCCAATCGGCGCGCCATCGAGCACGCCGCGCGCGACGAGCTCGGCCTCGTGCGCCCCAACGACATCGTCTTCGATTTCTCGCCGCCCCCTGCGCGCCGCGTGGCTTCGCGCAGTATCGACTCGCGCAATGTCGCTTCCAGTGCCGACTCCGCCGCCGCCCGCGCGCGACGCTGAGCCGCTTGTATGGGTAGCTCGCTAGAACGCGCCATCTTCTCCGCGCGGCGCCTGCTCGTCGAGCGGCTGGGGCTCTTCGTCGCCGTCGTCGCTGCGCTGCACCTGTGGCTGGGCGAGTTTCGCCAGCTGACGCTGAGCGCGGCGCAGTGGCCGCCGCTGCTCGTCGCGTCGGTGGTGGTGGCGCTGCTGGGGCTGCGCGCGCTCGTCGGTCGCGCGCCCGGGCGCTCCAAGCTCGCGCTCGCCTTCGACCGCTTCGAGCTCGGCCTGCTGCTGCTCGTCGCCGTCTACGTGCTGATCCAGCGTACGGCTGGCGGCGAGGCCGCGAGCGCCAGCGGCGGCAGCTGGGCGCAGCCACTGGCGTACATCGCCGTCGTGTTCCTCGTCGGTGTCAGCACGCGCGGCGTCGGCCTCGCGCTCGCCGCCGTCGCGCTGCTGCTGCAGCTCTGTGTCGAGCTCGGCTTCGGCGCCGCGCCGCCCAACGTGCTAGGCCTCGGCGTGCGCTGCGGCGCGCTGGTGATCTTCGCGCTGGCCAGCCTGCTGCTGCTGCAGGCAGAGATCGCGCGCTATCGCCGCGAGCACCAGCGCAAGCTGGCGCAGGCGGTGTCGGCGATGCGCGAGGACGCGCGCGAGTTTCGCCTCATCTCCACCTCGCTGACCTCGAGCTCGAGCCAGCAACGCGCCGCCGAGGAGTCGAAGCTCGCACGCGGCGCCGTCGAAGCGATCCACGAGGGCATGTTCTTCATCCTCGAGCTGCTCAAGCAGGCGCTCGACCTGCAGACTTGCGTGCTGCTATGGCTCGACCAGAGCGGCGAGCGGCTGCGCATCAAGGAGCTCGTCACCGACAGCAACATGGTCAGCGAGACCTCGATCCCCGCGCAGGCAGGCGCCCTCGGCGGCATCGTCAAGAACCGGCTGCTGATCAACCTCTCTCGCCCGCGCAACGGCGCGCGCGGCATTCCCTACTACAGCGGGCCCGAAGAGATCGGCGCCTTCGTCGGCGTGCCTGTGATCGAGAGCGGACACCTGCGCGGCGTGCTGTGCGCCGACCGCCGCGAGGACTGCGCCTTCTCGGCGGACGAGGAGAAGCTGCTCGTCGACGCCGCGGCGCAGGTGCTGCGCGCGATCCAGAACGAGCGCGTCTTCTCCGCCGTCGAGCGCTCCAAGTACGAGCACGAGCGCTTCTATCGCGCCAGCGAGATGCTCAACGGCGCGCTGACGCTGGCGCAGGTCTACGACACGGCCTTCTCGGCGGCGCGCGAGATCGTCGACTTCGACTTCGGCGCGCTGACGCTCTACGACGCCGAGAAGCGAACGCACACGATCTGCCGCGTGGCCGAGGGCCGCCGCCGCGGCGACGACCACAGCGCGCCCATCGCCGTTTCGGAGCCGCCCAAGCAGCACAAGCTGGAGGGCGAGAGCTTCGGCGCCAACGCCGGCCTCGTCGCGATGGTCGTCAAGAACAAGCACTTCCTGCCGGCGGGCGACGGGCGCTCGTCGTCGGCCGCCAAGGACATGGTGGTCTTCACGCGAAAGCTCAAGGTCTCGGGCATGAGCTCGCTGGTGGTGCTGCCGCTGATCGTGCAGGACCACGCCATCGGCACCGTCGCCCTCGGCGCACGCGAGGCCGGCCGCTTCCCCACGCGCATCCGCGAGATGCTGGGCGTGATCTGCAACCAGGTCGCCGTCTCGATCGAGAACGCCAAGATGTACAAACGCATGGAGGAGATGGCGACCACCGACGGCCTCACCGCGCTGCCCAACCACCGCACCTTCCAGGCGCGCTTCTCGGAGATGCTCTACCGCGCCGAGCGCACCGGCAAGCCGGTGTCGATGGTGCTCACCGACGTCGACAAGTTCAAGAACGTCAACGACACCTATGGCCATCCGGTGGGCGACGCGGTGCTCAGGCGCGTCGCGCGCGTGCTCGCCGAGCAGGTGCGCAAGGTCGACCTCGTCGCGCGCTACGGCGGCGAGGAGTTCGTGATGGTGCTCGAGGAGACCGACGCCGACGGCGCACGACTGCTCTGCGAGCGCGTGCGCAAGGAGGTCGCCGCGCAGGTGATGAGCTCCGACAAGGGCCCGTTCCGCGTGACGCTCTCGCTCGGCGTCGCCAGCTACCCCACCGACGGCGAGATCAAGGAAGACCTCGTCGAGCGCGCCGACCAGGCGCTCTATCACGCCAAGCAGACCGGCCGGAACCGCACGGTGCTGTGGCGCGCCACCAAGGCGCAGCGCAAGGCGACGGCCTCGCAGTAAGTGTAGGCTCTGAGCGATGGCGCGCGAGAGCTCACCGCTGGCACCGCAGGTCGAGGCGTTCCTCGACAGCATCCTGCACGAGCGCCGCATGTCGCCGGCCACCGCGCGCGCCTACGGCACGGACCTCGCCGAGTTCGTCGCCTTCGTCGAAGCAAAAGCCGAGCGCAAAGCGCGCCTGGGCGACCTTGACACCCTCATGGTGCGTGGATACCTTGCCAGCCTGTTCGGCCGGAATGACCCGGCCACGGTGTCAAGAAAGCTCAGCAGTATCAGAAGCTTGGGCGCCTTTCTGGTGCGCCGCGGACTGCGAGAAAAGAACCCTGCGAAGCTCGTGTCCATGCCGAAGCGCGGCAAACCCCTGCCGCGCTTTCTTTCTGTCGACGAAGCCTTCCGAGTGGTGGACATGCCCGAGGGCGACGGGGCCGCGGCGCTGCGCGACCGCGCCATCCTCGAGCTACTCTACGGCGCCGGGCTGCGCGTCTCGGAGCTCTGCGCGCTCGACATCGGCGACGTCGACCTCGCCCAGCGCACGGTGCGCGTGCGACGCGGCAAGGGCGGCAAGCAGCGCATCGCGCCCATCGGCGACAGCGCCGTCTCGGCCGTGCACGACTACCTCGCTCGACGCGCCGAGCTCGCCGGCAAGAATGGACGTCTCGACGTGGCCGCGCTGATCCTCAACCAGCGCGGCGCGCGGCTGAGCACGCGCTCGGTGGCGACGATCGTCGATCGTGCCTCGCGCGCGGCCGGCACGCGCCACAAGGCGTCGCCTCACTCGCTGCGCCACTCCTGCGCCACGCACCTGCTCGACGGCGGCGCCGACCTGCGTACGATCCAGGAGATCCTCGGGCACGCCAGCTTGCAGACCACCCAGCGCTACACACACGTCAGCGTCGACCGACTGATGTCGGTCTACGACGGCGCGCACCCGCACGCGCGCGGCGACGACGGCGACGGCGACTAGGCCGCGTCGCCACGACGACCACCACCACGCACGCGCGCGCGCGCGACGAACGGAAATCACCATGGCGAACACACGCATCCGCAGCACGACGATCCTCGCGCTGCGCAAGGACGGCCGCACCGTCGTCGCGGGCGACGGTCAGGTGACCCTCGGCGATACGAAGATCAAAGGCAGCGCGCGTAAGGTGCGCACCATGCAGGACGGCAAGGTCGTCGCCGGCTTCGCCGGCTCTGCTGCCGACGGCATGACGCTCTTCGACCGCTTCGAGGCCAAGCTCAAGGAGCACAACGGCCAGCTGATGCGCGCCGCGGTGGAGCTGGCCAAAGACTGGCGCACCGACAAGTTCCTGCGCCGCCTCGAGGCGCTGCTGATCGTCGCCGACGCCGACCACATCCTGATGCTCTCCGGCACTGGCGACGTGATCGAGCCGGATGGCGGCGTCGTCGGCATCGGCTCGGGCGGCACCTACGCCCTCGCCGCGGCGCGCGCGCTGATGCAGAGCACCGACCTCGGCGCGCGCGCCATCGCCGAGCGCGCCATGAGCATCGCCGCAGACATCTGCGTCTACACCAACGACAAGCTGATCATCGAAGAGCTGCCGTCATGACCGATACCCAGTCGCTCAAGAAAACCATGCAGGGCCTCACGCCGCGCGCCATCGTCGAGGCCCTCGATCGCTACATCATCGGACAGAAGGACGCCAAGAAGGCCGTCGCCATCGCGCTGCGCAACCGCTGGCGCCGCCAGCAGGTCCCCGACGAGCTGCGCGACGAGATCTATCCGAAGAACATCATCATGATCGGGCCGACGGGCGTCGGTAAGACCGAGATCGCGCGACGGCTCGCCAAGCTGGCGCAGGCGCCGTTCATCAAGGTCGAAGCCTCGAAGTTCACCGAGGTGGGCTACGTCGGGCGCGACGTCGAGTCGATGATCCGCGACATCACCGAGATCGGCATCGGCTTGGTAAAAGCCGAGGAGCGCGAGGCGGTCAAGGTGCAAGCGCGCCAGAACGCCGAGCAGCGGCTGTTGACGCTGCTGCTGCCGGATCCGCCCGTGACACACGGCTTCGGCGATCGCGCCGACGACGACGATCAGATCGAAAAGAGCAAGGCCTCGGTGGAGGCCACGCGCGAGAAGCTGCGCTCGCTGCTGCACAAGGGCAAGCTCGACGACCGCGAGGTCGAGCTCGAGGTCTCTGAAAAGACGCTGCCCGTGTTCGAGAACTTCTCGTCGCAAGGCATCGAGGAGATGGTGGTCAACATCTCCGACATGTTCGGCAACGCGTTTCCCAAGCGCACCAAGAAGCGGCGCGTCAAGGTGCCCGAGGCGCTCGAGCTGCTCGAAGAGGAAGAGGCGAGCAAGCTCATCGACTCAGAGAAGGTCGTCAAAGAGGCGATCGAGCGCGTGGAGAACTCGGGCATCGTCTTCATCGACGAGATCGACAAGGTCGGCAGCCGCGAAGGCGCCGGCGGCGGACCCGACGTCAGCCGCGAGGGTGTCCAGCGCGACCTGCTGCCCGTCATCGAAGGCTCGACCGTCACCACCAAGTACGGTCCGGTCTCCACCGACCACATTCTGTTCATCGCGTCAGGTGCCTTTCACGTCTCCAAGCCGAGCGACCTGATCCCCGAGCTGCAGGGTCGCTTTCCGATCCGCGTCGAGCTCAACGCCCTGACGCGCGACGACTTCGCGCGCATCCTCGTCGAGCCGAAGAACGCGCTCTGCACGCAGTACCGGGCGCTGATGGCCACCGAGGGCATCGACCTGAGCTTCGAGGACGACGCCGTCTCCGAGATCGCGCGCATCGCCGCCGAGGTCAACGACTCGATGGAGAACATCGGCGCGCGCCGGCTGCACACGGTGATGGAGAAGCTGATCGAGGAGCTGTCCTTCGAGGCGCCCGAGATCGGCCCGCAGCGCGTCCCGATCACCGCCAAGTACGTGCGCGAGCGGCTCGACGAGGTGCTCGCCCGCGAAGACCTCTCGCGCTACATCCTCTAGCGCTAGCGCGGCGGGCGCGTCGAGCGCGGGTGGTGACTTACGACGCTGGGCGAGACAGCGTAGAATAGCCGCTGCCTATGACGAGCAGTGGTCACATCGATGGCGTGGGTGACCCCGACCAGCCGATCAAGCTGGTCGGCGGGGTCGACGTCGCACGCCTCGCGTTGAGCGCGATGGAGGGCTTCATCCTCTCGCGCATCGACGGCTACACGACCGTCAGCCAGCTGTGCGTGATCAGCGGGCTCGGCGAGCTGGCGACCCTCGACGTGATCCGCAAGCTGCGTAGTCAAGGCGTGGTTATCGTGGGCGACGAAGCGCCGCAGGTCGCCGCGGCCGCCGTCACCGTGGGCGTTGCGGGTGGGCAGGGCGACTGGGACGACGAGACGCTCGACGACGATGAGGACGACGACGAGCTGATCGACGAGCACGACGAACGGCCGCACGACGACGGTCACGCCTTCGCCCCGCCCGACGCCGAGCCGCGCATCCGCCTCACCGGCGACCAGCTCAAGGCGTCGGCGAGCGGCATTCACGAGCTCGATCACGCCGCGGTGGAGAGCGAGCTCGACAGCGAGCTGCACGACGACATCGATCTCGATCGCCAGACGCGCAAGAAGATCCGCACGATGTTCGCCCAGCTGGGTGACTTCAACTTCTTCGAGCTGCTCGACGTGGAGGCGACGGCGGACGCCCGGACCATTCGCCGCGCTTACTTCAAGCGCTCGAAGGAGTTTCACCCCGATCGCTTCTACACGCGCCGCCTCGGCCGCTACAGCGACATGCTCGCCGAGATCTTCAAGCAGGTCTCGGCGGCGCACAGCTTCTTGCAGGACGAGGAGCAGCGGCGCGCCTACGCCGAGATGGTGCTGCAAGAGCAGGCCAGCGAGGACCTCGGCCACGAGCTCGAAGCGGAGTCACGGCGCCTGCTCGAGGCCGAGGGGCTCACCGACGCCGCGGCGGCCGTCGACGGCTCGTACACCTTCACGCGCAAGCGCGGGCTGAGCCAACGCGAGCAGGTCAGCAAGGGGCTCGGCGAGGTCCAGCAGCCGAGCAGCGGCGGCACCGGCCCGCGTATCGATGGCCCGCGCACCGCGCGCACGGGCACGGCGGCGGCGCTGCGAAACCGCGTCGCCCGGCGTGCCGGGACGCTGCCCAAAGGCATCGCCAAGCCGGTGGACACGCCCGAGCGGGCGGCCCGCCGCC
>JAGQIK010000013.1 GCA_020431405.1 Myxococcales bacterium
AAGTCTTCGTAGGCGTAGCTCGGATGAAACTGCACGATGCGCCAGCGCGGCTCGTCGTCGTCGCTTTCCGGAGCGTCGCCACATAGCGCCGCCGCGATCTGGCGCGCGACGTGTGTCTTGCCCGTGCCGGGCGGGCCGTAGAGCACGACGTTGCGCGGCACGAAGTTGGATGTGTCCGCGGGCGTTGGGCCGAGGTCGGGGCGCAGGCGCTGGTCGAGCGCGTCGAAGATGTCGGGAGCGATACGCCGGCGCAGGGCTCGCCACGTTGCCACAGCCCACGGCTCTGCCGCTGCCTCCACCTTGCTTGCGGGGGCATCCGTGACGACCACCTTGGCGCGCGATTGCTGGTGCGGTTCGATACGCCACGCCGGACCTTCGACCTCCAAACGCTCTCGACCCGCGGCGGTGATCTCCCAGATGCCGTGGCCGGTGTTCTTCGCTTCGCCGTTCCGCTTGAGGTGACTGAGACACCACGCCAGTCGGAACGTCCAAACCGCGGCGCCCTGCGGCAGTCGTTCGAAGTCTCCTGCTAGGAGCTTGTCGGCCAGCCGCTCTCGGATCGCCTGACGAATGTCCTTCTTGCGGTTGATACCGTCGGCGAGCACAGCCAGCAGCGGGATCTCGTAGCCACTGCGATGGGTCACCTGAACGCTCTTGGTCGCCTGTGAAGGTGCCATCGCCAGCGTTGGAAGCTCCTCGTCGATCTCGAACGCGTCACTGGCCGTCGCGTCGGCGTAGCGTCGCGCGAGCTCGGTCAGCTCCCAGCGCCCGTGAGGGCCGCCGATCAAGCCCGACTGGCGCAAACCCAGCCGCGCCCACCCGATGCGACCGTTCTTGAGCACGTAGGCCCACTGGTCGTCGCTCAGCTGAGCCGCCTCGTGCTGGCGGATCGAGGCTTTGACCTCCTTGGGCGTTGCACCGCCGCCGAGTCGCGTCAGCGCGCGTAGGATTGGCTGCACCCACGTGTAGTGCGCGCGACTGAAGCTCTCGATCGTCTGGTGGACTGCACTCAGTGAAGGATCATCCACGCCGGTCCTCCTCGAGCCCGCGCGCCGCAGGGCGCCCCCGTGGGCAGCCACGAGTCGATCTCAACGAGATCGGGCTGGCTGGCGAGATAGTGATACCAGTCGTAATTAGTATTCGCGATATAGCCGGTCAACGACACCCGCTCGGATGATACCGTCAGTCATTGACCAGGGTCGAGCCGCGCTCTCTCGACACGACCTCCGGAGATTGCCTCGGCGCCGAGCGCGACCAGCGCCGACGCCCAAGAAGCAATGTTCGGGACATCATGGAACGACTTCGCACGATCGTTGAAGGCACCGATACACCCGCAGGCCGCACGTTCGATCTCGTCGTCCAGGCGCTGATCCTCGCCTCGCTCGCAACGTTCACCCTCGAGACCATCCCGGGTCTCAGCGCTCAGACGAAGTACGTCCTCGACGTCGTCGAGGTCGTAGCTGTCGTCCTCTTCTCGCTCGAGTACGCCCTGCGCGTCACCGTCAGCCGGCCGGTCTGGAAGTACTCGCTGTCTGGCTTCGGCCTCATCGACCTCGCCGCGATCCTTCCGTTCTACCTGCGGCTCGGGATCGACCTGCGCTCCGTTCGTGTGCTGCGCGTGCTCAGGCTGTTCCGCATCCTCAAGCTCGTCCGCTACAGCAAGGCCATCGCCAACGTCAGGGCCGCACTCAAGTCGGTGCGCAGCGAGCTGGTGGTCTTCATGGTCGCGACAGTGCTCGTGCTGTATATCGCGGCCGTCGGCATCTACTACTGCGAGCACGAGGCTCAGCCCAAGGCCTTCGCTTCGATTCCGCACTGCCTATGGTGGGCAGTGGCGACCATGACGACCGTCGGCTATGGCGATGTCTACCCGATTACGCCGGCTGGCCGCATCTTCACGTTCCTGATCCTGATGCTCGGACTGGGTGTGGTCGCCGTGCCGACCGGACTGGTCTCGTCGGCGCTCACGCGCGGCAAGGTCGGGGGAGCCGATGTCGATGCTGGCGAAGGCGAGTCACGCGACAACCGCTAGCGTTTGGGTCACGCTCACTTCGGTCGCGCTGGCCGTCTGCCAACTCCCAGCGCCGGCGGCGTGTCCGCGGCCAGCATCAACTCACGCGGCACCCGCCCGAGGACCTCGAGCTCCGAGACACACACTTCGCGCCACTTGCGCTTGCTGCCCGCGAGCACGCGGTCGACCGAGATCCGATACGTGCCGCCCGCGAGCGACGCGCCAAGGTCGAGCGCTTGCAGGCGTCTGTTGTTCGGGTCGAGGCTGTAGCTGCGCAGCCGCTTGGCGTTCTTCCACAGGCTGACCTTCGTCACGCGGTAGTTCTTGGTAAACAGATCGCCGTGCTGCTTCGTCACCGCGGTAAAGCCAGCGGTCATCCGAATGGAGGTGATCCGAGCCTTCGTCGGCACGTCGAACGCGATCCAGCCCGCGGTCAGCTCGCCGCGCTTGGCGTTCCATGCCGTCGAGAGCTTTCCGTCGACCAGCTTGCCCACACCGTAGGCGCGCTCGCCGACCTTGCTCGAGACCCACACTGCTGCGCGAGTACGCCGCAGCAGGTTCATCACATCGCCAAGCGCCGATGCTGCCGGTTTCGCCGGCGATGACGGGGCGAGTCCCGTGTGCGCTAGCATGTAGATACCCAACGCGAGCAAGGCGCCCCCACCGCCAGCCATCAGCACGACGCTGTTCATGGAGTGGAGGCTCGCACCCGCCAGCTGCTCGCCACCGGCAGAGCCCGACGCCGGCGAGCTCTTGGGTGCACCGAGCTCACCCTCTCTCCGCACGCCCATCGACGCAGCGCGCTGCACGAGAGCCATCAAGACGAAGGGCTCGTCGACCCAATATCGTCGCGGTGTCTTGCGACCGTCGACGATCACAATCAGCTCGCCTTCCGCGGGCAGCACGCTGATATCGAGGATCTTGGCGTATGGCACCGTGGTCAGGCCGTCAGACAGAAAGAGCATCCGCCTGTTGGTGACCATAAGCCGACCCTCGCGGCGCCCGCCGCCACGCTGCTCCTCGCTCGCGGCGACCACGCGGTAGGCCTGCTCGCCTCGCTGCAGCTTGGCGTCGACCTCGCACGCGACAAGATCGCCCTCGCGAACGTCTCTGGCGCGCCTTAGCTGCTCGATGAAGGCCAGCTCGGCGCGAATCGACTGCTTGGATATCCCGAGTCGCTTGGAGATGTGCTGGAGCGCCTCGTCTTCGCGCTCGGTGAGCTCGCCGTCCTCTATCGCCGCGTGGTAGACGTCGCTGAAGCCATGAAGCCGCCCATGATTCTTCGCGGTCGCGCTCAGCTGCAGGGCGTCCTCGGTCTGCTGCAGCCGCTCGAGCTCGGCGTCCTCGACGACACCGTCATCGACGATCGAGCTCACCAGGACGCGGTGCGCCGCCTCGATGGTCGCCTGCACGCTCTGTGTGAGCTTTCCGGCTGATCGTCGCGCCTTCGCCAGCTGAGAGAGCTGTTCGGCGTTCGTGCTCTCAGTGACGCACGCTGTGATCGCCGCGCGCGCCAGGCGCCACATTGCTACGCGCTTGCGGATCAACGCGACGGCAACGGCGGTCAGGAGCGCCCCGCTGGTGGCGAGGAAGATACCGATCTCGGTGGCATTGGCGCGCACGAAGGCCACCGTGGTTTGCACGAACCACACGACGACGGCGATGGCGCCGAAGACCAGCGCCCCCTTGAGCGCCAGCACGATCAATGCACCCACCGCGCTCGCCAGCAGCTCGCTCTCGGCGGAGGACGCGCGGTAGTGCCCGCGCACGAACGTCATGCCGCCGCCTCGCGTCTTGCGCCAGTGCCCCTTGCTCCAGCCCATCGTCCAGGCCTCCATCGCGAATCTTCCAAAAATTGTATCCAGTGTAATCGCCTCGAAGGTCAACCATGGCGTTCGCGCGAGCATCCCAGCTACACTCGCGCTCCCTGACACGAGTGAATGGAGCCGACCAGCAATGGTGCAGCCACCCAAGACAGCCTCGCTGCTCGACGCCCTGACCAAGGACCGTCTGGTCGAGCTGGGGCGTGTCTTCGACGTGGCGCTGACAAAGAAGGTCACCAAGGAGCAGCAGATCGCCACGCTGCTCGGCACGTCGGCGCTCGACTTCGAAAGAGCGCTCGGATTCCTGCGACGTGACGAGCTGCGTGCGGCCTGTCGCGCGCACGGCCTCACCGACGAGGGGCGCGCGCGTCAGCTGCTCGCCGACCGGCTGCGCGGCGCGCGCGGCGAGCAGCGCAAGACGACGGGGTTCGTGCCGGTCAAGCGGCGGCCGCGCTTCGTGCCGGAGCCGGGCGACATCGTGCAGGTGCGCCACCGGCAGTGGCTCGTCGAGGCGGTGGTGCCGCCGCCGGCGCCGCCCGAGCCGGGCGGCATCGAGCACAACACCTTGGTCAAGCTGGTCTGTCTCGACGACGACAACCAGGGCCGCGGCCTGTCGGTGCTGTGGGAGCTCGAGCTGGGGGCGCGCATCCTGCAACCCGAGAGCGAGGGGCTGGGCGCGGTGCAGCGCATCGATCCGCCGCGCTTCTTCGCGGCGTATCTTCACGCGCTCAAGTGGCACTCGGTGAGCGCCACCGATCGGCGGTTGTTTCAGTCGCCGTTTCGCGCCGGCATCAAGCTGATGAACCACCAGCTGACGCCGCTGATGAAGGCGCTCGACCTGCCGCGGGCCAACCTGTTCATCGCCGACGACGTGGGGCTCGGCAAGACCATCGAGGCGGGGCTGGTGCTGTCGGAGCTTTTGCTTCGCCAGCGTGTCGAGACGGTGTTGATCGTCTGTCCGGCGTCGATCGTGCTCCAGTGGCGCGACGAGATGGAGCGGCGCTTCGGCTTGCACTTCGAGGTCTACAACCGCGCCTTCATCGCGCGGCGGCGCCAGGAGCGCGGCTTCGGCGTCAACCCGTGGACCACCCACAACCGCTTCATCATCTCGTATCCGCTGCTGCGTCGCCCCGAGTATCGCGATCCGCTGCTGGCCCACATCGGCGATCGACTGGCCAAGAGCCTGCTGATCCTCGACGAGGCGCACTCGGCAGCGCCCGCCTCGAACCACGAGGACGCCAAGTACGCCACCGACTCGCGCGTCACCCGCGTGGTGCGCGACGTGGCGCCGCGCTTCGAGAATCGGCTCTTTCTCTCCGCCACACCGCACAACGGCCACTCCAACAGCTTCTCGACGCTGCTCGAGATCCTCGACCCGCAGCGCTTCACCCGCGGCGTGCCCGTCGAGGACGCCAGCCAGCTGCGCCCGGTGATGGTGCGCCGGCTCAAGTCGGACCTGCTCGCGCTAGACGTGAAGGAGTTTCCCGAGCGGCAGGTGCTGCAGATCGATCTCGCGCATCGCGACGGGGTCTGGACGGCGCAGACCGAGCGCAGCGACGAGCAGCCGCGCGTCCTCGGCGAGGCCGAGAGCGCACACGAGCTCGAGCTGGCGCGCCTGCTCGGCGAGTACAGCAGCATCGCGGCGCCCAAACGCGGACGCGCGCGGCTGGTCTTCATCAACCTGCAGAAGCGGCTGCTCAGCAGCGTCGAGGCGTTTCATCGCACGCTGACGCTGCACGCGCGCAACGTCTCCTTCGACGACGCGCCCGTGGAGCCGTCGCCGCAGGGCGCCTTGGCGTTAGAAGAAGACGACGACGAGTACGGCGTCGACGACGAGCAGGCCGACGCCATCGCCACCGATGCCATCGCCTCGGCCTCGCGTGAGTTGGCTCCGGACGCGCGCGCCAAGCAGCTGCTCGAACAGATGCTGCGCCTCGCCGCGCAGCACCGCGGCAGCGCCGACGCCAAGGCGCTCGCGCTGCTCGACTGGATCCGCCAAAACCAGTGCGCGACGGCTCGGCTCGGCGGCGCGAACCCCGACGCGGACGGCAGCTGGTCCGATCGCCGCGTGATCATCTTCACCGAGTACGGCGACACCAAGCGCTACCTCGCGCAGCTCCTGCGAAACGCCATCGACGGCAGCCAGCTGGCCGACCAGCGCATCATGCAGTTTCACGGCGGCATGTCCGACGAGCAGCGCGAACACGTGCAGCGCGCCTTCAACAGCCCGCCGGAGCTTCACCCGGTGCGCATCCTCGTCGCCACCGACGCCGCGCGCGAGGGCGTCAACCTGCAGGGCCACTGCGCTGACCTCTTTCACTACGACATCCCCTGGAACCCGGCGCGCATGGAGCAGCGCAACGGGCGCATCGACCGCACCTTGCAGCCCGAGGCGACCGTGCGCTGCATGTACTTCTTCTACCCGCAGCGCGCCGAGGACCCAGTGCTGCGCAAGGTCGTCGACAAGGTCGAGGTGATCCGCCGCGAGCTCGGCTCGCTCGGCGAGGTGGTCTTCGAGCGCCTCGGCGAGCTGCTCGAGCTGGGCATCGACGCCAAGACGGCAGAGGCCATCGACGCCGCCGACCAGCTGGGGCTCTTCGGCGAGGTGGCCAAGCAAGAGCTCGAGGCGCCGAGCCGTCAGAGTGAGACGCTGGCACGCGAGATCGAGCGCGCCGGCGAGATCCTCAACGGCTCGCGCGAGCTGGTCGAGTTCGACGCTTCGCTGCTGCGCGACGCCGTCGACGTCGGCCTCGAGCTGTGCGGCACGCCGCCGCTCTCCGAGCTCGGCGGCGGCGTCTACCAGCTGCCCGAGATGCCCGACAGCTGGCAGCCCACGCTCGACGCGCTGCGCCCGCCGCGCGCGCGCGACGAGTCCTTCTGGGACTGGCGCAAGCGCCCGCCGATGCCGGTGGTGTTCACGCCGCCGGCGCGCATCAACGCGCAGCTTTCGCACCTGCACCTTCAGCACCCGCTGGTACGGCGGCTGATGTCGCGCTTCCTCTCGCAGGGCTTTTCCGCCCACGATCTCTCGCGAGTGACCATCGTGCGCAACAGCCACGACTCGCTGGTGCGCGTGATCGCCTTCGGCCGGCTCTCACTGTTCGGCCGTGGCGCCACGCGCCTTCACGACACGCTGATCTCCGTCGCGGCGCGCTGGCTCGACGCGGGCGGCGCTGGCCACCTCGCGCCGTTCGGCGAGGCTGCCGACCGCAAGGCGCTCGAGCAGCTCGAGCAGATCTTGCGCGAGTCGCCGACGCTCGAGGGTGTGAGCGAGGCCGTGCAGAAGAAGATCGCCGGCCGCGCCGCCGACGACTTCGCGCGCCTGTGGAAGGCCATCGACGCCGAGGCCGACGAGGAGCGCGTGCGCGCCAGCCAGGAGCTCGAGCAGCGCGGCATCGAGGAGGCCGCCGCGCTGAAGGACATCCTCGAGCGCCAGCAGCGCGCCATCGAGGCGGCGACGCGCGGGCAGGCGCGCCAGCTTACCTTCGGCGAGAGCGAGATCGAGCGCGCGCAGCAGCGCCAGCTCGAGCGCGACCTCGAGCACATGCAGCAGCGCCTGGCCCAGATCGGCGGCGAGCTCGAGCGCGAGCCCGAGCAGCTGCGCACCCTCTACGAGGTGGTGCTCTCGCGGCTCGAGCCGGTGGGCATGGTCTATCTCTGGCCGACGACGCGAGGTTAGCGATGTCTGACGCGGATAGACGCTTTCACGAGCAGTGGCTCGGCATGGTGCAGCCCGACGGCCTCGTCGTCAGCGTGCCCGTGCTCGTCGACGCCGACATCATCAACCGCGCGCGCGGCAAGGAGCTTCACGCAGCGCTGCTCGAGCTGTGCCCGGTGGTCGACGAGGACAGCGGCGCACGCGCTATCGCCGACGACGCGGCGTTCTTCTCCGAGCTGCTCGAGTATCGCGCCGACGACTTCGACGGCGCCGAAGACCCCTCGCGGGGCGACGGGCTGCCCGAGGACCTGCGCCTCTACGTGCCCGAAGGCCGGCAAGACCTGCGGCCGACGCGCGCGCTGCGTAAGCAGCAGGCGCCCGAAGCCACAGGCGAGCCGAGCGGCGACAGCACGCCGGCCTCGCGCGCCGGCGCCAGCTACGAGATGCTGCTGTGGCGCGTGCCCGACGCGGTCGACGACTTCGACAAGCCCGAGACCGTCACCGGCCCGTGGGACTATCCCGCTGCCGCCAAGCTCGACCGCCTGCTGCGCCACTGCCGCGTGCCGATCGGGCTGCTCTACAACTCGCGCGCGCTGCGGCTGATCTACGCGCCGCACGGCGAGTCGTCGGGCAGCATCACCTTCAACGTCGACGACATGGCGACGGTGGGTGGCCGGCCGATCTTCGACGCGCTGCTGATGCTGCTCTCGGCCGATCGCTTCTTCGGCTACGAGCCCGAGCGCTGCCTGCCGGGCCTTCTCGCCGCCTCGCGCGCGCGCCAGGCCGACGTCACCGAGGCGCTGGCCAGGCAGGTCTTCGACGCGCTGCAGATTCTGCTCGGCGGCTTCGAGGCCGCCGCCGAGCGCGACGGCTGGGACCTGCTCGACGACGCGCTGGCGCGCTCGCGCGAAAACCCCAACGACGAGCATCTCTACGCCGGCCTGCTCACCGTGCTGCTGCGCCTGGTCTTCGTGCTCTACGCCGAAGACCGCGGCCTGCTGCCCGTCGACCACGACTTCTACGCCGAGCACCTCTCGCTCTTGCAGCTCTACGAGCAGCTCGCCGACGACGCGGCGGCCTACCCCGACGCCATGGGCCAGCGCTTCGGCGCCTGGGGCCGGCTGGTGGCGCTCTTTCGCGCCGTCTTCGAGGGCGTGGCTCACGGCGCGCTCTATATGCCGGCGCGTCGCGGCGAGCTGTTCTCGCCGCACGCGTTCGCGTTCCTCGAGGGCTGGGGTCCAGCGGGCACGGCGCCGATCAAGCCGCTCGAGGCGCGCGTCGAGGTCGACGTGCCGAGCGTCTCAGACGAAACCGTCTACCGCGTGCTCGAAAAGCTGCTCGTGCTCGAAGGCCAGCGGCTGTCCTACCGCGCCCTCGACGTCGAGCAGATCGGCAGCGTCTACGAAGCGCTGATGGGCTATCACGTGCTGCGCGCCGCCGAGCCGATGGTGTGTCTGCGCGGCGACAAGCGCCAGCGCGTGTGGCTCGGCGCGCGCGAGCTTCTCGACGTCCCCAAGTCGCAGCGCGCCAAGTGGCTCAAGGAGACGCTCGGCCTCTCCAAGAGCCACGCCGACAAGATCGCCAACGCGACGAGCACGGCCAAGGAAAACAAGGCCGCGCTGGCCGAGCTCGAGCAACACCGCCTCAAGGGCACGGAGACCGCCAGCGCCGGGCGCCTGATCTTGCAGCCGGGCGAAGAGCGGCGCCGCACCAGCTCGCACTACACGCCCCGCTCGCTGAGCGCGCCGATCGTGCAAAGAACGCTCGAACCGCTGATCGCCGCCATGGGCGACGAGCCGTCATCGGATGCATTGCTCGACCTCAAGGTCTGCGACCCCGCGATGGGCTCGGGCGCGTTCTTGGTCGAGGCCTGCCGCTTTCTCGCCGACCAGGTCATCGCCGCCTGGACGCGCGAGGGCAAGACCGAGCTGGTCGCCAGCGCCCACGAAGACGTGACGACCCACGCGCGACGGCTAGTGGCGCAGCGCTGTCTGTACGGGGTCGACAAGAATCCCTTCGCGGTCAACTTGGCGAAGCTCTCGCTGTGGCTGGTCACGCTGGCCAAAGGGGAGCCGTTCACCTTCGTCGACCATTGTCTGCGCTGCGGCGACTCGCTGGTGGGTTTGGACCTCGAGCAGATCAAGTCCTTTCACTGGGACGTCTCGGCGGGCACGCAGGTCGAGCTCTGTCGCGAGGAGCTCGAGGGCGCGCTCGAAGAAGCGTTAGGCGCGCGGCAGGGGATCTTGGATCTGGCCGGCGACGGCTCGGCGCTGGCGCAGCGCGAGAAGGAGCGCCTGCTGCTCGACTTCGAGGACGCCATCGACCGCGTGCGGCTGATCGGCGATCTGGTGGTCGGCGCGTTCTTCGCCGAGGGGAAGGGGAAAGCGCGCGAGCAGGAGCGCGTGCGGCGGCTGGATCTGGTGCTCGAGTGGTTGAGGAGTGGCGGCGTGGCGCCGGAGGAGCTGCGGGCGATGCAGCGGGAGCTGCGGGACGAGGCGGGGGTGCTGGCGTTTCACTGGATGGCCGAGTTTCCGGAGGTGTTCTGGGAGGGGCGGGTCGACCCGTTGAGCGAGGAGCAGGGGGAGGCGGCGTATCTGGATGCGTTCGTGGGGAACCCGCCGTTTGGCGGCAAGAACGCGATAGCTGCGATAAGTGCGCCGGCGCTCGGCGACTGGCTCAAGCAGATACACGAGGGGGCCCACGGCAACGCCGACTATTCGGCGCATTTCTTTCGTCGGGCCGATGTGCTGCTCGGTCCTCACGGCACTATCGGCTTGATCGCGACAAACACGATCGCACAGGGCGATACGCGAGCCACTGCACTGCAGTGGTTGCTTGGCAACAATCACGCAATCTACGAGGCAAGCGAAAGCATGCCGTGGCCAGGCGAAGCTGCCGTATCAGTGTCGGTTGTGCATCTTGCCAAGGGCACTCCCAAAGGGTCACTCGACAGACGCTTGAGTGGCAGACGAGTCGACGCGATCAACTCGCGTCTGAGGCCCAAGCCCGAACGCCCCAATCCGATGTCGCTTGCCGCGAACGGGGGAAAGAGCTTTGTTGGGAGCTATGTCCTCGGTCTGGGTTTCACGCTTACACGTGAAGAACGCGACGAACTGGTTGGCCGCGATGCAAGGAATGCGAAGCGAATCCTACCGTATATCGGTGGGGCCAGCGTGAATCGAAGTCCGACTCAGGACTTCGATCGCTACGTGATCACCTTTGACCAACTGTTGCTCGAAGAGGCCGAGCGGTGGCCCGACCTAGTCGCCATTGTGCGAGAGAAGGTCAAGCCCGAGCGTGACAAGCTCAAGAACAACGCGGATGGCAGGCGACGCAAGCAATATTGGTGGCAGTGGGGACGCTACACACCGGCGCTCTACGATTCGGTTCGCAAGCTCCAACGCTGCCTCGTCGCTGCGCAGGTGACAAAACACCTATGCTTCTCGTTTCAACGTACCGACCGCATCTTCGACCAGAAGCTCATCGTGTTCCCCTTTGAGATCTATGGAACCTTCGGTCTGCTGCAGTCGCGTGTTCACGAGCTTTGGGCTCGACTCCTCTCCTCGTCGCTTGAAGATAGGCTTTCGTACACGCCCTCCGACTGCTTCGAGACCTTCCCCTTCCCTCCCGACCAAACCCTCGCCGCCAACTCCCCCCTCGACGTCGCCGGCCGCACCTTCTACGAAGCCCGCGCCGCCTACATGATCGCCACCCAGCAGGGCCTGACGCAGACCTACAACAAGCTCAAAGACCCCGACTGCCACGACGACGACATCGCCACCCTGCGCGCCCTCTCCATCGCCATGGACCGCGCGGTGCTCGCCGCCTACGGCTGGGACGACCTCGAGCCGCCGCCTTTCGCCGACCCGGTCAGCGAGGACGAAAAGAAAGCGCGCCAGGCCTTCGAGGACGAGGTCATCGACCGGCTCTTCGTGCTCAACGCCGAGCGCGCCGAACAAGAGCGCGCCCTCGGCATCGCGCCCGGCCAGAAGAAGAAGGCCAAGGGCAAGAAGACGAGCAGCAAGAAGAAGAAGGCGTCCGGCAAGAAGGCCAAAGACGACGACGACCAGCTCGACCTGGTCTGATCGCTGCGCTACGTCGGGGCTTGCATCGGCTCGAATGCGGCGACGACGTTCGCCTCGCGGTCGAGGGGCAACGCGCTGCGCGCGCGCCCGATCTCCTCACCGATCTCACTCTCGTCCACGGGGCTCTCGAGGATCACGGGTACGGCCTCGGGGATGTCGTTGGCCAGCGTTCGGAACGCCTCGATGCTCAGCCACGAGAGCCGTTGGTGCTTGCTCGAGCTGGCGACCTCGCTGACGTGAAGCTGCAGCAGTCGATCAGCGAAGCGCTCCAACAGCAGCCGCGCCTCGATCATCGTCGGGTCGACCTGGCGCGCGTGACCGAGGTCGAAGCAGAAGCCCGCCTCGGGAAACGTCTCGAACCAGCACGCGAGCTCGTCGGCGGTGCGGCCGGTGGGCTTGCGCCGGTCCATGTTCTCCAGACACAGCAGCGGTCCGAAGCGTCGCCATAGCGTTACGTCGTGAATGGCGTCAGGGTGCACGACGAGCGGCCAACGCCGCTCCGCGACCGCGGCTAGCAGCTCGACGACCGAGCGCTCCTGTTCGGGCGCGACGCGGCTGGGAACATGCACGGACACGTAGTCGATGCCGGTGAGGTCGAGCTCGGCCAGAGCGTCAACCAACACGGGAAGCTCCGCCTCGCGCAGCGCCGAAAGCTCGACGGCTCTCATCTCGTGCGAACGAACGAACTGCAGACCGCGTCGGAAATCCGCGTAGGCCAAAGCGCCCGTGGAGTAGCCGATGGGTCTCACTAGAACACTCCGTAGATACGAGTCAGCTCAGATGGTCTCGACCGAACGCTAGTCCTTGCCGAAATATACCCATGTCGTCTCAGCAACCCCGTGAGCCGGCTCGACCCCGAGCCGCACGAGCTCGAGCAAGCCGCGATAGCCGAGAACCGTTGGTCCCCACCAGTCATCGCTGATGACGACCTTGGCTGCGACCTCGATGTCGGCGCCTTCTTCGGCGAGCAGCGTGACATCCAGCTCGTAGAGGTCGCCGGCAAAGGAGCCTAGCCTCGAGGCGATCTCGACGGTCCCGATGGGGTCACCGAGGCACCCCTCGGCGCGCAGGACCTCGCCCATCTCGCGGTTGAGGACCGTCCACTCGGCGCCTGTATCCAACAGACCGTCGTCCGACTGTCCGGCGAAAAGGCAGCGAAGCGCGAGCGTGGCTCGGTGGGAGAGCTGGCGGCCGTCCTCTGCTGGGACCGCTATTTCGGTGTGCACGCGAGCAGGCGCACGATGCTGAGCCCAGATGGCTCCGCCTTCGCGAAACAGCACGCGGCTACCAGATCTTCACGAAGTGCAGCTCGCGGTCGAGAGTCCCCGCGGTCTTGAGGCGCTCGTGCAGCACGATGCGACGCTCGTCCGAGTCGACCAACGTCCCACGACGCAACGCCACCCATCGGCCGCGATAGCTAGCCTGGTTTTCGCGCAGCCAGCGGTGATTCTCGAGCGTTCCGCGACCGCCGGCTGTCGACAGCACGCGTACGCGTTCGCGCGTGAGCCGCGGACGCGCTGGGCGTTTGACGTCGAGTCTGGTCGTCGAGGATGGACCGGTGGGGTCGTCCACTTCGATCATGCGACCAAACGTGTAGGGAGAAGCGGGCTCCGCGGAAGCCGTCATTGTGCCGGCTTGGGCGGCCGCCAAGAGCGCGTATTCGGTGCTGTTCTTGTCGCTCATGTCTTCCTCCCGAACTGCTCGCGCTGCACGTCTTCGGTGATCAGATCCGTGAAGCCGCGCACGATGGCGCATCGGCCCTCGTACAACCACTGTTCTAGCGGCAGCTCACCAAGCTGACCAGCGGCGACCAGCTCGCACAGCAGTACGCCGTCCTGGCTGCGCCGATTGCGACCGTGCTTGATGGCGATGCGCAAGGTGCCCGAAGCCTCGGCCAGCGGAAACTCAGCAGTCCATTGTACCGAATTGGGCGCCGGCAGGTAGCGGTTGCTCTCGCGTCGCCAGGCGAGATCAGCAAACACCTCGCCGATCTCATCAAGGCGGTGCCAGCCAGCACCCTCGGGGATGTGATTGACGTAGCTGACCTCGGCGTGGGTGATGGCGAGCTCGCCCTCGCCGACGTCCGAGCAGAAGGATCGCCACAGCTCGAGGTTGCGCGAGAACTCGGCATAGATCGCTTCAAAATGCGGGTACTCGTCTTCGTCACGGGTCAGGCGCCAGTTCTGTAGGAAGCGATCGTCTTGCAGCTGAACGACCCAGGCGTCGTCGTCGGAGACGAAGTGCGTCCGCGGAAGGGGAGACCACCTCACGCCCGCTTCGCCGCGAGGCGGCAAGCGCGGCACGTCCGCCGTCGTCACATAGCGGGTGTCGAGCAGTTGCCAGAACTTGCCGACGTGAGCGCTGCGCAACCACGTCATCGGCTCGAACTGCACGCCGACCACGACCTCGATGACTGGAGGGTACTGATAGTCGGGCAAGTCGCTCGGACGCGGCTTCATCATGCACGAGGATACGCCCGGTGCGGATCGATGTCATGAATCGACCGCAGAGAACACAGAGGCCGCGGAAAGAGGATGATGAGCAGCCATCGATGCGCGATCCTCCGCACCCTCTGCGCTCTCCGCGGTGAATTCCGACAGGGCCCGAACAGCGAGACCTCTACCAAGTCGTCCTGCGGCGCTACGCTATCGAGCGGTGCCGTTACTGAAGCGCGCCATCAACTGATCGGCGTGCCGCTCGGCGCTCGCACGCTCGACGCTGGTGAGGCTCGGCATCCGACGAAACCGAAGGATCGACTGGCGGCTGCGGGTGCCCGCTGGCGAGTCGGCGAAGCCGATGTACCAGTAGAACTCGGCACCCTCTCGAACGAGAGAGCGATCGGCGAGAGAGATTTCATCGAGGGGAAACTCGCCCTCTTCGGTCTCACCGCTTGTCAGTTCGCGCCATCGCGCCCAGAAGCTGTCGTCGAGGACTTCGACGACTACTCCGCGAAACTCACCCAGCAGCACGAAACGCCCGAGATCGGGTGGTACCTTCAGAGGCACCTCGGGCACGACGGGCATTTGCTCGATCACGTCGGACGAGATGGCACCGCTGCCGAGGCTTGTCGTGACCTCGTCGCTGCATGCCGTGGACCATTTAGCCGCGCGACGCATCGCAGGCGTAATGTTGCGCTTGATGCTCAGCGTTGCATCATCGTTGGGCTCAGCGAGAGCAGTGGTCTCGGACATGGC
Source organism: Myxococcales bacterium (assembly GCA_020431405.1). Lineage (GTDB taxonomy): Bacteria > Myxococcota_A > Polyangia > JAGQIK01. The sequence goes on from JAGQIK010000013.1 coordinate 14,772, forward strand.
CTCGTGCATTGTCACGATACGATCAACTTGCTCGCGATGTCGGCAGCACGGCGCTTGGATTCGTCCCATCAACTGCCAGGTTGCATCGGACGATACGTTGTTTGCTCGTTTTGTCCAATTGTCCAAGGGCCGAAGGACGCAGTATTCTCGCGCTCTGGCGTAGGGAGCAGCGATGGCAACGACGACGACAGAGGTGCGTGCGCACTTGGTGCGAGCGCTGGAGGCAGACGTCGTCGGTCCGTTCGATCCCGAGCTGCGCGAGGAGCTGCTCGATCTGCCGCCGAGCCGCTTCTATCTGACGGGCTTTCTGGCGCCGGAGGCGGCGCGTGAGCAGAACGATCCGGAGGCCGAGGACGACACGCCGGAAGCCGGCGACGTGCTCGACGAGGAAGACTCGGCCGGCCAGGAGCCCGAGCCGAAGCAGCGCCGGCGCTTTCCGGCGTCGATGGGCGTGACGGTGCTGGTGCCGGCGGCGGCGCGCGAGGTGACGGCGACGGTCTCGTATGCCGACTACGTGCCGGAGGCCACCGAGGCGCTGCCCGATGACGAGGGGCTGCCTGGAAAGAAGCGTGGGCGGGCGAAGATCTTGTGGCGGCGCATCGAGCGCGAGCCGGTGAGCACGACGCTGCCGCTGGAGGCTTCGGCGATCGCCAAGGGTGTGGCGGTGGCCAAGGCCGGCGGAGTCAAGCTGCGCGGTGCGCTGAAGCCGGCGTTGGCGCCAGGGTTGCCCGAGGGGACGCGCGCGCTGTCGTTGTTCGTGGTCAACGAGAGGCCGGTCGAAGGCGACGTGCTCAAGGCCAAGGACGACGCGTTCATCTTTCAGGTGGGGCTCTCGCTGTCGAGCGACGTGGGCTTCGTCGCGCGGCCCAACCGGCGTGGCGCGTCATCGGGCGATCTCGACGAGAGGACGGCCGACCTGCAGTTTCGCACCAAGGTCGAGCTGGCGGTGGGTCACGGCGTCTCGGTGGCCGAGCCGCGGGCGGACGCCGACGGGCAGGTGCGCCGCGTCGAGACGGCGTGGCTGCCGCGCTACGAGGTCAAGCGCGTGATGACGCGCGAGGTCGATGGCGTCGAGACGGCGATGGAGACGCTGGCGGCGCTGCACGCGCGCGATGACCCGCCAGCAGCCGTGCGCGCGGCTTTGGGGCAGCTGCCCGAGCTCTACGGCGGATGGATCGCCGCGCAGCGCGCCGTCGAGGTGGGCGGCGCCGAGCGGGAGGAGACCAAGACGACGCTGCTCGGCGAGGCCGAGCGGGCGCGCCGTCGTATCGCCTCGGGCATCGAGCGGCTGGCGAGCGACGCCGAGGTGCGCGAGGCGTTCTGTCTGGCCAACCAGGCGATGGCGCGCGCGGCGAGGCAGCGAAACCCCGAGCGGTACGAAGACGGCGGCGCGCCCAAGTGGCGTCTCTTTCAGCTCGCCTTCGTGCTGCTCAATATCGACGGCGTCTCGGATGAACGCCACGTCGATCGCGAGATTGCCGAGCTGATCTTCTTTCCGACCGGCGGCGGCAAGACCGAGGCGTATCTTGGCGTGATCGCCGTGACGCTGCTGCTAAGGCGCATGCGCGGCCAGGCGCGAGCGGACGAGGGCCTCGGCGTGGCGGTGATCCTGCGCTACACGCTGCGCCTGCTCACGCTCGATCAGCTCGGCCGCGCGGCGACGTTGATCTGCGCGCTCGAGCTGCTTCGCCGCGAGCAGCCGGCCAAGCTCGGCGAGGTGCGATTTTCGGTGGGCCTGTGGGTCGGGCGTGCGGCGACGCCCAACACCATGGACGACGCGCGTAAGCAGGTCACCGAGTACAAGAACAGCAAGTCGGCGAGCAAGCGATCGCCGTGCCCGCTGACCCATTGTCCGTGGTGTCGCAGCGAGCTCGACCGCGACAGTCTGACGTTGGCGCCGGCGCGCGGGCCCACCGAGGTGATCGTCAGCTGCAACAACTGGCGCGACAAGTGTCCCTTCAACACGCGGCAGCACGAAGAAGGCGTGCCGGTGGTCTTCGTCGACGAGCAGGTCTACCGCGAGCTTCCCTGCTTCATCGTCGGCACCGTCGACAAGTTCGCGATGCTGCCGTGGCGCGGCGAGACGGGGATGCTGTTCGGGCGGGTGCTCGCCTACGAGGGGCGCAAGTGCATCGGCCCGCTCGATGGCAAGTCGGTGCAGGCGAAGAAGAGCGCTACGAAGGTTCCCGACGGTTTTCGGCCGCCAGAGCTTATCGTGCAGGACGAGCTGCACCTGATCTCGGGGCCGCTGGGCACGATGGTGGGCCTCTACGAGACGGCGATCGAGTTTCTCTCGCGCCGCGGGGCGCAAGGCGATGCGCCCGTGCGGCCCAAGGTGATCGCCTCGACGGCGACGGTGCGGCGCGCTGCCGAGCAGGTTCGCGCGCTGTTCGAGCGGCCGGACCTGGCGATGTTCCCGCCGGCCGGCATCGACGACTCCGAGACGTACTTCGCGCGCGTCGACCACGAGTCGGTGGGGCGGCTGTACGTCGGCCTCGCCGCGTCGGGACGCGCGATGAAGGCGATCCTGCTGCGCGCGTATGTCTCGATGCTGTGCGCGGCGCAGCGCCACTACCAGACCGGCGGTGAGAAGCTGCAGGCGGCCGACCCCTACATGACCGTGGTGGGCTACTTCAACAGCCTGCGCGAGCTGGGCGGCATGCGTCGGCTGGTCGAGGACGAGGTGCGCACGCGCGCCGACCGCATCGAGAATCGCAGGCCGCGCGACTTCGACGGTGACCATCCGTGGTACCGGCGGCGCGAGCTGAGCAGCGAGCCGGTGGAGCTGACCAGCCGCGAGAGCACGGCCAACGTCTCCAAGACCAAGGCGCGCCTGGGGCTGCACGCGGTCGAGGAGGGCTGCGTCGACGTGCTGCTGGCCAGCAACATGATCTCGGTCGGCGTCGACATCGACCGGCTGGGCCTGATGATCATCGCCGGTCAGCCCAAGACCACCGCCGAGTACATCCAGGCCTCGAGCCGCGTCGGGCGTGACGTGCGGCGGCCGGGTCTGGCGCTGACGTGTCTCAACGTGCACAAGCCGCGTGACCGCTCGCACTACGAACGCTTCGTCGCCTACCACCAGAGCTTCTATCGCGACGTCGAGGCGACCAGCGTGACGCCGTTTTCCGGGCCGGCGCTCGAGCGCGGCTTGGCCGGCGTGATGGTGGCGATGACGCGGCTCTGCGAAACGGAAATGACGCCGCCCAAGGCGGCTGTCGAGATCGGCACGCATCGCGCGCTGGCCGACGCAGCCGTCGAGGCGCTGGCGCGGCGGGCCGGTCAGCACGCGGCGGGCGCTGCGCAGGCGGCCAGCGAGCTCGAAGACGCCGTGCGCGACCGCGCGCGCAACCTGGTCGATGCCTGGCAGACGCTGATCAAACAGGACAGCGAGGACGCCGGCGCGCCGCGACGCTCCTACTCCAAGTACGACGTAGAGCGCGGCGGTCGGCCGCTCCTGCACACCTGGGACGAGCGCGAGGATCGCCAGGGCGCCGAGGCCAAGTTCCGCGCGCCGACATCGATGCGCGACGTCGAGGAGACGGTGCATCTATGGCTCGAGCGCGGCAACCTCGGCGGGCGAGGGGGCGGCAATGTCTAGGAAGCGCTCGCACGGCTACGGCAAGAAGAACGTGGTGCCACCTGAGGGGCGCGTTCGCGCGAGCCAGATCGTCACGACCTTCGGACCGGGCTCGATGGTCGACCTGCTCGATCACGCCATCCTCGTCGGCGGCCTCGACTACTGGGAACACCGCCGCGGCAAGACCGTGCTGCAGAACGTGCGGCTACGCGATCGGCTGGCAGAGATGTTTGCGGAGGCCGACATCGAGCTGGCCAAGTTTGACACCTTCGTCGAGCCGCCAGCCGGCGATGAGAATCAGCCCGATAAAGGGCACGGCGTCCAGGCGCTCGAGTTCCCGCAGTGGTTTGTCTGCCAAGAGTGCAGAGCGCTGGTACACGCGCGGCACCTCGGCGATCCCAAGGGCGAGGGCAAGCGCTACCGTCATCACTGTGCGGAACGGCGACAAAAGAAGGGTGCGGACTGCGTCCCGGTTCGCTTCGTCGCGGCCTGCAAAGAGGGACACCTATCGGAGTGGCCCTGGCCCGCCTGGGTACATCAGGGGCGCGGCGACTGCGTGATGCCTGACCTGCGACTCGAAGAAGGCGAGACGGGTGACTTCTCCGAGGTCAGGGTCGTCTGCAGCGCGTGCGGCGCTAGGCGCAGGCTCGCTGACGCCGTGCCGGAGAGCGCGCGGCCGCGCTGTCAGGGCGAGCGGCCCTGGCTCGGTCCACGCGCCCGAGAAACCTGCGGCGAAAAGATGCGCCTCTTGGTGCGCACTGCCAGCAACGGCTACTTCGCGCAGGTGGTCAGCGCGCTGTCGATCCCCGAGCGCGGCCTCGAGCTCTACGAGTTCGTGCACGACAACCTCAAGACGTTTCAGCTCTTCGACAGCGCCGAGGAGATCGAGATGGTGCGGCGCAAAGAGCCGTTCAAGACCGCGCTCGAGTCGTACGACAACGCGGCGGTGTTCAAGACGCTCGAGGCGGTAAAGAGCGGCAAGCGGCAGGCGCGCGATCCGCTACGCACGGCCGAGTTCAAGCAGTTGACCCAGCAGCCGGAAGAGCGGCCCGGAGAGCTGCCCAACGAGGAGTCGACATTCTTCGCGCGCCGCGCGGTGTGCGACGAGCCGCTGCCGGCCGGCGTAGGCAGCGTGGTGCTCGCCAAGAAGCTGCTCGAGCTGCGCGTACAGGTCGGCTTCACGCGACTCGAAGCGGCGACTCCCGACCTGCAGGGCGAGTACGACATCGGCGCGCGCACGCAGGTGCTGGCGCTCAACCGCGACTGGCTGCCGGCAACGCAGATCCAGGGCGAGGGCATCCTCGTGGTGCTCGACGAGCAGGCCGTGCAGGCGTGGGAGAAGCGGCCGGCGGTGCTGGCGCGGCACAAGGCGCTGGTGGCCGGCTACGACAAGTGGCTCGAGACCGCGTCGTACAAGCCGCCGTTTCCCGGCGCTCGCTTCTACCTCTTGCACTCGCTTTCACACCTACTGATCTCGGCGATCTCGCTCGAGTGCGGCTACGCGGCGAGCGCTATCCGCGAGCGCATCTATTGCAGTCTCAAGACCGACACGCAACCGATGGCGGCGATCCTGCTGATGACGGGCAGCTCGGGCGCCGAGGGCACCCTCGGTGGCCTCGTCGAGCAGGGGCGGCGTATCCGCGGGCACCTGCGCCACGCCTTCGATCTGGGCACGCTCTGCTCGAGCGATCCTGTCTGCGCAGCGCACTCGCCCAAGGCCGACCCGGCCGAGCGCTACCTCGAAGGCGCGGCCTGCCACGGCTGCCTCTACATCGCCGAGTGCTCGTGCGAGCGCTTCAACCGCTACCTCGACCGCGCGCTGGTGGTGCCGACCATCGGGCACACGCCAGAGCTGGCCTTCTTCTCGGAGCGTCCGTGAGCCTGGCGCGCGTGTCGCTCGCCGAGCTCGAGCGCCTGCACGCGGCGCTTTCCAGCGGGCGTTTGGCGGCGCCGCTGACGGCGCTCGGTCTCAGCGCTGCCGGTTTTCGGCTGCCCGACGAGGCGCTCGCGCTGCTGCAGGGCCGTGACGCTGACCAGGTGACCGCGCTATGCGACGTGGCCATCGCCGAACGTCGACGTCCGACGCCGCATGTGGATCTCGTCTGGACAGGGCCCGATACGGCGGCGGGCATGTCGCGCCAGACGTCGCTGACGATCTGTGACCTCTTCGACAAGGCCGAGCACGACGTGTTGTTGGCCGGCTACAGCTTCGACCACGGCCAAGACATCTTCGAGCCGCTGCATCGCGCGATCGCCGAGCGCAACGTGCGCGCGACGATGGTCGTCGATGTCCATCGCGGCCGCCGGCGTGACGACGTGTCGACGACGGCGCTGCTAGTCATCGAAAGGCTGCTGCGCGAAAACTGGCCCTTCGGCGAGCCCTACCCAGCCATCTACTACGATCCGCGCACCGCGGAGGCGGGCTCGCTCGCCAGCATGCACGCCAAGTGTATCGTCATCGACCAGCGGCTCAGCCTGGTCGGCTCTGCGAACTTCACCGACAGAGGCCAGACGCGCAACATCGAGGTCGGCGCGTTGATCGACGACGCGACGTTCGCCAAGCGCCTCGTCGGTCAGTGGTTTTCGCTGATCTCGAGCGACGCGCTCGTGCGCCACGGCCTCTAGCTGCGGTAGATCAGCTCGCCCAACGCCTGTTCGAGCTCCGTCTCACCGATCTCGAACCTCGTACGACCGTCGAGGAGCTTCGTATCGCCGCTGATCGAGCCAAGCTAGTTGCCCCAGGGTAGCGACGCGGGCCAATTCTCGACCCTGACCACAACAACTCGGCAGCTCTGCACGGCCTTCCGCCCTTGGCACACCCTTCGTGCAGCCGTGGTAGCGGCGGACGAAGCGTTTGAACGCGGGACGGAGCGTTCTCGACGGATGGACGAGGCTCGTCGAGCGCGGGTGCAAGCGCGTTTCGTGCAGGACCAACCTCGGTGCCGGTGATCTTTGTTTCGGGCAAGCGCGTCTTTTTCGCGCAACCGCGCGCCGGTGCTTCCGAGAAGGGCGGCGTTTTCAACTTCGGCACCACTCTGGTGCCTGCACCAACGAAAGGAACGACGCCATGGCGAACAACAAGTACAAGTCCAACCGCAAGATCACGCGCGCGCTGCGCTTCTTGACGGCCGTTAGCGAGAACCCGGAGATCGCGTCGCTGCTGCGGCAGCGGGGGTTCGACGAGGAGGCGATGGCGGAGGGGTGGTCGTTGTTCGATGCGGCGGCGGGGCGGCATTTGGCGACGGAGCGTCAGCCGTCGCGGCGCTCGATCCAGCCGATGGTCGATCAGTGGGAGAACACGTGGTTCGACGTGGCGGATGCGGTGCTGGGGCGACTGGCGCCGACGGTTCACCAGCGGCTGTTTCTCAACCTGAGCAAGACGTCGGGGCTGGATGTGATCCTGACGGTGCGTACGTTCCTCGAGCGGCTGGATGCGATCGAGGCGGAGGGTGGCGACGAGAACGTGGCCGCCGTGGCGCTGTTGACGTCGCGTGGGCTCGATCAGGAGGTTCGCGAGGCGGCGCGGCGGCTGGTGGACGAGGCGTCGTCGATGCCGGAGCCGAGCAGGGCGCGCGATGACGAGTCGCGCGATCGGGAGATCGACGCGCTGTGGGCCTGGTATCAGGACTGGGCGAAGTGCGCGCGTACGGTGATCGGGAGCCGCGCGCAGCTGATCACGCTGGGCGTGGTGACGCGCCGCCGTCGCAAGACGCGCGAGGCGATCGACGAGACGGCCGAGGCCGGCGGTGCGATCGAGCAGCCGGTGCAGGCGCCGGCGACGGGCGCGGTTGGCGCTGCGAGCGCCAGCGCGGGTGCGTCGAAGCCAGCCTCGCCGACGGTGAAGGAAGCGGTCGCCGGCAACGGGTCGGCCGGGGCGCCGTCGCCGGCGCCGATCGTGGCGACGGCTTCGCAGGCGTAGCACACGCGGTGCGCTGAGGGTCTGACGGAGTCTTCGTCGTGGGCTTTAGCTTGATGGCGTGGAACGTGCGCCACTTCTTCGGGGCGCCGCAGCGCACGCGCGATGTCGCTCGCTGGGTGCGCCGGCTCGATGCCGATGTGATCGGCTTTTGCGAGCTGGCGTCGCGGGTGGCCGCGCGTGCGCTGATGGCGGAGCTCGACGAGTACGACTTCGGCGTCACCGATGGCGTCGGCCAGCTCGAGCTATTGCTCGGCTGGCGGCGCCGTCGCTTCGCGCAGGTGTTGTTCACGCAGCGGCGAGAGTTTCGAAACGGTCAGCAGCACCTGCGCCCCGGTGCGCTGTTGTCGTTGCGCGTGCGCCCACGCACCTTCTATCACGTGCTGCTGCTGCACGCCGACGCGGGCTCGACGCCGCACGACTATCAAAATCGCCAAGCGCTGGTGGGCAAGATCTGGTCGCTGCAGCGCGCGCTGGCGTCGCTGCCGCGCCAGCGTGGTCTGGCGCGGCTGGTGGTGATCGGTGATTTGAACGTGGTTGGCGATGGCAACGGCGTGAGCGCGCGGGCCGAGCTCGAGGCGCTCGCTGATGCTGCGCGGGCGCGCGGCATGCGGCTTTGCCGAAAGGATGCGCCGTACACCTGGCATCCGCCGAGCGCGCGCGGGGTGCCGGCCGACCTCGACCACGTGCTGGCGAGCGACGAGGTGCGGCTGCGGCGGCTCGACGGCGCAGCGGCGGTGCGAGTCGTCGGTTGGAACGAGCTCGCGGGGGCGCGGCGTGCGGCGTTTCTACGCGAGCTGTCTGATCACGCCGCGCTGTACTGCGAGGTGTCGCGATGATCGCGAGCTTGCCGGCCGACCACAACCCGTCAGCGACGGTGTGTTGCTCGACGATGAGACCTCGCACGACGGGGCTGTTGTTGTCGATCTGCAGCACGATCCACTCCATCGACGTGCTGCGGCAAACTAGCTGTCCTGGAGTCAGCCACTGGAAGGTCGAGGAATGCACTACTTGAGAATCTGCGGAGCGGTGGGTTTGCTGTCGCTGCTGGGCTATGCGTGCGTCGACTATCGAAAGGAAGCGAGGACGCGGCTCGAGCGAGATGGATTGGCCGATCTGGAGCTGAAAGAGATCGGCAAGGGGAGCTTCGAGTTCAAGGCGAGGCGCGGATCCGAGGCGTGCAAGGGCACCATAGCGATCAACAAAGGCGGAAGCTCGACGACCGCGATGAAGTCGATGAAGTGTGCGCCTCTCGCCTGTGACGCCAAGCAGCGGGAAAAGTGCAAGCGCTTGTGCACAGCGGGCGAGACGAAGGTCTGCTGGCGCCTCGGTGTGGTCTTTGCTCGCGGCGTGGGCATTGCGGCCGACCCGAAGGAGGCCGCGCGATGGATGCAAAAGGCCTGCGATGGCTCGCACGCCATGGCCTGCAACGCCTTGGGTGACCGTTTCGTCAAGGGCAAGGGGGTCAGCAAGGATTACATCAAGGCGACCAAGCTGTTCGAGAAGGCCTGCGATCAGGGATCGACGTTGGGCTGCGCAAACCTCGGGCTGATGTATCACTCGGCCGACTTTTTCGGCAGGACGCATCCCCGCAGGGCCGCCAAGTTTCTGAAGAAGGCTTGCGCCAAGAACCACGCTGGCTCTTGTGGCAGGCTCGCATCGCTGTACAAGTCTGGCTCCGGCGTCACGAAGGACGTCAAGAAGGCTATCGAGCTCTACGAAAAAGCCTGCAGCAAGGACGTCGCTGTCGCCTGCTTCAACCTCGGTCTGATGTATGAAGGTGGATCGGGAGTTGCCGAGGACTACCCACGCGCGCTGCGAGCGTTCGAAAGAGCCTGCAAGCTGGGTACGGGTTGCGCGATGATTGGTCGGGTCAAGCGCTTCATGGCCAAAGAGAAGGCCAAGCGTGGCAAATGAGCCCACCTGAGCGTGACAGCGCCCTCCGCCCTCAAGAGTGTGGGGTCAGTGCGCGCTGTCAAACGCGTGCGACAACGCCCGGGCCGTGGCGCGGCCAGTGGCACACGATCTCGACCGACCGCTTGCTGATATCGAGCACTTGGCAGGTGGTACGCGCGGTGCAGGTGAAGATGCGATTTCGGCTTCGACTGCACACGCGAGGACTACGAGATGAGGACCTTCGGCTTGCTGGTGATGGTGATGACGCTCGGCGGCAGCGGCTGCACCGAGCGGCTGCCGCTGCGCGATGGGGGCGGCGGCGACGATGCTGGCGCGGATGCGCGCGCCGATGGGCCGCCGCTCGCTGACGTCTCCGTCGACGGCGATCATCGCGACATGCTCGCCGACAGCGGCACGAGCAGCTGGCCGGCGCCCTGCGGTCCGCGGCGCGCCGGCTTCGTCGGGCCGCTCTGCGCTGGCAAGGCCTGCAGCGTGGGCGCGCAGTCGATCGTCGCCGAGTCGGGCAGCTCGCCGGCGTTGGCGCTCGATGGCAGCGGCGCGCCGATGGTCTTTCATCGAATCGCCGGCCCGGGCTTCGTCGGCCGCTTCGCGCGGCAAAAGAGCGACGGCTCGTGGTCGAGCGAGGCGCTGCCGGTGACCACCGCGGGCGCGACGCTGTCGTGGCTCGAGGGCAAGCCGGCGATGATCGCCTACGACGGCGCGCTGCATCAGAGCCTGCTGGTGCGCGAGGCTGGCGGTTGGCGCACGCTGCACACCTTTGCCGGCAAGGGTTGGGGTGGTTTCGAGCGCTCGTTCGCCGTCGACTCTGCCGGCTGCGCGCACGTCACGCGCGTGGAGATCGTGCAGCAAGGCAGCACGCGTGCCGAGCTGGCGACCTACTACCGACGCGACCCGAGCGGCGCCTGGGCGCACTACCGCTTCGGCGCCGCCAACTGGCTCACGGCGCTGGCGCTCGCCCCCGACGGCGACGCGCACCTGGCCTACTGGGGCAGCGGCAGCACGCCCGGCTGGTCGCTGTTTCACGGCGAGAAGGGCGTGGCCAAGCGCGTCACGCCGCTGGGTGTCGGTGGCGCCAACGCCGCCCTCTCCGAGCGTCGCGTCGGCCTCGCCATCGCCGCCGGCGCCGCCGGCCCACGCGTGTTGATCGCCATGTTGCGCGAGCGCAGTGACGGGCGCGAGATTACGCTCGCCAGCGCGCCGCTCGGCACGAGCAACTACAGCTTCACCGTGATCGCCAGCGAGCCGGCCGACAGCAAGTGCCAGGGCATGCCGACGCAGAGCAGCGAGAGCTGCAGCTACGACGACGTCGACTACCGCCCGCTGGCGCTGGTGGCCTCGGCCGACGGCGACGTGCGCATGCTGCTGGGCAAGCACCGCGAGCATGGCGAGCTGAAAGCGCAGTGTCCTTTCGGCGCGCCGGGGCCCGGCCCGATCCCGCCACCGCAGTGCAGCTGGCAAGGCGAGCGGCACCAGGAAGGCTCGCTGGTGATCGCCTCGCGCGATAGCAGCGGCGCGTTCACGCAGCGCACGCTGGTCGCCGGTCTCGATGCCGTGGAGGCCTCCGCGCGCGTCGACGCTCAAGGCCGCATTCACGTCGCCGTCTCCGCGGCCGACGGCAAGGTGCGCTACCTGCGTCTCGAATAGCTGGCGCTCGCGAGACTCCCCAATACAGACGACGGCTCGTCGCACCTTGGCAGCAGGCTCGCCTACAAGTGGCTGCCGTCACGCGACGATTGGCGGCATACTTTGCTAGACATGCCCGCCCGCACGCGGTCTTCCGCCAAGCGCAGCAGCAAGAAAGCTGCCGCCAAGAAATCGCCGACCAAGAAGGCGCCAGCAACGAAATCGGGCGCCAAGAAGCCTGCCTCCAAGATGCGGGGCGGCCGCCCCCGGCTCGACGTCATGACCCCCGACGAGATCATGGCGTGGCTCGTCGAGCGCCTGGGTCCGCAGCCCTACGCGTCGCTGGAGGGCATCGACACCGACGAGAGCAGCGCCATCGTGCAGCTCGGCCGTGCGCGCCATCCGGCAGCACGCCCACTATTGCGGTCGCTGCTGCAGGGGCACCCCGACAATCGCATCGTCACCAACGCCGCCGACGCATTGCTCTTCTATGACGACGCCGAGCTCGCGACGGCGCTGGCCGATCAGCTCGACTTCGGCGTATGGCACGGCGGCCCGGTGACGCGTTATGCCGTGGCGGCGGTCTTCAAGCTGGCTCCGGACAAGGCCCGGGCTCGGCTGATGCCGGCATTCGAGCACGCCATCGACCATCCTTGCGAGGGGCATCAGATCAGCTTGAGCGCTTTGCAGTTGTTGCTGGGTGACGTGCTCCCCGATCGCATGGGCAGCGCGTGGCGGCGCGAGCGGAACATCCCCGAGGCGCTGCTCGACGCCGATCGGTGCGGCTGGCTGGACCTGTGCTACCGGCTGCGCCACAGCGCCTACTTCACCAATCAGCAGATACCGCTCATCATCCTGCAGCGCAGCGGCGATCCCCGCTACCTCGACGCACTGTTCGACGGCATCGACACCAACGGCGTACAACCACTGGCGCGCACGCTGATGATGACCGGCGACAAGTCCGTTCTACCGCGCCTGCAGGCATTGAGCAGCAAGGCCAAGGGACCCGACAAGAAGCTCCTGCTCGACGCTATCGCGCAAATCAAGAAGCGCAAGCGCTAGCGGCACGCTGGCGGCGACGGACGCCGCGCGAGCTTTCGTCCACGCGCGCTGATACTGTCGGCGGATGCGACCTTCGACATCCGAGCATCGAGCCCCTCGTCGGTTCCACCACACCCTCGCCGCGCTGCTGGCGGCGGCCGCGCTGCTCGCTTTGCCGGCGCTGCTGGCTTCGTGCAGCGACAGCAGCGGCGGCAAGCCCGATTCGACGGCGACAAGTGACGCCAACGGCGGCAAGGACGGCTCGGGCAGCAAAGACGTCGGTGCTGGCGACGGGCCGGCGGCGGACCAGCCAGCTGGCGCAGACGGGCCCGTGGCCGATCGGGGAGCCGACAGCATCGCGAGCGGCGATGGTGCAACCGACACGTGTCGCCAAGCGAGCCAGCGCTGCGGCGGCGACAACGGCAAGTGCTGCAGCGGTCTGACGTGCTGCACGGGCGTGCCCGTGCCCGCGGGCCAGGAGTACTGCGCCGCCATATGTCCCAAGAGCGACCGCAACATCAAGTACAACGTGCGCGCCGTCGACGAGGACAAGCTGCTGCGGCAGCTGATGTCGTTGCCGATCAGCAGCTGGACCTACAACAACGAGCCGAGCCGCATCCGCCATATCGGACCGATGGCGCAAGACTTCAAGAAGGTCTTCGGCGTGGGCGGCGACGACGACCGCTTCATCGCGCCGGTGGACGCTGACGGCGTCTCGCTGCTGGCGATCAAGGCGATCTATCGACGCCTGCAGCGACTCGAAAAGCAGGCCGCCTCGACCGCCGCAGAAAATCGCGCGCTGCGCCGGCTGCTCGCGCGCTGGCTGCTCGACAACCGACAGAGCTGCACGACTCACTAGCGCGAGCGGGTGCGATGCAGTCCGAGCACTAGTAGCTGCCGCGGCTGCGCGCGCGCCGGCGTACGCGCAGACCGCGCGTGATGCGATACAGGTCGCGCGTGCCCGACATGCCAAACAGGTGCGCGCCGGCTTGGCGCAGCGCGGGCAGCGTGTGGGCGTCGACGCCGCCCGAGGCCTTGATCAGCTTGGTGTTGCCCACCACGTCGCGCATGGTGCGGACGTCAGCCGGCGACGCACCGCGCGGGCCGTAGCCGGTGCTGGTCTTGATCGCCAGCGCGCGCGTGCTCTTGACGATGGCGGCCGCGCGGCGCAGCAGCGGCTCGTCGAGCTGCGACGTCTCGACGATGACTTTGACTTTGACGTCGACACCGCGCGCCTCGCCGAGCGCTTTCGCGCTGGCCACCACCACGTCGATGTCGCGTTTGACGCCGCGATAGAGCTGTCCGGCGCGCCGCGTGTGACCGGCCTTTTCGGCGCTGCGCGCGTTCAAGAGCTTGTGCACGTCGATGATCATGTCGAGCTCGAGCTTCTTGCCGCCCGCGGCCGCGACACCCTCGATCGCGCGCTTGGCGTCTTCGAGCTTGCGCGCGGTCGGCACGCGCTGCCAGTCGCGGCCGGCCTGCTGAAACTTCTCGGTGGGGAAGCCGATGACGGCGGTCGCGATGGTGTTCGAGTGCTTGAGCACGTTGCCGATCACGCCCGCGAACTCGGGCCGCACCACCATCGCGCGCACGCCCTTCTTGCGCGCCCAGCGCGCCTCGCGGCGCACGATCTCGGCGCTGGTCGGTCCGAGCAGCGTGTGCTCGACCAGTGACAGCGTCGTGTCGTAGCGCTGCCGGCGCAGCCGGAACTTGCCGTCGCCGCGCTCGTGGAAGCGAAGGACCGGCAGGCTCCAGCGCTTGAACCAGCCCTCTTCCTGGGTCGCACCGATGCTCGAGCTGGCGCCAGGCAGCGTGACCATGCCCTTGACGTGCGGGCGCAGCACCGGGTCGGCGAGCACGCGCGCCCACAGCTCCATGAACACCGAGTGTGACCAGTGCTTGGCGCGGTCGACGGCGGAGCGCAGCTCGGGGTCGACCTTCGACTGCGGGATGCGCAGCACGTGCTCGACCTCGAATGGGCTGATCACCACTTTGCCCGCCTCGCGCAGCCGTCGCGCGACGTCCCAGCCGTAGCGCAGATTCTCTAGGACGCTCCCCTTGCCGCCGCTCGAGATCGGCCCCGACAGGTAGTAGATGTCCTTGCTGCGGCTCGCTGCCTGCTCGGCGCGCGTGTGGCTGACCATGTACTGCTGGATGCGGGCGAGGTCGGCTTCGATGGCCCGCGAGTAGGGCTTTTCCGCGTGCGCCGCCGCCGACAGCAGCAGCAGCAGGATCACGCCGAGGGCCATCAACGAAGCGGTCGTGCGAGCTCTGGCAGCCATCCAAGTCATCGTGCAGGGTTCAAAAGCAACCGCAGTGCCAGAGGCGCGGCAAGCAAATACAGTGGTTTAGGTCGGTGGCGGGGGGCTCGGCGGCGCTTCGGATCCGAACGCGTATCGGCTGGCGCTTCAGTCCTGAAGTAGTTCAGGATGCACGGTCCCCGCCGCGCTGCTGCGAAAGGCTATCGGCAATGTCGCGACCTCTAGAGGTTCTCATCATCGGCGCCGGCATCGGTGGCCTGACGGCGGCCATCGCGCTGCGCCGCGCCGGACACCGCGTGCGCGTGGTCGAACAGGCCGAAACCATCGCCCCCGTGGGCGCGGGGATCACGATCCAGCCCAACGCTGTCGCTGCGCTTGGCCGCATCGCCGGCGTCGCTATCGCCGACACGCTCGTCGACCGCGGCCAGCGCGTGCGCCTCGTCGAGCTGCGCGAGGCCGACGGCCGGCAGCTCGCGCGCATCGAGCTCGCGGCGGTCAGCGAGGTGCCGAGTGTCGGCATACACCGCGCCACGTTGCACTCGGCGCTGATCGAAGCGCTCGACGCCGAGCACGATGATCACGTCACGCTGCAGCTCGGGCGGCGCTGCGTCGACATCGAAGCGCAATCCGAGCTGACGGCGCGTTTCGACGACGGCACCAGCGAGCGCGCGCACGTCATCGTCGGCGCCGATGGCATCCACTCGGCGGTGCGCGCCGCGCTGCATGGCGACGCGCCGCCGCGCTACGCCGGCTACACCTGCTGGCGCGGCGTCTGCTCGGCGCGCGACGTCGATTGGCCCGCCGATCTGAGCGCCGAGATCTGGGGCGGCGGCCAGCGCTTCGGCATCGTGCCCATCGACGGCGCGCGGCTCTACTGGTTTGCCACCTACAGCACGCCGCAGCGCAGCGCCGACGACGCGGGGGAAAGCCCCGACGTGCGCGCGCTGTTCGCCGCCTTCGCCGCGCCGGTGCCCGACATGCTCGCTGCCACCGACGACGCGGCGATCATGCAGCACGACATCTGCGACCGTCCGTTTGACCCCGAATGGGGCCGCGGCCGCGTCACGCTGCTCGGCGACGCGGCGCACCCGATGACGCCCAACATGGGCCAAGGGGCTTGCCAAGCGATCGAAGATGCCGTCGTGCTGGCGCACGCGCTCGCCGAGCGCGACGCCGACGATCTCGACGCGGTATCCGCTTCACTGCGCGACTACGAACAACGTCGACGCGCGCGCAGCCGCTGGTTCGTCGAGCAGTCGCACAAGCTCGGACGCATCGGCCAGTGGCGCTCGGGGTTGGGGCGGCTGCTGCGCCGCACCGCCGCGGCGATGACGCCGGCGCGCAGCGTGCAGGCACGCATGCGCAAGGCCTGGTCCTTCGAGCTGTAGCCGGCGGCGCTTGGCCCGATGCGACGTCGCGCGACGAATCGCGACGGCGTCGCGTCCGCGGCATCACGTGCGGAAGAAAGCTGGCTGTTTGCGTGTGATGTGGGCTGGCGCGCTGGGTGCAAGAGCGAGTGTCGAGCCTCTATCGCACCCAGGAGAAGCCTATGTCGAGGACGATCATCAATCGCGCGCTGCTGCTGCTCTCGCTGCTGGCGACCCTCGCTCTCGCTGCTTGCGGCGGCGGGGTTTGCGTCGAGAATGAAAAGGGCGAGGTCGTTTGCACCGTCCCCGACGAGCCGGGCGAGCACATCGGCAGCGCCTCGCAGGCGATGACCAAGGCGGACCTGATCGATATGCTCAAACGCGACACGCCCCCGCCCCCGAGCAAGTAGCTGCTAGCAGCTGCGGTCGACACTGACCCCTAGGGCTGCGTCACGTTCCAGACGAACACGTCGTTGCCGCCCTTGCTCGTCAGCGCGACGCCGCCGAAGGTGGCGCCGCTCGAGCTGAAGTAGCCGGTGAGGGCGACGTGGCCGTTGGGGGCGACGGCGATGTCATAGCCGTAGTCGCTGCTGATGCCGCCGCCGGAGGTGGCCCAGATGAACTTGCCGTCGGTGGTCGAGAGCTTGGCGGCGAAGACGTCGTACGACGACGAGAGCGAGGTCAGCGTGGTGCTGCCGAACGCGACGCTGTAGCGGTAGTAGCCGCCGATGTAGGGGTTGCCTTGACCGTCGACGCCGATGGCGTAGCCGATGTCGGAGCTGGTGCTGCCCGCGCTCACGGCCCAGAGGAACGCGCCCTGTGGCGAGAGCTTGGTGACGAAGAGGTCGCTCGAGCCTTTCGACGTGAGGGTGGTCGTGCCCACCGTGGCCGTACCGGCAAACGAGCCGGTGACGAAGACGTTGCCGCTGCGGTCGACGGCGACGCCGCGGCCGGCGTTCGAGCTGCTGCCGCCCGCGCTCTTGGCCCACGTCCAGCTGCCCGTGGGCGAGAGCTTGGCGACGACGATGTCCGATGAGCCTGACACCGTGAGCGTGCCGAAGGTCGACGTGGTGCTGATCGAGCCGGTGACGTAGGCGTTGCCCGCCCCGTCGACGGCGACGCCATAGCCGTAGTCGTAGCTGGTGCTGCCGCCCGAGGCGGCCCACACGACCTGCCCCTGCGCGTCGAGCTTGAGCACGAAGATGTCGGCCGAGCCGCGTGCGGTGAGGGTTTTGCTGCCGAAGGTGGCGCTGCTGTAGAAGTAGCCGGCGACGTAGCTGTTGCCCGCGACGTCGGTGGCGATCTTGTAGGCGAGATCGGAGCTGGTGCTGCCGCCGGCGGTGACCCACTGGAACTGGCCGCTGGGCGAGAGCTTGGCGACGAAGACGTCGGTGGAGCCGACCGAGGTGACCGTCTTGGTGCCGAAGGTGGCGGTGGTGCTGAAGCGCCCGGCGACGTAGACGTTGCCGGCGGGATCGACGCTCACCGAGTGCGCGTAGTCGCTGCTGGTGCCGCCCGCCGTGCTGACCCACACGACCTTGCCGTTGGGATCGAGCTTGGCGACGAAGATGTCGTAGCCGCCCTTGGAGGTGACCGTCGTGGTGTCGAAGGTCGCGCTGGAGTAAAACGTGCCAGCGACATAGACGTTGCCCGCGGCGTCTTTGGCGACGCCGTAGCCGTAGTCGGTGCTGGTGCCGCCCGCGCCGAGGGCGAACGGCTTGGAGACGATCACGCAGCCGGCGATCTGCGACCAAGCCGACGTCGACTTGACCGGATCGCAGACGCCGCAGCCGCCGTCCTTGTCGCCCGTCGCGTAGCAGCTGCCGCCGATCAGGCACTTGCCCGTGGGCGGCGTCCAGTTGTAGCGATCGGTTGCCGGATCGCAGCTGCCGCAGCCCGCGGGGCGGTTGACGCCGGGCAGGTAGCACAGGTCGTCGATCAGGCAGAACGAGCCCTTGACGGTCCACGAGCTGTTGCTCGCGGTGGGATCACATTCGCCGCAGACGAGCGGGTGCTTGTCACCGGTGTTGTAGCACTGGTTGTCGATGAAGCATTTGTTGGCGATGGGGGTCCAGCCCTTGGGGTCTTTGCTCGGATCGCAGGCGCGACACGTGGTGGTCGTGTCCTGCGTGCCGGCGGTGTAGCAGGCGCCGCCGATGGCGCAGTGGTTGGCCGTCACGCTCCACTGCGTGTTGCTCAGCGATGGCGTGCAGGCCGTGCAGCTCGTGGGCCCAGCCGCGCCAGAGGCGTAGCAGACGCCGTCGATCTGGCACATGTTGCTGGCGACGGTCCAGCCGGTCTTGCTCGCCGACGGCTGACACTCGGCGCAGCCGGTCGCGTCCTTGACGCCGGGCAGGTAGCAGAAGTCGTTGATCAGGCAGAACGAGCCTTTGACGGTCCAGGAGGCCTGGCTGACGGTGGGGTCGCACTCGGCGCAGGCGAGCGGGTGTTTGGCGCCGCTCGCGTAGCAGGTGCCGTCGATCGAGCAGCTGTTGGGATCGGGCGTCCAGTCGCTCTTGCTCTTGGTCGGATCGCAGCTGAGACAGCCGCCGCCGGCGGCCTTGTCGCCGCTCTTGAAGCACGTGCCCGCGATGAGGCAGTCGTTGCCCTTGACCGTCCACGCGCTGGTGCTCGCGAGCGGATCACACTCGCCGCAGCCGCCGCCAACGACGTTCTTTTCGCCCTGCTTGTAGCAAACGCCGTCGATCTGGCAGACGGTGCTCGGCGTGGTCCAGTCGGTGTTTGTCTTGCTCGGGTCGCAGACTTGGCACTTGTCGGGGGTCGTGTCGCCCGCCTTGTAGCAGGCGCCGGCGATCAGACAGGTGCCCGGCATGATCGTCTTCGGCCCGCAGCCGCCGGCGCCGTCACAGCCGTCGTCGGTGCAGCTCAGCCCGTCGGAGCAGGTCGCCGAAAAATCTTCGCCCTTGCACACGCCGGCCTGGCAGCTGTCGTTCTTGGTGCAGGCGTTTCCGTCGTCGCAGGCGACGGCGTCGAACGACGTGGTCCAGTTGGTGGGGTCGACCGACGGGTCGCACTTGGAGCAGGGGCGATCGGGAGACGTGTCGCCAGCCTGAAAGCACTTGGTCTCGGTTTGGCCGTTGACGGTGACCGGCAGCACGCAGAAGCCGGGCTGCGGTTTGTTTTCGCACTTGCCGAGACCGAGGCAGCTGTCGTCGGTGCAGGCGAGCCCATCGTCACAGTTCTGAAAGCTCGCCGGCCGACAGAGATAGTTGTCGTCGCAGATCGGCTGGATGGCGCAGGTGTCGTGCGCGTTGCAGGGCTCGCCGATGGTCGTGCAAGGCTGCAGATTGCCCGCCTCGATGGCGTCCGCGACGGTGTTGCCGTCTTGGCGGCCGCCGTCTTGATACAGCGGAGCCCAGCCGCTGTCGCCGCAGCCGGAAGCTGCGGTAAGCCAACCAGCGACACAAACAGCGATCAACACGCGCGAATTCATATTTGCGATCCCGTATCAGTGCGGCGGCAAAGAAGTCGCGGGAGCATACGAGAAACAGCCCCGCAGCTTCCAGTCGCTAGCAAGACGCCCCAATATCCGCCGGTTAGCGGCGCCATCGTGGCGCCGTCGGCGAGAAGACTACTGGCGAAATCGTCCGGTACACCGCGTGCAACTTTCGCGAGCGCGAAAGGACGCATGATGAATCCGAATACCTCGAATCGCCCGAGCACCCCTGCCGCGGCGCACGCGCCGGGCGCTGTCGCCGACAACACGTGGCCTGCCGTGTGTCACATCGCTGGTCTCGCCGGATTGGTCTTCCCGTTCGGCGGCCTCATCGGCACGCTGCTGGTGTGGCTCTTCGGCCGCGACAAGCTCGCCGGTGTCGACGAGCACGGACGTGCCGCGCTCAACTTCAAGATCTCGACGGCGATCTACAGCACCGCGCTGTTCACGCTGTTCTTCGCGCCGGCGCTGCTGTTCTCCGTCGGCCTCGGTCCGCTGACCGGCTTCGGCCTGATGACCATGTCGATCATGGCGCTGGTGCTGCTGCAGCTGTTCGAGGTGATCTTGCACGTGATCAACGCCGTGCGTGCGCGCGACGGAAAGTCCCCGCGCTACCCGCTGAGCCTGCGCATCCTGCGCTAGCGATGGTGTGCGCTGACTATCGCGGGAAGTTTAGCTCTCGATGGCCGTACAAGCCGGGCACCATGACCCAGCTTTCGAGTGCAGTCTTCGTCGCGGCGCTGGCCTTGTGTGCAGGGGCGGGGTGCTCGAGCGACGGCGATGGGGGCGATGCGGCGATACGCGACGTGTCGACGCGTGACGGCCGATCGGGTGATGTGGTGATCGGCGACGCGGCGGCACCCGACGTGGCGGCACGCGACGCGGCAGCACGCGACGCGGCGTCCGACGTCACTGCGTCCGATGGCACCGTCGACGGCGTGTCCGCCGATGGCAGCGTCGACAGCAGCAGCGTCGACAGCGTGTCGGTCGATAGCAGCGTCGACAGCGTGTCGGCCGATAGCAGCGTCGATACGACAGCGGCGGCCGACAGCAGCGTCGACGGCTTCAACACCAGCGGCTGGACCATGAAGACGCGCACGCTCCAGGACAGCGCGTCGGGGGGCACGCCCGATTCGTACTTCTTCGACGTCGACCCCGGCTCGCCGCTAGCAGCGTCGATCACGGGCGGCGGCAGCGGCAGCTGGACGGTCAACGTCTTCGGCGGCGTGTCCAACCGCCTCTATTGCTCGGGCGCGCCATCGTGCCAGGTGATGCTGTGGCCGCAGGACACGACGGTGATCATCACCGCGATCACCACCGGCATCGGCTACTACACGCTCACTGTGCAGTACTCGGGCAAGGGCCTGCGCTAGCTGGGTGGTCACGAGGCAAACCAGCCGTACGTTCCGTCTTTGTCGAGGCTGTAGTCGTAGCCGATGGCGATGAAGAGCCCGACGAAGCAGAGGAACGCGTCGCCGACGCCGATGGGCTCGTCGTCCACTTCCTCTTCGTCGTCCTCGTCGTGGTAGTCGCCGCGTAGATAGAGGCCGTCGGCGTCGTGGCCGAGCGCGGCGATGACGCACGCGTCATCGACTTTGGCGAGGTAGTACTCGTCGGAGCCAAAGGTCACCACCGACGTGTAGCCCTCGCAGATCTCCTCGTAGCTCAGACTCCTGTCTTCTACGATGTACTCTTCGTCGGGATCGTAGGCGTTGAGCATCGTCTTGGCGCGCGTCATCTCGGTCGCGCAGCGGATCTCGCCATGCACGGCGAGCGCGCGTGCCCAGTCTGCCGGCCTTTCGGGCAGCGTGGCGGCTGGCGGCCAGCACAGCCACGATGACGCCTTCTTTTCGCCGTTGGCCTCGGTGACGAAGTGCACGCGCAGGAAGCGCTCGGCGGGCGCCGACTCCTGGTGGTACGGAAAGTACTCCGCGAGGCGCGCGCGCACGGCTTGGTCGCTGCGCGCGTCGATGATCTCGAAGCGCTCGACGCGCTCGGCCATATCGGCCAGCGCGCGCTTGCCCAGCGGCCCGTGACACAGGGGCTCGAAGTGCTCGACGAAGGACTGCTTGACGTCGGTCGAGCTGACGAGGTCTTCCCAGTTCATTTGCCTTCCGTTGTTGGGGCTCTAGTAGCGCAGTCTAGCCGACCGCGGGCGCCAACCGTCCTGGCTCAGACAAGGTCGTAAGCGGGTCAGCTTGACGCCCTTTGCGCGCGCGATGCGTCGCGCTGCGGCTGCCGTCACCGAGCGCGCGCGCACCGAAGTGTGCGCAAACGTGACGCAGTGTCGTGGGCGGCGCCGCTTTGGCATCGGGGATGCACCTCTGACCGCGTGGAGGTGTGCGCGATGGAGGCGGAAAGACGTATTGAACCGCGCGTGTCGACGAGCCTGCTTGCCAACAAGCTCATCGATGGCGTCCCGCATATCTGCGAGGTCAACGATCTCAGCCGCAGCGGCGCGAGGCTGCGGCGCTTGGGTGGGCCCACGCGCTCGGAGCCGTGGCTCGAGCTCGAGCTGATGTTGCCGCGGCGGCACGACATCACGCGCTTGGCGGCGCTCGTCGTCTATGAAGACGGCGACGCGCTCGGCGTGCGCTTCGTCGGCATGACGGAAGGCCAGCGCGCGCAGCTGCATCGCTTTACGAACGAGCGCGAGCTTGGCCGCTAGCGGCCGAGGCGAGCCAGCTCCTTGCGCACGATCGTCGAGAGCTTGTTCGGCGCCACGGTGGTGTAGGCGCGACCGCGGCCGGCCGTCGCGACCTTGCGCAGCAGCGCGCTGTCGGCCTGCTGGCCGAGCCCGATGGTGCTGATCACGGCGCGCGTGGCGAGGGCTTTGGTGGCAGAGAGCACGCCGTCGTAGGCCGAGTGGCCGTCGGAGACGAGCAGCACCAAGGTGCGCTTGCGCGCCCACGGCTGGGTCGTCGCGCCGGCCCGGCGAAGCTGCGCGTTGGCGGCGACGAGCGCGGGCAGAACGCTGGTGCCGCCGCCGGCGCGGATGGCATCGGTGGCCGCGATGACGGCGCGTCGCGACGTCCTGGCGCCCACGCGCCCGATGGCGTGCTCGACGTGCGCGCTGGCGTCGAAGCTGATCACGCTGATGGCGTCGTAGTCGCGCAGGCGCTCGACCGCGAGCTTCACCGCGGCGTGCACGCTGGCGAGGTTGGCGCCCGACATCGAGCCGCTGCGGTCGATCAGCAGCACGACGCGTACGCCCCGGCTCCAGCCCATGCGGCGAGAGGCCTGGGCGGCGGGGGCGGCGGCCAAGATGCAGACGAGCAGGGCAAAGGTGGAGGCGACGGCGAGAAGACGAAATCGACGCGTCATACTGCAGGTTACGCCCCGCGCGCTCGCCGACTTCCCTCTAGGCAGCTGTTCGGGGTTGCCAAAGCGTTCGACGATCGCGTCCCAACGCCGCACGCGAGGGGATCTGCGCTCGCTCCAAGGCATCCGCGATCAGCTGGGCCCGTTCGGCCGCGCTCAGCTCAGTCATCGTCGGCGCAACCCCAGCGCGCCTCGCGGCGAAGTCGGGCAAGGGCCCGCAGGGTGCTCGTCGGAAGCGGGTCCACCTGGTCGAGGACGCGTTGGCGCATTCCGCTGGCGCGTGCCGCCCAGATCGCGTCGCGGGCGCACAGACGGGCGAGTCGCCAGCGCTCGGCCTCCGTGGTGCCTACCCACTCGGCGACCTCGGCTTGACCGCGGCCACCTCGTCGACGACCCAGCCGGGGAGCTTGTCGAGCATCGCTTTCAGTTTACCATCCGTCGAGGCGCCGCGACGCTAGCCCGGCGGTCGTGGCCCGCGCCATTTCGGCGGCGGCGGCTTGGCGCAGGACGGATCGCTGCGGACGTCGGTGATCCACAGGCGCGCGCCGCCGAGATGCGCCACGAACGGCGACAGCGCGTAGGTGCGTCCGCGAACGCGCACCCAACCGCGCTTGTGCGGTCCCCGTGCGATGTAGCGCTTGGCGCGGCGGGTTACGAAGTAGCGCACCGGCTTGCCGGCGCGCTTGCTGCCAGCAGGCATCGCCCGGAGCTCGAAGCGACCGCACAAGCTGGTGCGCGCCCCGAGGCTCACCACGCCACGCGCAGCCTTGGTGTCGGCTAGCGTCAGCGAGGTCAACCTGAAGTGCCGCGCGCGGATCGACTGGCCGTAGGGCGTGTAGCTGAAACCATGCGCCACCACCGCCTTGCCGTCGAAGTCGCGCCAGTAGCGCAGCGGCCGTTTCTGCAGGTAGGAGACGAGCAGCTTGCCCTTCGACGTGACGATCCACACGCCGCGAAACGGCTTTCCCCGGCCGCGATACGGTGGATCGACACGCAGGGTGCCGCTGACTTGCTCGGGTGGTCGGGGCGGGCCTGCGTCAGAGCGTCCTGCGCGAAGGACCATCACGATACAGAGCGCGCAGAGGCCGAGCGCGGCGAGCAGGGCGAGGCGTCCAAGCAAGGTGCGACGTGCCATGCCCTGCAGCATAGCCCGCGTACAGCGCGCTTTCACGGCTGGCCGAGCGCGCCTAGACTAGCGCTGCATGGTGGCCTGCTCGGGCATTCGTTTTCCTCGTGCGCGAACGCTCGCGTTGCTGTTCGGCGCGCTCGTCAGCGTGGGCTGCAGCAGCGCGTCGTCCGAGCTGTCTGATGCCGCCCGCGACGTGGGCGCACGCGACGCGCGCGCGGCCGACGGCGCGCGCGACGCGGCGACCGATGATGGCAGCGACGCCGCCATCGTCGCGCCGATCACGGTGCAGCTGACGGTCACCGGCAGCGGCAGTGAGGTCGCGCGCCTCTACGTGCCGGTGCGCTACCAGGGCGCCTCTGCGCTAATGTTGCTCGACACCGGCGCCGCCACCAGCTTCTTGCATCTCGGCGTCGGCGGACCGGCCTGGGATCCTAACGCCGGCAGCATCGATGTCGACGGCCGCCCGTTTGCCATCGGCGGGCGCAACTTCGATCCCTACGTCGAGGGCAACCTCGACGTGGTGGGCACCATGGGCGCCGACTTTCTGCTCCGCGCGGCGTCGGAGCTCGACCTGCGTTGCGGCACGCTGACGCTGCACCCGGGCGGCCTGCCGCCGAGCGTGAGCTTCAAGACGCACGGCTTCGACAACGTGCAGGGCCACGTCATCGTCCCGCTCGCGCTCGCCGGCGAGCCGCTGCGCCTGATGCTCGACACCGGCGCGCAGCACACGGTGTGGCTCGGCAAGCAGCCCGACGCGGGCGACACGCCGGTGACGACCAAGGACGCGCTGGGCAACGATCTGACCTTCTACCTCGCGCAGGCGGCGCTCACGCTCGGTCCGGACGGTACGCGTGACGTGCCGATCCTCAAGGCGCCGAGCTTTCCCTACTTCGAACAGACCGTGAAGCAGCTCGGCGGCAACATCCACGGGCTGCTCGGCCTCTCGGCGCTCAAGGGGCGCGTGGTGACCTTCGAGTCGTCGCCGCCGCAGCTTCGTCTCGAGCCGCTCGACAGCACGCGCAGCTGTCCGTAGGGCGCCAAGCGCCAGCGCGCGTGGGCTTCGAAGGCGCGGCTCGCGTGGCTCAGCCGGCGCAGATGCGCGAGTAGCCGAAGTAGCAGCCGGGGCCGCCGAAGATCTTGTTGGAGGGCCAGGTCGCGCCCTCGGTCGACTTGCAGTGCGTGTCGTACTCCGAGCCCGTGCCCGCGCCGATGTACTTGCAGCGCCGGCAGTTCTTGATCAGGTCTTTGGTGCCCGAAAGGCACTGGTAGAGCGCCGAGCTGTCGCAGAAGACCTCGCCGTCGGCGATCTGCTTGCCCGACGTGGTGGTGCAGCTGCCCGCGCCGCCGCCGCCGCCGCCGCCGCTGCCGCCGCTGCCGCCGCTGCCAGAGCCGGCACCGCTGACGCAGTAGCCGCCGCTGCAGACCAGTCCGGCGTTGCAAGGCGCGGTGCTGCTGCTGCTACCGCTACCACCTTCGGCGCCGCTACCACTGCCTTCGCCACCCCCTTCGCCGCCTTCGCCCTCGACGCTGGCCTTCAGCCCGCGACAGACCTCACCGATGGAGCCCGGACCGGTGGCGTTGCCGCCGTCACCACAGGCGACCGCCGCGAGACCGATCAGCATCGCTGCGCAGGCGGCGATCAAAGCGACGGGGGTGCAGGGCTTGGTGGGACCTTTGCTTCGCTTTCGCATGGCGCTTCTCCTTCGGGCCGATGGTGGGCCCGCGTCGGGGGTGCGCCCGTTGCCAGAGCAAGGGCCGAGCCAGCAACACGAAGTGCGTAACCACGCGACAGCAGGCGCCCTGGCAGACAGCTGCGAACCGTGCTGGCAAACCGTTGCCAGCTCGGCGGCAGCTCTTGGTAGGCGAGCTAGTGCACCGCGAGCAGTGCGTAGTCGGTCTCGGCGTAGGGCACGCCTTCGACCATCTGGCGGTACAGCAGCGCGGCGAGCAGCGGCTCGCGGCAGGCCTCGCCGGCGCAGAGGTAGGTCTTGCCGCCGACATCGAGCTTGGGCTGCGACCAGTCGAGCTGCGGGTGCGCGCGGCGCACCTCGCCGAGCTCGACGGCGTACTTGCGCGCCTGGTCGTACGACTTGGCCAACGCGCTGCGGGTCAGCGCCAGCAGCGTCGCCTTGGCGCGTGGGTGGCGCTCGTCGACGTGGTAGGCCGACATCAGCCGTTCGCAGGTCTTGAGCGCGGTCATGTAGAAGCCGAGCAGGCGCGGCAGCTGCTCGTGGTGCTCGATGTCGCGCAGGTAGAAGCGGCGTGCCTGTTCGAGTCGCCCCATGCGCTCGAGCAGGTTGCCGCCGTAGAGGTAGAGCGTGTTGCGGTAGCGCAGCTGGCCCGGGTCGGCGACGTCGAGCTCGAGCCCGGGCGCGCTGCCGAGGCTGTGGCGCGCCTCGTAGTCGCGCATCGCCGCCTCGACGTTGAGGAAGCCGGCGAGGACGCGCTCGTGCTCGATGCCGTTCTCCAGCGCGACGATCAGCGCCGCCACCAGCAGGATCACCGCCGCGAACAGCAGGCTCACCGGGTCGTCGCGGCGCGCGCCGCGCCCGAGCAGCTGCCGCTCGAAGCGCGACCAGACGTCGTCGAGACAGAAGCGGCGCTCGACGAGCTGCAGCACGGTGCGGTGCTCGCTCGACAGCGGACGCACCGGCGGGTGCCACCACAGCGCTGGACCGCCCTCGCGCTCGGCGCGCAGCGGGATGTAGGCCAGCGCCGCCAAAAGCCGCGTCAGCGCCGGGATATCGCCAGCGCTCAGCGCGGGCAGCGCGGCGTAGACGTCGAAGACACGCTGCGTGAGGTCGACGCCGCTCGGGCTGGGCTCGAGCGCCAGCAGCGCGTCGACGGCGCGGTCGAACGTCTCGCCGAACCCCGAGGGCGCGGCGAGGCGCACGGCCGCGCCGCGCGAGCGCGGGTAGCCGCGCGCGCCGATCACGCGCAGCCCCGCGTCGACATAGGCGTTGATGTGCCGCTCGGCGGCGAGGCGGTCGAGCTCGTGCGGCGTCAGGTCCCAGACGTCGGCGATGTCCTCGAGCGTGCGGTCCTGTCTCGGCGCGACCTCGCTCATGCCCGCCGCGTCTCGCGCAGCGTCTCGCCGCCCGACGAGGTGCGCAACACGCGCTCGGCGGCGTCGGCCGACGAGCAGTAGACCAGCTGCTCTGCGCGCCGCTGCTGCGGGTCGCGCTGGTCGCAGACGGCGCACAGGTCGAGCTCGTCAGCGCGCCCGTCGGCGTGCAGCGCGCGGATGCGCTGCAGCGCGTCGCCGCCGAAGATCTCGGCGAGGCTCTGGCGCGAGAGGTCGCCGACGACCATCTTGCCGTCGTAGTCGAAGCAGCAGACGTTGATCGTGCCGTCGACCTGCACCTGAATCGGCCCGGCGGCTGGACGGCCGCACGAGGCGAGCCGCTGCTCGGCCGGCGCGATCTCGCGGTAGGCGCGGCCGTCGACCCAGTTGTGCGGGCGCCAGACCTCGACGTGCGCGGCGACGTGGCGCCAGCGCGTGATCCACGTCGGGATCTCGTCGCGGTTGGCGTCGAGCTCGCAGCACGTCATCTTCAGCGTCGCGCCGCCTCGCGCGGCCAGCGCGCGCGCGCGCCGCTCGATGTCGCACAGCCGCACGCCGCGCGGCGGCTTGTGCACCTGGCGGAAGGTCTCCTCGGTGGTGGCGTAGAGGCTCACGCGCACCTCGGTGGCGAGCGAGGCGAGCGTGGCGATGTCGTCGTCGTCGACGCGCGCCAGGTTCGTCACGACGTGGACCTCGTCGAAGAGCTCGCGCGCCAAGGCGAGCTTGTTGCGCCAGCCTGGGTCGGCGCAGAAGTCGCCGAAGCCCGAGACGGTGCACATCGAAAGCGACGGCATCTCGGCGCGCGCGGCGCGCACGACGCGCTCGAACAGCGCGTCGGACATGATCTGCTGCGGCCGCGTGAGCGACTCGCGCGGGCACATGCTGCAGCGGTAGTTGCAGGCCGTCGAGGTCTCGACGCGGATCTCGCGCGTGTTGGGCAAGCACGCCGCAGGCGTGGGCGTGGGCG
>JAGQIK010000134.1 GCA_020431405.1 Myxococcales bacterium
AGCATCTTCGGTCCTCCTCTTGGGGGGTTGGTGTCGATGTGTGCAGCGCCCAAGAGCAACCGTCGTGCCCGCAGCTAAGTGCGCGAGCTTTTGTGGCGCGCGCCAGAATTGGCAGCGCGGCGCTGCCAGATCTGGCAGCGAGCTGTCAGGCTTGTCAGCGCTGTGGCGGAGAGGCGTGGCTGCTAGCCGATGGCGTAGGCGATCTCGGCGAGCGACGCGCCGCCGACCTCGATGCGCCGGCGACCGACGCGCCGCGCGCCCCGGCGCAGATAGAACGTGCGCGCTGGATTGTCCTCGAGCACCCATACGAGCAAGGTCGCCGCGCCGTCGGCCGCTGCCGCGAGCAGCGCCGAGCCGACGCCGCGACGCTGATGATCGCCCGCGACGTAGAGTGCGTAGAGCTCGCGCTCGAGCTCGCTCGTCGCGCGCGGCGGACCGGCGGCGGCGAAGCCGGCGATGCCTTCGCCCTCGCGCTCGAAGACCCAGGTCACACCGCGCCCGCCGGGGTAGTCGAGCCCGTCGCGGCGCCATGCCGCCTCGCGCGCGCGCGGCGTGAAGGCGTCGAGCACTGGCTGCGGCACGATGCCGCGGTAGCTGCTGCGCCAAAGCCGCGACTGCAGGCGCGCGATGGCGACGATGTCGCGCGGCTCGGCGCAGCGGATGCTCACCGGATGCTCACAGCGTGCTCACGGGTAGAGCGCCACCACCGCGGCCGGCCACTCGCAAAGCGCATCGCGCCCCAGCAGCGCCTCGACCTCGGCGTCGATCATATCGTCGGCGAGGCGCGGTGCGAGCCCGAGCAGCGCGGCGCACAGCAGCAGCGTCGCGCGCAGATGCCCGGCGTCCTGCAGCGCCATGGCGTAGTAGCGCGCGTGGCGGTACTTCCACATCACGCGCTGCCAGTCGATGGTCAGCACCACGTAGCAGGCGGCCGGATCGGCGCCGCCTGCGAAGCTGCAGGCGCCGTGCAAGGCGCCGCGCCGATCGCCGTCCGCCACGCGTACCAGCGACGGCTCGCACACATCGACCTGGTAGAGGCCGGCCGGCTGATCCCCGTCGCCGAGCACGAAGTAGCCCTCGACGGGGTGACGCATGCCGAGCGAGGGCGACGTGCGCAGGTAGTGCATGCCCCAAGGCGGAAAGTCGACCTCGCGCTGACGGGCGAAGGCGGCCGCCGCCAGCTCGCGAAGGCGCGACGGGACGTCAGCCGTGCCGCCGCGACGCAGCACATCGGCGTGCTCGGCGCACGAGATGCGCGGCCCGCGCGGCTGTGCGTAGAGCGAAGGCGGCGGCTCGTCGTCGCCGGCGCGCTCGCGCGCGCGCTGCGCCTCGACCCAGCGCGCCTGGTTGTCCGCCGCCTGCGCCGTCGACTCGAAGACGAAGTCGGCCGTGGCGTCGTGCAGCTGCAAAGCGTCGCGCTGCCAGCCCGCGCGCGCCGCGGGCGCCTTCCCAGCGCGCACCAGCACGCCGCGCTCCGCGAGCTGGCCGAACAGCCCGCGCGCCTCGAACCAGCCCAGGTCGCAAAGCGCGC
>JAGQIK010000135.1 GCA_020431405.1 Myxococcales bacterium
ACCTGTGCGCCGCTTTCGTCGATGGCGGCGCGCGCGGCGCGCAGCCGCTCGAGCGCGACGTCGAGTGCGAAGAGCGGCGCGCTGGCATCGCCGCTGGCGTCTTCGATCGACAGACCCGCCACGCCGGTCGCGATGCAGCGCGCCACGCTATGCGCCACGGCGTCGGGACTGTCGCCGTAGCCGGCCTGAAAGTCGGCGTTGACGGGCAGGTCGCTGGCCGCGACGACATCGGCGATGTTGCGCAGCACCTCGTCGAGGGCGAGCGCGTCGGGGCGATCGGGGCGACCGAGCGCGAAGGAGAGGCCGGCGCTGCTGGTGGCGAGGGCCTCGAAGCCCATCGACGCGAGGAGGCGTGCCGAGCCGCGATCCCAGGGGTTGGGCATCACGAAGCAGCCGCTCTCGTGCAGCGACGCGAAGCGATGGCGGGCAACAGTGACGCGGTCGGTGTGCATGGCTGACCATACCGCGAGCGCGCGACTCTCCGATATCCGGCCAAGCGCGGCTGCGACTGCCAGTTGGTGGGCGAGCATTTAGGCGGAATCACTAGGAAACCGAGTGGCATCGGGCCTGCAGAAATGGCTGCGATGGTGGCAGGCCTTGGCCGAGGCAGAGGCAGAGCGCAGATCCGTCGCAGCCGAACGATGGCTGCGCTGGCGCTCGCGCTCGCCTTCGCGCTGCTCGCCACGGCCGGCGTCGCCCTCGGCGCGCCGACGCACTCGGCACCCCGTCGCGCTCGCCGTCTGCCGCGCCGCTTCGCGTCGACCACCGTCCTCACGGAGCACCCCAGCTCGCTGCGCTTGATGCGCGTGCAGCTGCGGCAGCTGCGGCGGCTGATGCGCGCTCGTGCAGGCAACGCCACGCTGCTCGGCGCCATCGCCAAGCCGCTGATGGGCGCCGACAAACAGCTCGCCGAGTTCGAGCACCACGCCGTCTCGAAGGGGCACGCCACAGCGAAGATGATCGACTTCGAGGGCAAGCCGATCTCGCCGGCGGTGATCCCCCGCTACGTCGCCGCCGTCGAGAAGGCCGGGCTGCGCGCGGGCTGGGGCAAGGACCGCATGTTCTACGTGCGCCTCACCGGTGAAAAGGAGCGCTCGCCGGCTGACCGCGCGCGTCGCGCCGAGATCTATCGGCATGTCGCCGAGACCAACTTGGTGCGCGTGATGCGCGGCGACGCGCTGCCCATCGATCGCTTCATCGTCGCCGAGGCCGACAAGCTCGCGCAGCTGGTGCGCGTGCACCGCGAGTACGAGCGCGCCATCTCGAAGGCGGTGGACGGCGCCATCGCCGCCGGCAAGCTGACGCGCCGGCAGCGCTTTGCCGTGATGGCCAAGCTCGCGCGCGTGCAGGTCGTGCCGCTGCTCGAGTCGGCCAAGCCGGTGGTCGATGGCGACAAGCTGGTCGCCGACTACCTGTCGTATCACCGCCAGCACTTCGGCCGCGCGCCAGGCCAGATGGTCGTGATGGTGGCTGGCTCGGACCTCAACCGCGAGATCGGGCCGCTGGCGGCGCACCTCGCGCGCTCGGTGATGGTCAGCCGCATGCGCGCGCTGCAGTCGCGCTTTCGCGGCGTGCAGATCGTGCCCTGGCTCGGCGGCGGCTCGGGGCCGATGCGCAGCGGCACCGGGCGCTTTCCCGAGATGGCGGCGAAGCTCTACTCGGGCATGAGCTTCACCGTACAGCCCGACCACCTCGACCAGCCCAACCTCGACGCCACCGTGCGGGCGATGCGCCGCTCGGCGCTCGCTTCCAAGCCGCGGCCCCTCGGCGCCGACGCACAGCGCGGCGCGCTCGCGCTCTCGACGAGCTTC
The DNA here is from genome assembly GCA_020431405.1 of Myxococcales bacterium. Taxonomy (GTDB): domain Bacteria; phylum Myxococcota_A; class Polyangia; genus JAGQIK01. The sequence goes on from JAGQIK010000135.1 coordinate 1,812, forward strand.
GCCGACGCGCACGCGCGCACGTCGCTGCAGTACGCGCTGTCCACCGTACGCCTCGCAAACCTGCTGGCGCCGCTCAAGCAGCGCGGCCGCAAGAGCACGTCGAGCACGCAGCTGGTCGTCGAGCGCGACGGCAAGCTGTATCTCAGGTCGGTGCAGGCGAGCGGCGAAGGCGTGGGCTACGGTCGCAAGCTCGACCTCGCAGGGCTCGGCGATCTGCTGACGCGAGGCGACGACAAGGCGCTGCTCTCGCGCCGCCAGCGCGCCATCGCCGCCTTGTGGCCGCAGGGGCTCGCCGATCCGCGCGCGATCAGCGGCGCCTTCGCGCGCTACGTCTCGGGCCAGTCGCTGACCACCGTGCACGGCCTCGGCGCCGCGTTGGCGCACGCGGAGAAGCGCCACGGCCTCGCCGCGGTGCGCGAGATGCTGCCGATGGTGCGCTTCCTCGTGAAGAACGACGGTTTCGTGCTGACGCGTGACCGCGAGCTGGTGCGAACGCGCATCGCCGCGCTGCGCCCGCATCTCGGCAAGGGGCAGGTCGATCGCCAGGTGCGTCTCTACATGCAGGACATCGCCACGCTCGAGCGCTACCTCGGCACGTCCATCGAGTCGTTGGTCGACAAGAAGCTGCAGCGTCGCTACCAGCGCGACTCGCGCGCGCTCTTTTCGGACCCGCGCTTCATCGACTATTTGCGCGGCAAGGACCTTCCGCTCGACGCCTGGAGCGACGTGACGAAGAAGGTGATGCGCTTGCTCGGCAACCCGGGCTGGAACCGCATCGGCTAGGTGCCGACGCCGCCTCTCTGACGTGCTATGAGCAGAGCTGTGTTCGACTTCGACAACAGCTACGCGTCGCTGCCGGCGCGCTTCTTTTCACAGCTCGCGCCCGAGCCGGTCGCCGCGCCGCAGCTGATCCGTCTCAACGAGGCGCTCGCCGAAACGCTGGGGCTCGACGCCGCCGCGCTGGCTTCGCCCGAGGGTGTCGCCGTGCTCGCCGGAAACGCCGTTCCCGAAGGCGCCGCCTCGATCGCGACGGTCTACGCCGGCCACCAGTTCGGTCACTTCGTGCCGCAGCTCGGTGACGGTCGCGCGTGGCTGCTCGGCGAGGTCGTCGGGCGCGACGGCGTGCGCTACGACGTGCAGCTCAAGGGCTCGGGCCGCACGCCGTACTCGCGCGGCGGAGACGGACGCGCACCGCTCGGGCCGGTGCTGCGCGAATACGTCGTCAGCGAGGCGATGGCGAGCCTCGGCGTGCCGACCACGCGCTCGCTGGCCGCGGTGGCCAGCGGCGAGCACGTGCTGCGCCAGCAGCGCCTGCCCGGCGCCGTGCTCACGCGCGTGGCGCAGAGCCACATCCGCGTTGGGACCTTCGAGTACTTCGCCGCGCGCGGCGACACCGAAGGGCTCGAGCGCCTCCTGGCGCACGTCATCGAGCGGCACTATCCCGAGGCGCGTGACGCCGATGATCCCGCGCTGGCGCTGCTCGAGCGCGTCGTCGCGCGCCAAGCCGAGCTGGTGGCGCGCTGGCAGCTGCTCGGCTTCATCCACGGCGTGATGAACACCGACAACATGCTCGTCAGCGGCGAGACCATCGACTTTGGCCCCTGTGCCTTCATGGACGGCTTCGACGCGGCGCAGGTCTATAGCTCCATCGATCACGCCGGCCGCTACGCCTACCGTAACCAGCCCGCCATCGCCGCATGGAACCTGGCGAGCCTCGCCAGCGCGCTGCTGCCGCTCAGCAAAGCAGACAGCGAAGAGAGCGCCGTGCAGGCCGCGCGCGAGCGCATCGAGCGCTTCGAGGCGCGCTTCATCGCCGCCTATCGCGACGGGCTGCGCCGCAAGCTGGGCTTGCTCGAAACGCGCGACGATGATGACGCGTTGTGCGACGCGCTGCTCGAGGCGATGCAGCGCAGCAGCGCCGACTTCACGCTGACCTTCCGCTGGCTCACCGACCTCGCCGCGCCATCCGCCGATCGTCCGCTGGCCGGCGTCTACGAGCTGCCCGCCGCGCTCACGCCGTGGATCGATCGCTGGCGCGCGCGCCTCGCCGACGAGCCCGCCGACAGCGAGACGCGCCACGCCGCGATGCGCGCCGTCAACCCGGCGATCATCCCGCGCAACCACCTCGTCGAGCAGCTGATCGCGGCCGCCATCGACGAGGGGGACTTCGGGCCGTTTCACCGCCTGGTGGACGCCCTCGCCGAGCCCTATGCCGACGTCGCGCGCGCGGCCGAGCTGCTCGCGCCGCCGCGCCCCGGCGAGATCGTGCAGCAGACGTTCTGCGGCACCTAGAGGACCCGCGCCGGAGCTGAGCTGGGAGCTGCTCCCCCGAGGACAGGGTCAGCTGACCCTAACGATTGGCGCGTCTCGGCGCTCAAGTATTTGTAATCGCGTAGGCGACGGCTGGCACGAGTGTCGCTTTGTGTACGCGACATGCGCACGCGGGAGCGACTGAGGGGCATCCTTCTGGCGACGGCTGTCGGGCTCTTGGCCCTCGGCTGTGGGAGCGGCGGACAGCCCGCGTCGCAGGACATGCAGGCCGACGCCGGCGCGACATTCCAGGACATCGGCGCCGGGCTCGAGGCGGCGCCCGCGGCGGACATCGGCGGCATCGAGGGCGACAGCGCCAGCGGCGCGGATGGCGCGCTGGTCGACAGCGCCAACAACACGCCGCCGCCCGGCAGCGTCACGATGGTGATCAACCTCGGCGACTCGCTGGCGGCTGGCTACAACGCCTCTTCGGGGCACGGCTACTGGGCGCAGCTGAAGAACAACGACGACGGGCAGCACCCGTCGTACGCCAGCAAGGACTTCACGCGCCGTCTGCCCGGCGTGACGTTCGTCGATCGCGCCAAGAGCGGCGCCACCACCAAGGACGTGCTCGCGCAAGCCAAAGGGGCGCCGGCCAACACCACCGGCCACACGATCGTGATCGTCTCGGCCGGCGGCAACGACTTCAACGACGACATCCTCGCGATGGTCGATCCGATCAAGGCCGCGGTGGTGCGCAACACGGTCAAGTCGAACCTCGTAAAGATCGCCGACAACTTCAAGGACCCGCTGCGCTACGCCGGCGGCGCGACCATCGTGCTGCTCACCGTGCACGATCCCACCGACGGGCGCGGCAACTTGCCGGCGCTGTCCGGGCTCGACGGCTTCTGCAAGACCATCCAGGGCCCCGTGGGCCTGCTCGTCGGCGGCGCCGCGGTGACAAACCTCGTCGCGCTCGACGACGAGATCAAAAAGCTCGGCCAGCGATCCGACGTTCGCGTGGTCGACAACCACGGCGCCTTCCTCGGCCACGGCTACCACCACGCCGACGCGACGCTGCCGAGCTACCACGCCAGCGACCCGACGCTGTGGTTCTCCAACGACTGCGCTCATCTCAACGACCGCGGCCACCACGAGGTGCGCAGGTTGATCTGGCACGCGCTGTTCAACGAGTAGCGGTTACGACGCCGAAAGCGCCGACCGCTGATCGCTGTCCGCTGATCGCTCGACGTCGAAGAACTCTTCGACGAACGCGCTGGCCGGCCGGCGGGCGAGCTCGGCGGCGCTGCCGCTCTGCACGATACGCCCCGCTTCGAGCACGTAGACCGTGCAGTCGAGCGCGAAGACGTCGCGCACGTCGTGCGTCGTGATCAGCGCCGGGATCTCGCGCGCGCGCAGGTGCTCGCGCACGAAGGTGCGCACCGAGCGGCGTGACCCCGCGTCGAGCGCGGCGAGGGGCTCGTCGAGCAGCAACATGCGCGGGTCGACGGCGAGCGCGCGTGCGAGCGCGACGCGCTGACGCTCGCCGCCCGACAGCCCGGCTGTCGAGCGCGCCGCGAGCGGCTCGGCGTCGAGCTGCGCCAGCTGCCGTCGCGCCTGCTGTCGCGCCTCGTCGCGGCCCGCGCGGCCACGCGCGCGCAGGCCGAAGGCGACGTTGTCGAGCACGTCGAGGTGTGGAAAGAGCGCGTAGCCCTGCGGCAGATAGCCGACCATCCGCTGTTCGGGCGCGACGTCGAGCCCGCTCGCGCTGTCGAACAGCACGTCGTCGCCGATGGCGATGCGGCCGGCGTCAGGTCGGCGCGCGCCGGCGAGGATGCGCAGCAGCGTGGTCTTGCCGGCGCCGTTGGGGCCGATGATCACGGTCGGCGCCTGGTCGCCTTCGAGCTGCGCTTCGAGCGCGAAGTCCCCGAGGCGCGCGCGAACGTCCACGGCCCAACTCACGTGCGCACCTCGCGCGCGGGGCTCGCGGTGAAGGTGCGGCGCAGCGCGTAGAGCAGCAGCATCGCCATCGCAGCGAGCAGCAGCGAGATGGCGAGCGCCGCGCGCACGTCCGACTCGAGCGCGGTGTAGATCGCCAGCGGCAGCGTCTGCGTGGTGCCCGTCATGTTGCCGGCGAACAGCAGCGTGGCGCCGAACTCGCCCACGGCGCGCGCCCAGCTGAGAGCGGCGCCCGCGATGAGCCCCGGCATGGCGGCCGGAATGGCGACGCGAAAGAACGCGCGCAGCGAGGAGGCGCCGAGGGTGCGCGCCACGATCAGCAGGTCGTCGTCGACCTTGCGAAAGGCGGTAGCCGCTGCGTGCACGTAGAACGGCGCAGCGACCACGAGCTGCGCCAGCACCACGGCGCTGCTGCTGAAGGGCAGCCGCAGCCCGATCGCGGCAAGCGGCGCGCCGAGCAGCCCACGCGCGCCGAAGGCCTCGAGCAGCGCGACGCCGACGACCGCCGGCGGGATCACGATCGGCGCGGCGACGAGGATCTCGACCACGCGCGCGGCGCGCGACGACGTGCGCGCGAGCCACCAGGCGAGCGGCGTGCCCGTGACCACGACGATGGCGAGGCTCACCAGGGTGGTGCGCAGGCTCAGCCACAGCGCCGGCACAAAGAGCGGGTGGCGCGCGCCGGCGGCCAAGTCGGCGGGCGACGACGCCAGCAGCAGACCCACCAGCGGCAGCGCGAGCACGAGCAGCAGCGCCCCAGCGAGCAGCGGCCCCGTGACGCGAGACAGTCGCGCCGCGCTCATCGCCGGACGCTCATCTTTGGGGGACCACGAAGCCGTGCCGCCTCATGACCTCGCGCGCGGCGGCAGAGCGTACGAAGTCGTAGAACGACCTCGCCAGCGCGGCGTGCTCGCTGCGGCGCAGCACGCCGATGTGATAGGCGGCGCGCACGTTGACGTTGCTGGGGATCGCGACGGCGCGCACGCGTCGCGACGAAGCGGCGTCGCTGCGGTAGACGATGGCGGCGTCGGCCTCGCCGAGCTCGACCTTGGCGCGCACGATGCGCGCGTTGCTCTCGCGCGAGACGATGCGCTGGCGCACGGCCCGCTCGAACGGCAGGCCCAGCGCGCGCCCGGCGCGCTGCAGCATGCGCTCGGTGTAGCTGCCTACGGGGACGTTTTTTACCCCGACCACCAGCCGCGTGGCCTGGGCGAGCTGCTCGAAAGAGCTCAGCGCTGCGGTGCCGGCCGAGCGGGGCACGATCAGAGATAGCTCGCTCTCGGCGAAGACGTCGTCGCCCGCGACGAGCTTGGCGTCGGCCAGCGCGCGCATGTGCTGCGCGTTGGCCGAGGCGAATATGTCGGCTGGCGCGCCGTGCTCGATCTGAAGCCGCAGCACCTGGCTGCCGGCATAGCTGACGGCGACGTCCACGCCCTCGTGCGCGGCCTCGAAGCGGCGCTCGAGCTCGGCGAAGGCGTTGGTCAGCGACGAGGCGGCGAAGACGTGCAGCGTGCGCTCGCGCTGCGCGCTATCGTCGGAGCAGGCAGCGGCGGCGAGCGCGAGGCCGACCAGCGCGAACGCGCGGCCGTGATGACGAAGCCTAGCCAACCGTCGAGACCTCGCCGGCCGACGACGTGTCGTAGCCGGGCAGGCTCTGCGCCTCGTGGCGAAAGGCGCGCTCTTCGAGCGTCTGCAGCATGCGGCCGACGAATGGCGAGTCGGCTAGCTCGCCGGGGATGACCAGGTCGAAGCGCTCCTCGGCGAGCGGGATAAACGGCAGGCCAGCGGCGATGGCGACGCTCTCGATGGCGACGCCCACGTCGGCCACGCCGAAGCGGATCATCTGCGCCACCTCGTGGTGACCGCTCGCCAGCGGCCCCGTGCAGAGCGCCGGATCGCTGCGCTGCTCGCTGCTGAGCATGCGAGAGAGCAGGCGCGAGGCGCCGGCGCCTGGGTCGCGGCGCGCGAAGCGCACGTCGTCGCGCAGCAGGTCGGCGGGCGCCTCGACGCCGAGCGGATTGCCGGGCGCCACGAGCAAGCCTTCGCGCCAGCGCGTGAGGTTGACGATCAGCATGCGACGGCCGCGAAAGCGCGTCTTGACGGCGCTGCGATTGCCGTCGCGCGCGCGGCCGCCCGAGAGGTGCAGGCCCGCCACGTGCACCAGGCCGTCGGCGAGCAGGTCGATGGCGTGGCCGCTGCTGCGAGGCAGCCACGACATGCTCGCGTCGCGAAAGCGCGAGCCGACGCGCTGCGCGAGCAGGCCCAGCAGCGGCGCACAGCCAGCCACCAGCAGGTTGGCTTCGAGCTGCGTCGGGTCGTCGAGCGGGAGCACCGGCGTGTAGGCGTCGCTTGCCTGCCCACCCGTCTCCATCAACAGCCCGTTGGCCGCGCTGGTGGCGTCGGCGGCGACGCGATGCGCGATCCAGTTGCCCGAGACGCGGCCGAGCATCACGCGTGTGCTCGACGGGCTGCCGCCCGGGGCCAGCCGCGCTGCGAGGCCGTGGCGCGGCGGGAGCGCGAAGAGATCGTCGACGCGGCAGCCGAGGGCGCGCGCGAGCAGCAACGCCAGCTGGGTCGACGGCACGTGGCGGCTGGCCTCGATCGCGCCGAGGGTCTGGCGCGTCACGCCGACGGTCGCTGCGAGCTGCTGCTGCGACAAGCCGGCACGCTCGCGGCGCGTACGTACGTGGTTTTGCAGGCGATCGGCCATGGAAAGAGCATCTTACATCGTGACAGGTTCTCTTGCCATGGCTGATGGTGGGCGCGCGCTATATGCTCCGGCGTATGACAACGCCTCGGATTGCAGTGATCTCCGCGCTCGCAGCGCTCGTGCTCGTCGCGTGCAGCGACGACAGCTCCACCTCGGGCGCCGATGCTGGCGACGCACGGCCAGCCGACGCGGCGCCGGGCGAGACCGCGCCCGGCGAGGCCGGTGCGGGCGATACGGGGCCGGCGGCCTGCATCGACGACACCTCAGCGGGGCATCACCAGTACATCTGCGACGGGCTCAAGTTCGACGTGCACATTCCCGCAGCCTGTACGCCGAGCGGTGCCAGCTGCGGGCTGGTGCTCGACGTGCACGGCCTGTCGATGAACGCGCAGATGGAGGACGCCAACACCAACATGCGCGCGCTCGGCGAAAAGCACGGCTACGTTGTCGTGCAGCCCACCGCGCCCGGCGTGCTGCCGAGCTGGGACCCCAAGCTGCACGACGAGCGTGTGCATGACTTTCTCACGCTCGCCATCACGCGCCTCGGTGTCGATACCAAGCGCGTGCACATGACCGGCTTCTCGCAGGGCGGCTACATGTCGTGGCGCTTCATCTGCAAGTTCACCGATACATTCGCCTCGGTGGCGCCGGCGGCGGCGTGCGGATCGGCCGCGATCGTCAGCGGCTGCACGTTCAACGGCAACGACGTGCCCAAACGCAAGCTGCCGATCCTCTTCATGCACGGGACCAAAGACGCGCTGGTACCGTTCAACGGCTGCGCCGACACGCAGCGCGACGCGGTGATCGCGCACTACAACGCCAAGGTCGACAAGGTCATCGCCGACGACGCTACGCATGTCTGGACGCGCTACGTCGGCGCCGGCGGCGAGCGCTTCGAGTTCATCCAGCACGACTACGCCTCTAACCAGGCGCTGATCGTCGGCCACTGCTTTCCGGGCAGCACAGACCCCGGCGGCGCCAAGGGGCAGGCCTTCTCGTTCAAGTGCGACGACGCGTCTCAGGCGTTCGTTTGGGGCGAGGTCGCGATGCAGTTCTTCATCGAGACGCCGCGTCCCTAGCGCGCTAGCTGTCGTCGGAGAGCGAGCCCGGGCGTTTGATGTGGTGTGCGCGCAGCTTGCGCTGGATGCGCTTGCGCGGGATGTCGAGGCGCCGCGCGGCTTCGCTCTGGTTCCAGCCGGTGCGCTCGAGCATGGCGAGGATCAGCTCCATCTCGTAGCGCTCGATCTGCTGCTGCAGGTCGGTGACGTCATCGTCGGCGTTGGTCGCGCCGCTGGCGCCGGCCGCCTCGCGCTCGCTGTCATCCGCGTCGACATCGACCACCAGCGTGCGCGCGCGCAGCGAGCCGATGCGCTCGCCGAGCTCGTCAGGGCCGATCACATCGCCGGGACAGAGCACCACCGCGCGCTCGATGACGTTGCGAAGCTCGCGCACGTTGCCCGGCCAGCTGTAACGCAGCAGCAGCGACATGGCCTCGTCGTCGATCGCGCGCACGGCGCGGCGGTTGGACGCGTTGGCCTGCTCGAGGAAGCGTTGCGCCAGCGTGGCGATGGCGGCTTGCTGCGCGCGAAGCGGCGGCAGGTGCAGCGTGATCGTGTTGAGGCGAAACATCAGGTCGCTGCGGAAGGCGCCGCGCTCGCACATCGCCTCGAGGTCACGGTGGGTGGCAGCGATGATGCGTACGTCGATGTCGATCTCCTGCGACGATCCGACGCGCGTAATGCGCTTGCTCTCGAGGGCGCGCAGCAGGGCCGCTTGCGCCGCCTCGGGCAGCTCGCCTACCTCGTCGAGCAGCAGCGTGCCGCCGTGAGCCTCTTCGAAGAGCCCCGCGCGCCGCTTGTCGGCGCCGGTGAAGGCGCCGCGCTCGTGGCCGAAGAGGGTGCTCTCGATGAGCGTGGCCGGAATGGCGCCGCAGTTGACCGAGCGGATCGGCCCCGCGCGGCCGCTGCTGTGGTGGATCGTCGCGGCGAGCAGCTCCTTGCCAGTGCCCGTCTCGCCGAAGATCAGCACTGGGAGCGCCGTGGGCGCCACGCGGCGCGCCGTCTCGTAGACCTTGCGCACCGCGTCGCTGGCGATGGTCGGCTCGCTCTCGAGCGAGCGCGCGCGCGGCGACGCGGCCCCGCCAGCGCGCACCAGCGGGCGCGTTTCGTCGGTCTGGTAGAGCCCCTCTCGCGCGCGGTCTACCAGCGCCTCGGCGTTGGTGCCGTCGTCGGGGTAGAGCGACAGCCCGCAGCGCAGCGTGGCGGCGCGCGCGGCGCCGAGCGCCTGGCGGGCGACGAGCCGCGCCTCGGTCTCGCCGATCTCGGGCAGGGCGGCGAGCAGCATGCTCGGCCCGTAGAGCGCGATGACATCCGCGCCGCGCAGCAGGGAGCGAACCGCGTCGGCGAAGTCGCGCACGAGGCCGATGTCGTGGTCGTTGTCGGCGCGCTGGGCGCGAAAGCATAGCAGGGCGCCGCTGCGGCCGAAGGTGCGCGCGCGGCGCAGCTCGTGCTCGAGCAGCGCGCACAGCTGCGCGTAGCCGACGAGCGCTGGCCCGTCGCGATCGTCCTGTCCAGCGGCGGCGACGACCACCGCGGTGGAGCCGAGCCGCAGGTCATCGCCCGGCGCGATGGCGGCGCGCCCGACGACGCGTTCGCCGTTGAGGTGGGTGCCGTTGGTGGAGTCGAGATCCTCGACCCACAGCGCCGCATCGTCGTCGAGCTCGAAGCGCGCGTGCTCGCGCGAGAGGCTGCGGTCGCGCACGATCACATCCGAGGGGCGGCCGCGGCCGATCACCAGCGCGCGTCCTGGCTCGATGCTCAGTTGCAGGGTCGCGGCACGACTGTATATGGTGAGCGACGCGGCGCGCGGCGGCGGCGCGGCGTGCGCCGATGGGTCGAGCGCCGCGATCTCCTCGGCGAGCCGCTCGGTGGCGAGCTGTTCGGTCGGCGAGAAGTCTTCGCCGGTGAGTGTACCCTCGCGAAGGTCCGACACACGACGATGGTAGCACGCGCGTCCGTAGGGCAGCCGGTGCCGAGCGAGCAACGCCCGTGAGCGTGGGCGAGCTGCTTGCCGATCGCTACGAGGTGCGCCGCAAGCTCGGTGCCGGCGGCTTCGGCGAGGTCTACGAGGCCTATGACCGCAAGCGCGACGAGCGCGTGGCGGTCAAGGTGCTCAGCTCGTCCGACGGGGCGGCGCTCGAGCCGGACCTCTTGTATCGCTTCAAGCAGGAGTTTCGCGCGCTGGCCGACGTGAGCCACCGCAACCTGGTGGCGCTTCACGAGCTCTACGCCGACGGCGCGCTGTGGTTCTTCAGCATGGAGCTCGTAGACGGGCGCGACTTTCTCAGCCACGTCGCGGGCGCCGACCCTGCGCAGCGCTTCGACGAGGGGCGTCTGCGCGACGCGCTGGCGCAGCTCGTCACCGGGCTGACCGCGCTTCACGGCGCCGGCAAGCTGCACAGGGATGTCAAGCCGAGCAACGTGCTGGTGGAGCGCGGCGGACGGCTGGCGCTGCTCGACTTCGGGTTGGTCACCGAGATGGCGCGCCAGAGCATCGACGGGCGCGTGATGGGGACGCCCGAATACCTGCCGCCGGAGCAAGCGGCGGGCAGCTCGCTGACGAGCGCCGCCGACTGGTATGCCGTGGGCGTGATGCTCTACCAGGCGCTGACGGGGCGGCTGCCTTACGCTGGCGCGCTGCTGCAGATGCTCACCGACAAACAGAACCGCGACGCCACGCCGCCGCGTGCCATCGCCCGCGACGTGCCGGCCGACCTCGACGCGCTGTGCTGCGCGCTGCTGGCGCGCGAGCCCGCGGCGCGTCCGGCGGGTGACGCCATCGCCAGCGCGCTGGCGGCGCGGGCACGTCTGGCGGTCGGCTCGTCATCCTCGTCGTCCGCGCCGTTATCGTCGTCGTCGGCGGCGCCGCCGGCGGAGAGCGGCATCGACGTCGCGCCTACGCGGCGCCAGATCCCGGCCTCCGCGCGGGCCCGCGTCACGCCGGTCCAGCGCGCGGGGGGCGACGTCGAGCAGGCGGCGCAGCTCCTCGGCCGTGACGACGAGCTGGCCGAGCTCGCCGCGGCACTGAAGCGCGTGTGTGACGAGGGGGCGCCGGGCGTGGCGCTCGTGCAGGGCGCCGCCGGCGTGGGCAAGTCGGCGCTGCTCGAGGCCTTCGCCGCGAGCGTCGAGGTGCGAGGCAGCGCGACGGTGCTGCGCGGCGCGTGCACCGAGCGCGAGCTCTTGCCCTACCGCGCGCTCGACATGGTCATCGATGGGCTCTCGCGCGAGCTGCGGCAGCGCCCCGCCGACGAGCTGGCGGCGCTGATGCCGCGCCACGCGTCGACGCTGGCGCGGCTGTTTCCCGTGCTGGCGCGCGTATCGGGGATCGAGCTCGCGCAGGGCGACACCGACGAGCTCGACCTGCGTCGTCGCGCGGCCGAAGCGCTGCGCCAGCTGCTGGGGCGGCTCTCCGACCAGCGCCCGCTGCTGATCGTCATCGACGACCTGCAGTGGGGCGACCTCGACAGCGTGACGCTGCTCGCCGAGGTGCTCAGACCGCCCGACCCGCCGCGCGCGCTGCTGGTGTTGGCGGCTCGCTCCGACGCGGCGTCAGGCGAGACCGTGGTGCAGCGATCGGTGGCGCTGGCTGGCGCGGCGGCTCGCACGCGCGTGGAGCTCTCGCCGCTGCGCCGCGACGACGCGCGCGCGCTGGCCGAGCGCTGCCTGCGCGAAGCGCTCGCCGATGCCGCGCTCGCGGCAGCGAAAGACGAGCAGGTCGCGCTCGCGGCGCGAGCGATCGCGCGCGAGTCGGCGGGCACGCCGCAGCTCGTGGCAGAGCTTTCGCGACACGTGGTGGGAGAGGCGGCGCTGTCGCGCGCTGGCGACGACGGGCCGCTTTCGATCGACGCGCGCGCGCTGTCGCTGACGGACGCGCTCGGCAGGCGCCTCGAGGCGTTGCCCGAGCTCGCGCGCCGCGTGGTGACCTTGCTGTCGGTCGCGCAGCGGCCGCTGCCGGTGAGCGTGTTGGCGGGCGCCGCGCAGGTGTCGCCCGAGTCGCTGCACGCGCTGGCGCCGGCCTTGCGCGCGCGCCATCTCGTGCGCAGTGCGGCGGGCGAAGCGCTGCAGATCGAGAGCGCGCGGGTGGGCGCGGCGCTGCTGCAAAGCGAGAGCGAGCCCTCGCGCCGCGCGCTGCACAGGGCGCTGGCGCGCGCCATCGAGGCCGCTGGGGACGACGCGCTGGCGCAGGCGCTGTTCTTTCACCTCGAGCAGGCCGGCGAGCACGAACGCGCGGCCGAGTGCGTCGAGCAAGCAGCGCGGCGCGCGGCCGCGGCGCTGGCCTTCGATCGTGCGGCGTCACTGCTCTCGCGTGCGATCGAGCTTCGCCGTGCGGCGGGGACGGAGCCCTCGCACCTGCGCGCGCTGCGCAGCGAGCGTGGGCGCGCGCTGGCCAACGCGGGGCGTGGGGCCGAGGCGGCCGACGACCTGCTGGCGGTGGCGAGCGAGCTCTCCGCCGCAGGCGACGACGAGGAGGCGCTCGATCTGCGCCGGCGCGCCGGGCTCGAGCTGGTGCGCAGCGGCGACATCGATCGCGGTGTGCCGGTGCTGCGCGACGTGCTCGGCGCCGTGGGCATGAGCATGCCGAGCAAGCGCACCGTGCTGGCGGCGCTGCTGTGGCAACGCCTGCGTACGCGCGCGCGCGGGCTGTCGTTTGTCGAGCGCAGCGAGGCGCAGTGCGACCCGCAGGCGCTGCGGCGCATCGACGTCTGCTGGGCTGTCGGCGCGTCCGGGCTCGGCATCGTCGACACGCTCAGCGCCGCCTACTTTCAGATGCTCAACCTGCGCTACGCGCTCGACGTCGGCGAGCCCTATCGCATCGCGCGCGCGCTGGCCGGCGAGATCGCGTACGCCGCGATCCGCGGCACGCGCGGCGCCACGCGCACACAACAGCTGCTGCTGACGGCGCGCGCGCTCGCCGAGGAGCACGAGAATCTGCACGGCCTGGGCATGGTCGAGATGGGCGGCGGTATCGCCGCCTACCTCGAGGGGCGCTTCCGGCGCGGCGCCGAGCTGTGCGAGCGGGCCGAGCAGCTGCTGCGCCCGCGACCGGAGACCGCCTTCGACGTGATGAGCTCGCAGCTCTTCGGGCTGCAGGCGCTCGCCTTTCTAGGCGACCTCGACGCCCTCGCCGCCAAGGTGCCGCAGCTTTCCGGCTGGGCCGAGCAGCGCGGCAGCCTCTACGCGTTGACGGGTCTCTGCACCTCGCCTTCGCGCCTTTTCTGGTTCGCGCGCGACGAGGTCGACGCGCTCGAACAACGCATCGACGCGGCGATGGCGAAGTGGTCGAGCGTGGGCTTTCAGGTGCCGCACTACTGGGAGCTCTGCGCGCGCTGCGAGATCGATATCTACCGCGGCGAGGGCGAGCGCGCGCTGGCGCGCATCGATGGCAAGTGGAGCGCGCTGTCGCAGCTGCGAAACATACAGCTCGTGCGCGTCGAGGCACACTGGCTGCGCGGTCGCTGCGCGCTGGCGGCGGCCGGTGTGGGCGCGGCGGGGCAGGCGCGCCGCGAGACACTGCGCCAGCAAGCCCGTGAGAGCGCGGCGCGTATCGAGCGCGAGGGCGCTGGCTGGGCGCAGGGGCTGGCGTTTCTGCTCGAGGCAGGCGCCGCCGAAACGCGCGAGCAGGCGCGAGCGCTGCTGTCGCGCGCCGCCGCCGCGCTCGAAGCGAGCGAGATGTCGCTGCTGCGCGCGTTCGCACGCTCGATGCGCACAGATCTCGATGCGCCGCAGCCCGTCGACGGCGTCGCCGACACGGTGCGGCTTGCGCGCGTGCTGGTGCCGATGATCGGGTGCTAGACGGGCTAGCTTGCTCGGTCGTACGCTCGCGCCTACCGATGCACACCATCGCTCCGAGTTTTCGCGGCTATCGGCGCCTCCCGCTCGACGGCAAGCTGCTGCTCTTCGACCGCGAGAGCGGCACCAACGTGCTGCTCGAAGGCGACGAGACGGCGCACTATCGGCAGGTGGCGCCGCGCGTGCTGCAGGTCTCGCTGACCAACGTCTGCAACAAGGCCTGCGCCTTCTGCTACCGCCCGCTCGACGCGGCGAGCGGCTGGCGCTACGACGAGATGCTCGAGCTGGCACACGTCGCCGCACGCTGGGGCGTGCTCGAGCTGGCCTTCGGCGGCGGCGAGCCGACGATGTTTCCGCGCTTCGCCGAGCTGTTGTCGGACATCTGGCATCAGACGCCGCTGTGCCCCAACTTCACCACCAACGGCACGCTGCTCACGCAGAAGCTGCTCGCGCGCATCGAGGGTGTCTACGGCCAGATCCAGATCTCGATCTACGACGACGAGAACTACTGGGCGGTGATCGAGCGCTGCGCCGCGGCGGGCGCGCGCTTCGGGCTCAACTATTTGGTCACACCACAGCGCGCGCGCACCTTCGAGGCCGACCTGCTGGCCTTCGCCGAGCGCGGCGCGCGCGACGTGCTGCTGCTGTCCTACAAAGGCCACGACCCCGCGCTGCACTTGCGCGGCGAGCAGCTCGAGCGCTTCGACGCCAGCGTGGCGCGCATGCACGAGCGCTATGGCCACCGCATCGCGCTCAAGGTGGATGTCTGCTGGGGCGCGCGGCTTCGGCACACGCCGCAGCTGCTCTACGCCGACGACTGCGGGGCGGGGCGCAATTTCCTCAGCGTCAGCTCGGACAAGAAGATCCTGTCCTGCTCTTTCGCCGACGGCGGCATCCCCATCGGCGACCTCGCCGAGTTGCCTCGGCTCTACCAGCAGCTGCGTGCATGCCCGACGCCGGTGACGAGCCCCGGCTGTACGCGTCCAGCGAGCTCGCCGGCCGCGCAGGCGTCTTCAGCGGCGAGCCTCGGTCTCTCCTGAAAGGGTCAGCGATGAAGATCAGCGTCTGGAATTCCTTCTCCTGCAACAACAGCAGCAGCTATCGGCTGGTGGCGCGCTTCTCGAGCGAGAAGCTCGCCGCGGAGTCGGCGGCGCAGCTGCGCGAGTTCTTCGTCGCGCACGCTGTCGAGACCGACCAGAGCTTCGAGGACGACAGCTTCGACTACAACAAGCCGACGCAGGTGGCGCTCGACTTCGCCAAGAAGCACAAGTTCAAGTGGAAGGGCTATCTCGGCTGGGGCGACTGTGGGCTCGTCGACGACGAGCCGCACGTCGTCACCACCGGCAGCACGCTGGTGCTGTGGCACTCCTACTGCGGCGGCTTCGGCGACGGCGTGCCGGCATACCTCAAGAAGCGCGGCGCCAAGGTGGAAAAGGAGAGCCGCGACGCGCCGAGCATCGCGGTGCGTTTCACGCTGCCTGCGGGCAAGGCAGGCGACAAGCTCGCCAGCGAGCTGGCGGCCTATTTCGCTCAGGCCCAACAAGAGGAGTACATCGGCGACTGGCCCGAGGGACCGCCCTGGAAGGGCGACAACGTCTACGAGGAGAGCAGCACCGTGGCCTGGGCGCAAGACGGCACGAGTTTCGCGTTCGACATGCCCATCGACGCCCGCGACCTGCCTGCGCTCAAGACGTATCTCGAGAAGAAGAAGGTCTCCGACCTCAGTATGTCGCTCTGCGATGCGAAGCAAGGCAAGGCGATCCGGCAGATGGCGCAGCGGGCGGCGGCCAACACGGCCGATGTCGACGCGTCGAGCCTCGCGGTGGAGGGCAAGAAGTTCCTCTTCACCGGCAAGCTGGCGACGCTCTCGCGCGCCGACGCCAAGAAACGGGTGGCCGAGATCGGCGGCACCATCGCCGGCTCGGTGAGCAAGGACCTCGACTACCTCGTCGTGGGCGACGAAGGCTCGCCGCTGTTCGGCGAAGGGGCCAAGGGATCGAAGCTGCTCGCCGCCGAGAAGCTACAGAAGCAGGGCGCGGGGCTGCAGATCATCTCCGAGAACACCTTCCTCAAGCTGCAGCGCGGCGGCGGGGCGCCCGCGACAGCGAAGAAGAAGGTCGCTAAGAAGGCCGCCGCCAAGGCCACGCCCAAGAAGGCGCCCAGTAAGGCCACCGCCAAGAAGGCGACCAAGAAGAAGGCCAGCAGCACCGGCGCAGGCGGGCGCACCACGGTGGGCAAGAAGTTCCTCTTCACCGGCAAGCTCGCCTCGATGACGCGCAGCGAGGCCAAGACGCGCGTCGCTGATCTCGGTGGCGTATCGGCCGGCTCGGTTAGCAAGGACCTCGACTACCTCGTCATCGGCGACGAAGGCTCGCCGCTCTTCGGCGAGGGCAAGAAGGGCAGCAAGATGGTCGCGGCCGAGAAGCTCATCGCCGCCGGCGCGTCGCTGGTGATCATCTCCGAGACCGACTTTCTGCAGCTGGCCAAGAAGTAGCGCGTGTGGGCTTCACGCTGGCGGCGCGCGCTGGCAGAGCGCGCCGACGCAGCGCTCGCCGACGATAGCTACGATCGGCCCTACCGTCGCGCGCGGGCGCTGTTTGTCGCCGAGCGCTACGACGAGGCCCTCGCCGCATTCGAGGCGCGCGTGCGCGAGCGGCCGATCAGCTACTCGGCGCGACTGGGCGTCGCGCTGTGCCTGCACGAGCTCGGGCGCGCACAGCGCGCGCGAGAGACCTTCGCCGAGCTGACCCTCGATGCGGGTGCGCGCTCGCTGGCCTTCGAGCACCTCGGTCACGACGAGGTCGATCTCGACGACTGGGTGCGCGAGCTGATGAAGCACGGCGACACGCAGCGCGCGCTGGCGCTCGCTCGTCTGATGCCGCGGCGACACAGCGAGTATCAGGCCTGGTGTCTGCTCGAGATGGGCCGCGCTGCACAGGCGCTCTCGCTGGTGCGCCGCGGGCGTGTCGGCGGCGAGCTGGCCGCCGACGTGTTGATGGCGACGGGCTTCACCGACGAGGCGGCCGAGATCTACGAGGGGCTCTCGCGCGGGCCGCGAACGAGCTGGTATCACCACGCGGGCGACGAGCGAAAGGTCACGGGCATCGTCGGCGCTGCGCGGGTCGCCCTTCGCCGCGGCGACATGACGCGGGCGGTGCGGCACGCGCGCCGGGCGCTCGAGATCGACAAGCGTTCGGCACCCGCGCGGCTGGTCGAAGCGGCGGCGCTCGCGCGCCTGGGTCTAGCTGACGCGGCGCGCGCCGTGATGAAAGGCCTCGCGCGCGCGCACCCGCTCGAGCACGTCAGCGTCGACGACGTGACGCAGTCCGAGCTCGAGCACGAGCTCGGTCTCAGCAGCGCTCGGCGTGACGCCCTCGACGCCGCGGACGCCTCGTTTGCCGCGCGGCGATTCGTCGAGGCGGCGACCAGCTACCGGCGTGCGCTCGGGACGCGGGGTCCCAAGCTGGCGCCGCGCCCGCTGGCGGCTCGCGGGCGCTGGGCCTACGCGCTGGCGATGGCGGGCGACGTGACGGGCGCCGCCGAGGTGGCGGGCGCGCTGGCAGCCGTCGACGCCGACCATCTCACCGCGCGCGAGATCCGCTGCTGGGCGCTCGCGCAGGCCGGCGCGGCCCAACCAGACCTCGCCCATTCGAGGGCGCTCTTTCGCGCCTGCGGCCTCGGCGTGCAGCTCGTCAGCGACAGCCCACACGCCGCCGACGTAAGCTGGCGCAGCTTCATCGCGCTGCCGCCAGAGCGCGCGCTGCGCCACGCGCGAAGCTCGCTCGTCGCACGCGCCACCGATCTGGCCTACTACGGCCACTGGCGCGAGGCGCTCGAGGTCTTCGCCGCGTGCAAGCTGGTGCGCGGCGAGGGGGCGCGCTTCATCGCCGCACACGCCGCGAGCCAGCTCGCGCGCTTCGACGAGGTGTGGCGCTACCTCGAGCCGCTGCTCGCCGCGCGCGCCAGCGTGAGCTACTACGCGCAGCCGCTCGACCCGTGGGTGCTTGCCCTCGAGGCGCTGGTCGCGACGGCGCAGCCCGACAAGGCGCTCGAGGTACACGGCACGCTGCGCAGGATCTGGGGTGATCGCGAGGAAGGTGCGCGCGGCCTGCTGCTCTCACGCGCCGACGAGCTGGCGGCGCAGGCCTGCGAGGCGCTACGGCAGGGCGATCGCGCGGCCGAGCTGCGGGCTGCCGGGCAGACGCTCGAGGCCGCGCTGCCGCAGATGGAGGGGCTGACGCGCGCGCGCGCGCTGCACGCGCGGGCCTTCGAGCTCGAGCGCGCGGGGCGGGTCGACGAGGCGCTGGCGCTCTACGCCGAGTCTCTCGCCGAGGATGCTGCGGCGGCCGACGTCGCGGGCAACGCCGCCAACCTGCTGGTCCACCGTGGAGACCTCGGGCGCGCCTACACGTTCTTCGCCCACGGCCTGCTCGGCGTGGCCGAGCTCGCTCCGCCGCTTCGGCGCAGCTGGTTTTACGGCAAGCTCGCTTGGTGTGCCTTGCAGGCGGGCGCCTACGCTGCCGGCGCCGCCATCGGCCGGCGCGCAGCCCAGCTGAGCGGGTCGCCAGGCGACTGGCATACCGTAGCTCGCTGCGAGCTCGCGGCGGGGGCGCCCGAGCGCGCGCGCGCTGCGCTGGGCCGCGGCCTGCAGCAGGATCCGCGTTTGCCGCAGCTTCACGCCCTGATCGACGAGCTCGGTTGGCCACCGAGCTGGTCCGGCCTCGAGCCGCGCCGCTAGTCTCGCCCTACCTTCGATCCGCGCCTTGTTTGCCGCCGGCTTGGCTAGCTGCGACAATGTAGGTTAGCCGTGCCGCGTTGCTTGACCTGCGCCCGCGTCGTGTCGACGTCCGTCTGTCTGTATGACGGCACGCCATCGCGTTGCTGCGTCGTCGACGAGGACGACGATCAGCCGACGCATGTCGGCGAGACCAAGGCCGCCGGCGGGGTGACGATCCGCAGCAACCGTGTGCTGGCCGCCGCGATGAAACGTGCGCGCGAGGACGCGGTTAACGAATTCAACGCGGACGACCCCTCTGCGGTGAGGGAATTCGAGCGTGACGAATCGACCGCGCGCAGGCTGCTCGATCAGGCGGAGCGCGACGCGCTCGATGACGAGGACTTCGAGCCCGCCACGCCCATGGGCGGCGCTCCGGGGCTGGGCGGCAAGAACGCTGCGGCCCTGCGCGCGGCGCTCGCCAGCCTGCGCGCGCCAAGCCCACCCGTCGAGGACGAGTCGGCGAAGACACAGCTGGCCCTGCGCCCAGAGGCGTCGTCGTTCGACGCGCGCCGCACGCAGGTCGCGGCGCGCAGCACCATGGACATGGTGAGCGACACGGACGCCACGCAGATCGCGGTCAAAGTGCCGCACGACGTCAAGCTGCCGCCGCTGCCGAGCGAATCGGGCCCCGAGCTGACCGCACACGACACGCTGCCCGCGCCCATGCGGCCGATGTCCACCAACGAGATCCCGCTCATCGACGACGCGGATGTCGAGAGCGAGGTCATCGACAGCGCCAAGACCGCCCTGGCGACCGGCGATCTGCTCGATCCGGTAACGGTGGCGCCGGCCGAAGGCACCGCAGCTGCGGCGCGCGGCGGGGGCGCCCGCACCGCCAAGGAGCCGGTGTCGAGCAGCGCCGAGCAGGGCCTCTCCTTCGAGCCGCTGGTGGTCGTCGAAGGCGACGCGCTGGGTACGGGCGAGCTCGAGCCCTACGAGGTGCCTCCCACCGACGAGGTCTCGATCTACGACGACCGCAGCGAGCCCTTCGGCGACAAGAGCGCGAGCAGCACCATGGTGGTGCGCCCGCACAGGGTCAGCTCGGTCACGCAGCTGGTGGAGGCGCCTCCCGAGCGCTTGCGGCCGCGCTGGGTTTTGTGGGGCGTCATCGCGCTGGCTGTCTGCGTCTCCGTCGGCGTTGCCGTCTACATCGCCTCGCCGCCCGAGCTGGGGTCGCACTCGCAGTCGCCGCGGACGAGCAAGGCTGGCAGCGCTGCTGCGGCCGCGGCGCGCGTCGATGCGAGCGCGCCCTCGAGCGGCAGCGGATCG
>JAGQIK010000136.1 GCA_020431405.1 Myxococcales bacterium
CTGCGCTTCGTGTGGCTCGTGCTGGCCGCGCTGGCTACGGGGCGCAGATCTCGACGTGGTCGACCTCGATGTTGTCGCGCCCGTTGCCCCAGCCGCCGCGACAGACGAGCAGGTAGCGCGCGCTCGCGGTGACGTTGTCGAGCGCGACCTTGCCGAGCACACTGGGAGGGATCGCCACCGAGCCAGCGTGCGCCCAGCTCGCGCCGTCCGCGCTGACGAACAGGTTGGTCGTGTGTCCGCTGCCGCAAAAGCCGGTCGTGCAGCTGTCGCCGCACGCGCTGGCGACGCCGCGTGCGACGACGTGTATGCGCTGTACGTTGTAGGCCTGACCGAAGTCGAGCTGCATGCACGCGGTGACGGCGACACCAGCGACGGTCACGGGCGCGTCCTGCGGCGTGCGCGCCAGTCCAACGACCTTGCCGTCCTCGGCGAGCAGGTCGCTGGGGCTGCCACAGGTCGTTGCCATCGGCAGCAGCGTCGAGACGCTGGCGGCGACAGGATTGCGAATGGTCGAGCAGGTCGCGATGTCGCGCAGCACGAAGTCGTAGCTCGTATCAACGCTGGCGTCGGAGACCGTCGCCTCGGGCGCGCTGTCGGCGCTGTCGGCACCGCCGTCCTCCGCGTCCGTGACGCCGTCCGCGCTGCTGTCGGCCGTGGTGTCGACGCTCGTATCGCCCGCGCCGAGCTTGATGTTGAAGGTACAGTCGCGCGACTGGTCGTCGACGCTGCCGACGATCTTGACCATACCTTCGGCGAGAGCGCTGACCTCCACCCTGGCGACGTACGAATCGCCCTCCAGCGTGCAGACGGGCAAGCCGACGGTCACGACATTGGGGTCGAGGCTCGTCCACTTCCAGCGGGTGCAGCCATGATCGGGCGTGAAGTTGACGCCCATCTTGACCGTGGCGGTCTGACCGGGAGAGATGGTCGTCTCGCCGCAATCGATCCACGCCTTGCGCGAACACCCGCTCGCCAGTCAGCGTATCAGGCGCAGGCTAGCGTCCCATAAACTTCTTGGCGAAGTCACGCAAACGCAGCACTGATGGGATGCCGTCTTTACTCTGGAAGGTCAGCGTGTCGTCGAACTTGACGTTGGCGGCCGCCTTGTACGCGACGTAGGCGCGGCCGGCGGGGCTTCCGAGCAGGCGGTTGAGCTTCTCGGTGAAGCTCGCCTTGACCTGCGCGACCTTGGTGTTGCCCTGCGCGTCGAGACGCGAGCTGATCGCGTCGGCGGCGGCGGAGACTCGCCGTTTGTACTCGAGCGTCTCGGCGGCGATGTTCTTGATGCCGAGCAGGTGCGCGTCGGTGATCTTGTCGGCGGGCAGCGCGAACAGCTTCTCCGCCTCGGCGACGAGCTTGGCGCGCGCGTCCTTTTCCAGCGCCTTGAGCACGCGCCGCGCCGCGCCGGGCGTCTGGTCCTTGCCGCTGTTGATGAAGCCGACCTGGTAAGCGCGGTCGAGCTCGGCGATGTGGCGGTTCCACTCCTGGCGCTTGGCGGCCACCAGCGCCGCGGTGCGCTGGTTGAAGTTGTCGAGCTTCTGCTGCTGCAGCGCGACGAGCTGCTTGGCGTGATCGAGCAGCTTCTGCTGCTCGTTGAGCTGGATCTGCGCCAGCTGCCGCTCGTAGGCGGTGCGGAAGTACGCGGCGCGGATCAGCACCTTGACCGCCTCGAGGTGCAGCGGCTTGAGCTCCTTGTTGAGCCGCGCCAGCGTGGCGTTGGCCACCGCGAGGCGACGCTCGGTGTCGTAGAAGTCCTGGCTCTTGAGCTGCGCCAGCTGCTCGCGCAGCACGCTGATCGTCGTGTCGTTGGCGAAGCGCTCGAAGCGGAAGCGCCCGTGGCCGGTCTGCAGGTGGTTGCCGGCCTTCATCACGCGCCAGGCGCGGCCGGGGATGATGCGATAGGGCACCGAGACGTCGACCTTGACGAGGTTGTTGTCCTTGGTGCGGATGTTGAGCGCGCCTTTGACGCCGGGCTCGTCGTCGCCCGAGTAGCGCAGCACCAGGTACTTGCTCGGCAGGCGATAGACCTTCTGCAGCCCGGGGATCTGCAGCGCGTAGCCGGGCGCGATGTCCTCTTCGAGCGGCCCGGTGGCGTTGTTGTAGCGAACGCCGATCTGGCCCGGCGTGATGTTGGTCAGCAGGCAGCCGCGCAAGACCACCAGCGCGCCGACCACCAGCACGAACACTTTTGCAACGCGTGCGATGTTCTTCATGGCTAGCGTCCTCCCGTCGCGCCCTTGTGCACCAGCGTGCTCGGCGTCGAGTCGTTGGCCCAGGGTTGGATGCGGATCGTCACGCCGTTGAGCTTGTTGCCGAGCCGCTCCATCACGCGCTCTACCGGCTGCGTGCGGAAGGCCTGGATCTCGGCCTGCTTGGCCTTGTAGCGCGCGTCGAGCTCGCCGGTGAGCTCCTTGGCGCGCTGCACGGCGGCCGAAAACGCAGCCTGGCCCTCGGCGATCTTGTCGATGCGATAGGCGTCGACTTTGCGCTTGGTCTGCGCCTGCTTGGTCGCCACCTCGGCGAGGTCGGCCTCGAGGTTGGCGCGCTTCTGTTGGATCAGCTTGTTTTGCGCCTGGTCGACAGCGGCGATCTCTTGCTGGCGGCGTGTGGCCGCGCGCGACAGATCGCTCTTGATGACCTTGAGCTGGTTGCTGAGCGCGTTGCGATCTTCGATCGCCTTTTCGTAGGCCTGGTTGAAGCGCGGCCGCGGCGTGACGAGCTGCGTGATGCGGATGCCGTGCGGCGAGAGCTGCTTGTTGAGGCGGTCTCGGGCGCGCGTGGCGGCGGCGCCGTAGGTCGTCGGGTTGGAGACGTTGATCGTCGACTCGCGGCCGAACTCGTCGCGCAGGATCGAGCGCGCGAAGGGCTTGAGCCAGTGCAGGTAGCCGTCGCCGAGGCCGGTGTCACGCACGGCCTCCACCGACTTGTCGCCGCTGAGCTGGAAGATGATCGTCGTGTCGGTGAAGTGGAAGTTGGAGCCGTCGCTGGCGCGCACGGACAGCTCGGCGACGTTGAGATCATCGTTGCGCCGCCCTTTGCCCTTCATGCGAAAGGTCTGCGGCTTGGCGTCGAGCAGGTAGACCGAGTGCACGAACGGCAGCCGCGTGGTCCAGCCCGGCTGGGTGATCGGCGTCTGCGAGCCGGAGATGTTGTTGACCTTGACCGCCACCTGGCCGGGCTCGATCTCGGTCACCGACATACGCGCCAGCACCAACAGCAGCACACCGGCCGCGATGATCCAGGCCCACTGTGGCGCGTTGCCGAGCTGCTGACGCAGGCGCTCTAACAGACCCTTGAGGCCCGAGGCTGGTCCTTGTTCAGTCATCGATCTCTCCGTGAATCGCCGCGGACGACGGCGCCGCGGCTATCGTGATTGAGGGCAGACCATACACCCGCTGATTCATCGGCGCAGCCTGCGCCAGCCGAGCACCGAGACCACGGCGAGCACGAAGCCCATCACGGCGGCCATGCCCAGCGCGTCGACGATGGGCGAGCCGGTGAAGGTGTAGCGCACCGGATAAGGCGGGGCGTCACGCACCACCTGCGCGAGATAGAGGCCGAGCCCGCTGCTGAACAGCAGCCAGCAAACGGCGAACAAAACCTTCTCGTTGCGGCGGCGACCGGCGAGGGCGGGGTCTGTGTACTGATCGAATCGCGACATATCGCGTCGCGACGTTGCATCGGACGTGCCGAGCCGGGCGGTGCGCTAGTCCTGCTTGTCGGGCTCGCCCGTCCAGTATTCGACGGTGGCGCTGCGGTCGAAAAAGCCGAAGAAGGTGCGCTGCGACTTGTCACCGCCAGGCGCCGCGCCGGCGCCCGCGTAGAAGCTGCCCAGCTCGGGATAGACGCCGATGTCGAGCGCATTCATCGTCGAGATGCACAGGTAGCGCGCGGCGCTCGCGCCTTCGTTGACCATCTGGTGCGCGTGCGCGGCGCCGGTGGGCAGCGCCGCGTAGTCGCCCGCGCGAAGCGGCACGCGCGCGTCGCCGATGCGCAGCGTCGCCTCGCCAGCGAGCATGTAGATCGCCTCCTCGTTGCCCTCGTGATAGTGCAGCGGCCACGAGGCTTGACCGGGCAGAAGCTCGATCTCGCTGCAGCCGAGCTCGCGACCACCAGCCGCGCGCCCGAGCTGACGTCGCCAAAGCCGCAAGGTGCCGGCGTTGTCGCGAAGCGCGCTCGGCTCGATGTCGCGCGCGACGTTGGGGTGTGGCTTGCTCATCGCGGTGCTCCCTGTCTGCGCGCGCGGCTCATGATGCCGGCGCGCGCGCGGTGATGAAGAAACAGCGGTGCGGCACGCGCAGCCGCCCGTCGGCAGACCTCGGCAGATCGGCGCCCGCGCCGTCGTGGGCTATGCGCACGGCGAGCGCGGCGTCGAAGCGCGCGCGCGTGGCCGCGTCGCTCGCGCTGACGTGGCCCTGCGCGCGCATGCGCCCGCGCCAGGCGACCTCGTCGTAGGCCACGTCCTCGTCGAAGCTGCCCGACTCGAGCGCGACGAAGCCCGCCCGCGCGAGATCGGCAAACCACGTCGGGTAGACACCATCGGTGCCGAAGCGATAGCCCGCAGCCGTCGGCTCGCCGCACTCGCGAGACAAGATCTCCTCGGTGGCCTGCACCACGCCGCCAGGCACGACGAGATAGTCGAAGTGCGCGACGAGCACCGCCGCGCCAGGGCGAAGAAGGCGCAGCACCTCGCGCGCCGCGCGCGGCCGGTCGAACCAGTGCCAGCACTGTCCGGCGCTGACGAGATCGTACGCGCCCGCGGCGAGGCCCGTCTGCTCGGCCGCCGCCTGGTGCCAGGTGATCTCGAGCCCCTCGGCGCGCGCGACGAGCTCGGCCTGCGAGAGCAGCTCGGCGCTGATGTCGACGCCGGTGACCTCGGCGCCGCGCGCCGCGAAGCCGCGTGCCAGCGTGCCGGTGCCGCAGCCCAGATCGACCACGCGCGCGGGCGCAGCAGCGTTGCCGCCCTCGGTGCGCGTCGGCGCCGAAAAGCGCAGGCCGCGCCGCGACAGCTCGGCGTAAAGGCGCTCGGGAAAGCCGGCGCGATAGCGCGCGTAGTCGCTCGCCGCGCCGCCGAAGTTGGCGCCGCGATAGCTCTCCGAGCCCACGAGATCCCCCTGGCGCTGCTCGTGTCGCGTGCCGCTCATCGGAGCACCTTCTTGAAGAAGCGCTTCATCTCCGACCACGACGCCACGTCGGCCTTCTTGTCGTAGCGGATGGCGGCGAGCTTGTGCTTCTTGCCGATCGCGTCGGCGCCGGGGTTGGTAAAGGCGTGGCGCGTGCCCTTGTAGGCGACAAAGCGCAGGCTGGCGCCGGCCTTCTTCATCTCGGCCTTGAAGGCCGCGACCTGCGCTGGCGGGACGAACGGATCGGCGGCGCCGTGCAGCACCAGCAGCCGCGCCTTGACCTTGCCGCGCTGAGCCACCAGCGCGCTCTTGAGCGAGCCATGAAAGCTCACCACGGCGCGCAGGGCGATGCCGAGCCGCGCCATGTTGAGCGCCACACCGCCGCCGAAGCAGTAGCCGATGGCGGCGATGCGCTTCTTGTCGACGCGCGGGTGTTTTTGCAGCAGCGCCATCGCCGCCTCGAAACGCGCGCGCGCCTTGCCGAAGTCGGCGAGAGCCTGCTTGGCGAAGGCGCCGGCCTGCTTGGGATGGCTCGTGTTCTTGCCGCCGCCATACATGTCGAGCGCCAGCGCGACGTAGCCGAGCTTGGCCAACATGCGCGCGCGGCGCCGCACGTAGGGGTTATGGCCCCACCACTCGTGCACCACCAACACGCCGGGCCGGCGTTTCTTGCTGCTGTCGTCGTAGGCGATGTAGCCGACCAGCTTGGCGCCGCCGCCGGCGTAGCGCACGACCTTGGTGCGCACCTTGGCGTGGGCTGGCAGCGGCGAAAACAGCGCGCACGAGAGCGCGGCCGCGAGGATCAAACGCATCACAGTCCCTCCTGAAAATATATTGATGGATGATCAATGTGTATTGTTTGCATCGACATCTACGGCGACTATGAAGCAGTGAGAGCCGATCAGAAATCTAGATTCAACAATCAATATATCGACGCGTCCGAGGCCGCTCGACGCCTCGGCGTCAAAAAGAGCACGCTCTACGCCTACGTCAGCCGCGGCAAGATCCGCCGCGTGGCGGGCGCTGACGGGCGCAGCCGCCATTACCTCGCCAGCGACGTGGCACGCGTGCGCCAGCAGAGCGACGCGCGCGCAGGACACACCGCCGTCGCCGCCGGCGCGCTGCGCTGGGGCGAGCCCGTGCTCGAGACCGCCATCGCCGACGTCTCGAGCGACGAGGGACCGCGCTATCGCGGCATCGCCGCGACGGAGCTGGTGCACCGCAACGTCTGCTTCGAGCGCGCCGCCGAGCTCTTGTGGGGCGCCGACGTCGAGCGCGCGCTGGCCGGGCCCGCGCCGCGCTGGCCAGCGCCGCGCGCCGAGTGGGCGGC
>JAGQIK010000137.1 GCA_020431405.1 Myxococcales bacterium
CACCCGGCGGCAGCAGCAGCGAGGTCTTCATGTGCCCCGACGGCGCAGCGGGCACGCGCGGCGTCGTGATCGGCATTCAGGTCGCCGCGGCCCAGGGCCCGGGCACGGTCGTGATCCGCGGGCTGCGCGTGCAGTGCGGCGTGCTCTCCAAGACGTCGCTGGCGCAGGGCACGAGCAGCGCCTGTTTCGGCAGCGTGGCCTGCCCGACGGGCGCGGCGAGCACCGACATCCACAATCTCTACCAGCCGGGCTTCGCGCTGCCCTTCACGTTCAGCATGGGCGGCCCCGACGTGATCCTCACCGGGCTTCACGGCCGCGCCGGCGCTCGCGTCGACGCTCTCGGCGTGCGCTACGTGACGGTCCGCAAGCACATCACCGACTAGGCACGCGCGCTATCACTGCCGCCCTGCCCGCGCCCCGCGCACCGCGTATACTGCGGTGCGTGGGGCGTCTGCGTATCGAGGTCGGTCAGTCCGCGCTCGCCGAGGAGCACGAAAAGCTGCTGCGCGCGCTGACGCGTGGCGGGCTTGGCGCTTGGGTCGAGCCCGCCGAGGCGCCGATCAGTGGATACAGCGAGGAGGCGCTCGAGGGCGCGCGCTCGCTCTGGCGCCGCCGCATGGTGCAAGAGCACAACTCGTCGGCGGTGTGGGCTGGCGTGCTGCCGCAGCTGGTGGAAGCCGAGGTCACGCTCGACCTCAAGACCGCGGTGCTGCGCGCCGGGCTCGACGAGCTGCGCCACGCCGCGCTCTGCGCGCAGGTGCTTCGCGCGCTCGGCGCGGAGCCCGAAGCCGAGGCCGAGCTGGCGTTAACGCCCGTGGCGCGCCACGCCAACTGCCCGGCGCTCGAGCGACCGCTGCGCAACTTGCTGTTCGTCGGCTGCCTCGCCGAGACCGTCGCCGTGGCGGTGACCGCCGAAGAGCGCCAGCTCGCACGCGAGTCGTACATCGTTCGCGTGCTCGAGGTGCTGCACGCCGACGAGACGACGCACGGCCGCCTCGGCTGGATCGTGCTGCGCGACCAGCTGCCGCGTCTCGACGAGACCGGCCGCGCGCGCCTCGCGGCGTACCTGCCCGTTGCCTTCGCTTATCTCGAGCGCGAGACGCTGGCGGCGATCCCCGACGCGCCTGTCCCGCCCGAGCCGTTGCTCTCGGAGCTTCACGCGCTCGGCGTGTCGGAGGCGGCGGCTGCGCGCACGCTGTTTTATCAGAGCATCGAGCACGTGATCGTGCCCGAGCTGGAGGCGTTGGGTCTGGGCGCCGAGCGCGCCTGGAAGGAGCGACTTGATGCTTAGACTAAGAAGAGTCTCGGGAGCGACGTTGTTTCTTCTTCTGCTGCTGCTCGCCGGCTGTGGCGAGCGCAAGGTGCAGAACGACGACGGCGCCACAGCCGACGCCACGCGCGACAGCACGGTGGTGCTCGACGGCGGAGGCGGCCCCGACATCGGCGTCGGCGACCTGCCGGCAATGTCGGACCTCAGCTCGCGCTGCGGCGGGCGCGAGCTGCCGATGGGCTTCGTCACAAACCGGCCAGCGGGCAGCTCAACCGCCGACGTCGACGTCAGCGGCACGATCACCTATCTCGGTAAGATCCGCACGCCGCTGGCCAGCTCGCCGGCCTTCACCCACGAGGTCGAGCTCGATCACGGCGGCGGCGCGCTGCCGCTGATCGTGCAGTACTACCTGCCGTCGGGAGCCACGCTGCCGGTGCGCCAGGGCGCGGGCTACACGTTCACGTTCATCCGCCGCCAGGCCGGCTTCGCGCCGGTAAGCGAGGCCTGGGTCATCACGCGCCCGACCTCGGGGCTCGTACCGCTGCTGATGGTGATGGAGCCGGCGCCCTATGGTCAGGCATTCGACACGTCACACGCCAAGGTCACGCCGCTGGTGGTCGAGCGTGTCGAGCAGCCGCAGTGTCCGGCGGGCGGCAGCGGCTGCGACGAGAAGGTCACCGATCGGCTGCGCTTCACCGGTGGCGCCTCGACCGCCGCGCGCATCGAAGTGCTGCAAGGCAACCGCGGCACGCTGACCATGCTCGGCCAGAGCTATACCGCCTACAACGCCACGAGCTGGCACCTGACGATGCCATGCCCCGACGCGCAGTTCGCCAAGGCGGCCTTCCTGGTGTTGATCGACAGCCCCTAGCGGCCGCGGTCGCTCGTCGCTAGGCGGGCATCTCGGGCGGCACGAAGGGCCCGACGCAGGGACAGCCCTGGCTGCCGCAGCCGTTGCTGCAGGGATCGCCGTCGGTGGTCACATCCCGGCCGGCGTCGCGTCGCTGGATGATGAAGTCGCTGGTGGTGTCGACGCGCACGACGTCGACGCGCGGGCCGGCGTCCTGCGGCCCCGGGGTGCTGCGCGCGCCGCAGCCGGCGAGCCCGAGCGTGATCGAGCCGGCGAGCGCCACGGCGCGTGCTGCACGCAGCGCCCGGGCGCGGATCTGGCTCTGGCGTTCGAGGGTCTTGCTCTCGTCCATGGGAATAAGCCTATCATCGATCTCGTGAGCGCCTCGAAAACCGACGACGAGCACCTCTTCGAGCCCAAACGCGTCCCAGCCAGCGAGCGCAGCATCGGCGCGCTGCGCCTGCTTCACGAGCTCGGCAGCGGCGGCATGGCCACGCTCTATCTCGGCACCGACGAGGGCGGGCGGCTGGTGGCGATCAAGCGCATGCACCGCCATCTCGCCAACGAGAAGCGCTTCGTCGACATGTTTCACGACGAAGCCAACATCGCCGGCCGCATCGCGCATCCCAACGTCGCCGCCGTCTTCGGCGTGGAGCAACAGGACGGCGAGCAGCTGATCGTGATGGAGTACGTGCACGGCGAGAGCCTCGCCGCGCTGTGCAAGGCCTGCCGCAAGACCGACCAGCAGATCCCCATCGCCGCGGCGCTGCACCTTGCCGGGCAGGCGTGCCTCGGCCTCGACGCGGCCCACGATCTCACCGACGACGACGGCAACCCGCTCGACGTGGTGCACCGCGACGTCTCGCCGCACAACCTCATCGTCAGCTACGACGGCGAGCTCAAGATCGTCGACTTCGGCATCGCCGCCGCCGCGCGCAAGCTTCACCACACCGAGACGGGCACGATCAAAGGCACGTTCTCGTACATGTCGCCCGAGCAGACGCGCGGCTCCGACGTCGACCGCCGCAGCGACATCTTCTCGCTCGGCGCGGCGCTCTACGAGGCCGCCTGCGGCGCGCCGGCCTTCGAGATGACCAACATGGCCGACACGGTGCGTCGCGTCGGCGCCTGCGAGTACCGCCCGCCGCGCGAGCTGCGCCCGGACATCCCGCCCGAGGTCGAAGCCATCATCGTGCGCGCCATGTCGCTCGACCCCGAGCGGCGCTACCCCAGCGCCGCGCTGATGTATCGCGACATCTACCAGCAGCTGCACGCCATCGGCGGCATGACCACCGCGGCCGTGGGCGAGCTGATGCGCCGCGTGTTCGCCCGCCGCTTCGCCGTGCGCGAGGAGCTGCGCGCCCTCGCCTTCGCCGCGCCCGACGTGCTCGAAGAGGAGGAGCTGACGCTCGACACCGGCGACTACGGCAGCGGCATCCGCTGCGAGTACTGCGGCGAGCTCGCCCCCAGCGATGGCGCGCTCGAGGTGCACCACGAGGTCTGTGGACAGCGCCGCTGGTGGCTGCACAACTTCGGCGGTCACGGCGCCATCGAGGCCGCCGGCGACGCCGCCGTGCTGCGCGCGCGCATGAAGCGCCAGGACGAAGAGTCCAAGGACAAAGGCGGCCTCTGGCAGCGCATCAAAGACAAGCTCTCGCGCGACACGCGCGACCCGCTGGTGGTGCGCCTCGAGACGATCACCAAGCGCGTCGACCGCGTGCGCGATCCACGCGCCTCCGAGGGCGCGCGCCGCGCGATGAACGCGCTGTGGGCGATCATCGGCGAGATCGACGCCAAGCGCGGCCCCGCCGCACATCTGCTCGACCGGCTCAAGCCGGCGCTGGTGCGCTGCGCCAACGCGCTGATGACGCTGGTGCTCGAGATCGAGTCCAACGCCAACTACGTGGGCGGCACCACGCCGCTCGAGATCGACGGCCAGATCGATCTGCTGCGCCGCCGCGCCGGCGCCGCCACGGACTCGCAGGTGCGCCGCACCATCCAGCGCAACATCGAGCGCAAAGAGCAGCTCAAGCGCGAGCACCAGCGCCTCTCGCGCCTCGCCGAGCTGCTGTTGCTGCGCCTCGACTCCATGGGCGACGCGATGGAGCTCTGCTACGGCAAGGTGCTGCAGCTGGTCAGCAGCCCGGCCTGGGGCGATGACCCGGCCACCACGCAGGTGACCGTCTTCGTCGACACGCTGCTGATCGAGGTCGAGGAGCTCGGCTCGTCGGTGCGCGACCTCGAGGCCACGCTCAAGAGCTAGGCATACGAGAGGCTGAGTGCACCACCGATCGCGGCGCCCCGTCGAAGGTCTCGGTCAGCAGGGCCTCTGGCCTCGGGCATCGGGCCTCAGGTCAGTCACGCCGGCGCTCGGGTCGCTTCGCCGCTACCGTCGCTGCCCTGCGAGGCGACCTCGCCGCTACGCTGCAGACGCGAGCCGCACGGACGCTAGCCAGACGCGGCACTGACGCGGCACTGCGCTGCCTACATCGCGCCCGCGCGCGAGCCCGAGGCCCGAGGCCCGAGGCCCGAGGCCCGAGACGGCGCTACTGGCAGAAGACCTCCCACTCGATGATCACCGGGTTGGGATTTCCCGACGAGTGGGCGTGCGCGTTGATGAGGCGGATCGACGTCGTCATCACCGGCGTGAAGCTGCGGCTCCAGTCGTTGGCCTGGCCGCTGACGGTGACGAGGTTGACCCACGTCGATCCCGACAAGTACTGCAGCGTCCCGCCGGCGAGCGAGCGACCGGGCGTCGCGCCGCAGCCGCCGGTGCTGGCGACCACGGTATCGAAGACCACGCGTCCGACCCGCACCGCTGACGGCCAGGTGTAGCGGATCCAGTGGGCGCTGGTGCCCGAGCCGTTGGGCGCGCTGATCCAGTGGAACTTGTCGGTGTCGCAGGTAGC
This sequence comes from Myxococcales bacterium, assembly GCA_020431405.1. Classification (GTDB taxonomy): domain Bacteria; phylum Myxococcota_A; class Polyangia; genus JAGQIK01. The sequence continues at coordinate 5,030 of JAGQIK010000137.1, forward strand.
CTGCTTGGTGCGGTCGTTCATCTTCTGCGGGCCGTAGGTCGTCACGCCGCCGCCGCTCGAGGTCGGCGTCGCCGACGGCGCGATGTTGACGCTGCTGTTGCAGGGCGTGACGCAGCTCGTGCCGTTGCAGGTCTGGCCGCCGCTGCAGGCTGGGCCCGCGCCGATGCCGCCGCTGGTGCTGCCGCAGCGGCAGCGCTGCGACGAGCACGTCTCGCCGGCGCCGCACGAAACGCCGCAGGCGCCGCAGTGGCTGGTGTTGCTGGCGAGGTTTCGACACCCGCCGCTGCAGCAGGTGGTGCTGCTCGAGCACGCGGCGCCCGTGCCGCAGCGGCAGGCTCCGTTGGTGCACGTCTCGCCGCTGCCGCAGAGGTTGCCGTTGTCGACCGTGCCGTCGCAGTTGTCGTCCTTGCCGTTGCAGGTCTCGGTCTGGCTGCCGACGGCGACGTCCGGCACGCAGGTCAGCGTGGTGCCGCCGTTGGTGCAGGCCTTCTTGCCGGGGCTGCAGATGCCGGGCGAGCCGCTGGTGCAGACCTCGCCGATGTCGTCGACGCCGTCGTTGTTCTCGTCGACCTCGGTGTTGTCGCCGTCGCAGTCGTTGTCCACGCCGCGGTTGGCGCAGGTCTCGATGGCGTCGGGGTGGCGCGTGTTGTCGCGGTCGTCGCAGTCGTTGAACGACTTGCAGATGCCGTTGGGATCCTGCTGCCCCGGCGCGCAGTGGCCGTCGTTGTCCTCGTCGACGACGCCCGGCTTGCTGTCGACGGTCTGGTCGCCGCGCGGGCCGTCGGGCGCTGGCGGAAGGTCTGGCGTCGGCCCGTCCTGCGTGACCAGGCCGTCGACGCTGACGTCGGGGAAGCCGAAGCCCTGCTCGCGCTGACCGAGGTCAGGCGCCTTCGGCGATCCGTCGAACTGCGGCGCGGTGCCGTCGCTCTCGACCGTTCGCGCGCCGGCGCAACCCGCCATGCCGGCGCCCGCGAGCGCGGCCAAGAGAACCCAACGGCTAAGCTTCATGAAGTCATTATAGCAACATGCGTCCCCGGCGAGCGTTGACACAGCCGGCGCCGACGCAGGATGCTCCGCGCCATGCCGATTACGGACGTGTACAGCGCCACCACGCGGCGCATCGAGATCCTCGACAAGGACGGCAAGGTCGACGAAGCGTTGCTGCCCTCCGAGCTCGACGACGCGACGCTGCAGCGCGCGCTCGAGCTGATGATGCGCATGCGCGCCTTCGACGAGAAGGCGCTGACCATGCAGCGCCAGGGTCGCATTGGCACCTACGGCTCGATGCGCGGCCAGGAGGCAGCGCAGGCCGGCCTGGCGCTGGCGATCGAGCCCGACGACTGGCTGGTGCCCTCGATCCGCGAGCAAGGCGTGCTCGAAGCCTGCGGCGTGCCGATGCGCCACTGGTTCGGCTTCTGCAAGGGCGACGAGCGCATGGCGGTGTTCCCTGGCGTCAACGCGCTGACCCCGTCGATCCCGGTGGGCAGCCAGCTGCTTCACGCGGCGGGCATCGGCATGGCGCTCGAGCTACGCGGCGAGGCGACCGCGGCGATCGGCTTCGCCGGCGACGGCGCCACCTCCGAAGGCGACTTTCACGAGGCGCTCAACTTCGCCGGCGTGTTCAACGCGCGCACGCTGTTTTTCATCCAGAACAACGGCTGGGCGATCTCGGTGCCGATCACGCAGCAGACCCGCTCGGCGACCATCGCGCAGAAGGCGCACGCCTACGGCATCGAGGGCGTGCAGGTCGACGGCAACGACGTGCTCGCCAGCTACGTCGCCTCGCGCGACGCGCTGCGCAAGGTGCGCGCCGGCGAGGGCCCCGTGCTCATCGAGGCGGTGACCTACCGCATGGAGAGCCACACCACCGCCGACGATCACACCCGTTACCGCTCCGCCGACGAGGTCGCCTACTGGGCCGAGCGCGATCCGATCAAGCGCATGCGCGCCTACCTCGAAGGGCGCGGCTTGTGGGACGAGACGCGCCACGAGGCGACGCTGAAGAAGCTCGGTGACGACGTCGAAGCCGAGGTGGCACGCCTCGAAGACAACGCGCCGCCGCCGCCGACGGACATCTTCGATCACATGTACAGCGCGATGCCCGAGACGCTGCGCGCGCAGCGTCAGGCCCTGCTCGACGAGATCGCCGTCCGCGGTGGAAATGGAGCCAACCATGGCTGAGGTCAGCGCCGGTCGCACCGGCAGCAGCGCCGCGCCGCGCGCGGTCGCCGAGGAGAAGCGCCTCAACATGGTGCAGGCGCTCAACGAAGCGCTCGCCGACGAGATGGCGCGCGACGAGACCGTGCTCGTGATGGGCGAGGACGTCGGCCCCGACGGCGGCGTCTTTCGCGTCACCGAAGGGCTCATCGAGCGCTTCGGCAACAAGCGCGTGCTCGACACGCCGCTCGCGGAGAGCGGCATCGTCGGTAGCGCCATCGGCCTGTGCGTCGGCGGCTTTCGCCCCGTCTGCGAGATCCAGTTCATGGGGTTCATCTACCCCTGCCTCAACCAGCTCTGCTCGCACGCGGCGCGCCTGCGCAACCGCTCGCGCGGCACCTTCGCCGTGCCGATGGTGGTGCGCATGCCCTACGGCGGCGGCATCCGCCCGCCCGAGCACCACTCGGAGAGCTACGAGGCGATGCTGGCTAACACCCCCGGGCTCAAGGTCGTCATCCCGAGCGATCCCTACGAAGCCAAGGGGCTGCTGATCGCGTCGATCCGCGACGACGACCCGGTGGTGTTCCTCGAGCCGAAACGTATCTACCGCGCATTCCGCCAGGCCGTGCCCACGGCGCCCTACGAGATCCCGCTCGGCGAGGCGCGCGTGGCGCGCGAAGGCAGCGACGTGACGGTCATCGCCTACGGCGCCATGCTGCAGGTGGCGCTGGCGTCGGCGAAGAAGGCCGAGGCCGAGGGCATCAGCGTCGAGGTGGTCGACCTGCGCTGCATCGTGCCGCTCGACGTGCAGACCTTCGTCGACTCGGTGGTCAAGACCGGGCGCGCCGTGGTGCTGCACGAGGGCCCGCGCACCTGCGGCGTAGGCGCCGAGGTGGCGGCCGCCATCGGCGAGAACGCGCTGTTGTCGCTGCTGGCGCCGGTCGAGCGCGTCACCGGCTTCGACACGGTCTTCCCCGGCGCGCTGCTCGAGACGCACTACCTGCCGCACGAGGAGCGCGTGCTGGCGGCGATCCGCCGCACGATCGACTACTAGTGCTCAGACGGCCACTGCAGCAGTCAGTGGCACCGATGCTAGACCCCCGAAATCACTAGCCGGCGCGCCGGCATGGCGCATGCTTTGACCGAGCGCATGAGACGCTCGGTCCTACGTCCCGCTGTGCTGGCGGCGCTCCTGACCCTGCTCGCCCCCTTCGCGGCGCGCGCGCAGGTCGTCGAGCCGCCGGCCTCGCCGCACCAGTCGCGCGTCACGCGCAAGGCCGATGGGCGCGTCATCATCAGCGACATCCTCACCCGCGAGGATGGCAGCAAGCGCTTCATCGTGCGCCACTACAAAGGCGACGTGCTGCTGCGCCGCGTGCAGATCGACCGCGTGCAGACCGACCGCAGCCGCAAGCTCACGCACGATGACGTGCGCCGCCGCGACGACGACGGCTACCGCCGCGTCACGCGCGTGCTCGGAACGAACCTCAGCGCGCGCACGCGCAGCGAGTACGCATCACGCGAGCACTGGCTCACGCGCCAGGCGCAGAAGAGCGTCACGCAGGTGCAGCTCGGCGAGGGCCGCCGCATCGTCAAACGCAAGACCTTCGACGACGCCGGCGCGCTGACGAGCTACCGCGTGCGCTACCAGCAGGTCGCGCAGCAGCCCACCGACAGCGGCCAGACCACGCGCAGCGTGTTCGACTTCGCCGGCCTGAAGGCGCTGCTCTCCGGCGCGCAGCCGATCTCGGTCAACAAGGTCTGGGCCACCAAGAACACCGCCCACCGCTACCGCGCCACCTTCGACGCCGACGGCAAGGTCCTCGAGCACAGCAAAGCGACCTACGGCGCCAAAGGCAAAGGCAGCGTGATCAAGGACGGCAGCAAACGCGAGCTCTCGAGCCGCGTCGTGCTGCGCCAACACGC
>JAGQIK010000138.1 GCA_020431405.1 Myxococcales bacterium
CGCGACCGCAGCGCGGCCGCAGCGCGGCGGACGCCGTCATCCGCTCGCCGACCTCGCCGGCATGGGTGACGACGTCGGTGCGCCGCCGAGCGACATCGGCCAACCGGGCGACGTGTGGGTCTTCAACGCCGGCCGCGCGCCCAACGGCGTCTGCGGCCCGGCGCAGGTGCCCTACAACGACTTCATCCTCTACCAGCGCGCGCAGGCGCTGCGCGAGGCGTACTTCGGCCCGGGCAAGGTCTACGGCAGCCTCGGGCGCATCAGCAAGAAGTGCTACCACGCCAGCGCCTACCTCACCGAGGTGCGCAAGCAAGCGCGGCTCGCCGCGATCCGTCGCCGGCGCTACGGCGGCGGCTACTCCGGCCGGCGCTACGGCGGCAGCTACGGACGCCGCTCTGGACGCTATCGCTCGGGCTACGGCTATCGCCGCAGCTACGGAGGCTACGGCAAATGAACGACACGACCGATCTCTCCGAGCTGATCTACATCGCCGCGATGATCCTGCTCGTGTCGATGCTGCTGCTGCTGGCGCGCGTGCTGTACGCCAAGCTGAGCCGCTTCGACGTCGACCACGAGCTGAGCGAGTCGGACAACCCCGCCGTGGGCACGAGCCTCTTCGGCTTCATGAGCGCCGTGGTGATCGTGCTCGCTGCGTTGATCGCCACCGACAACCACCGCGCCAGCGACACGCCGGTGGCGCTCGCGTGGGACCTCGGCGAGGTGGCGATCTACGGCCTGGTCTCGATCTTCCTGCTGCGCTTTTCGGGCTGGATCAACGACCGCCTGATCCTGCACCGCTTCGAGAACAAGAAGGAGCTGGTGGAAGACCGCAACGTCGGCGCCGGCGCGGTGCTCTGCGGCACGTACATCGCGACCGGGCTGATGCTCGCGGGGGCGCTCTCGGGGCGCGTCTCGCCGGCGCTGCTGCCCGAGAAGGCCGAGCGCTGGGAGGTGATGGCCTACGAGCTCGGCATCTCGCTCGCCTTCTTCGTGCTCGGCCAGCTGGTGCTGATCCTCTACGCGCAGGTCTACCAGCGGCTGTTCAAGAAGAACCCCCTCGACGCGATCGCCGAGGACTACGAGGTCGATGGCCGCAAGCACGGCGGCAACGCCGCGGCGGGCATCGCCATGGGCGGCAACATGGTGGCCGTCGGCGTCGTGCTGTGGGGCGGAACGCGCGGCGACTTCATCGGCTGGCAGCAGAACCTGCTCGCCTTCGCCGTGGTGTCGGGCATCGGGCTCGGCATGCTGCCGCTGTGGCGCGTGTTCGTCGATCGCGTGCTGATGGGCAAGGCCAACCTCGTCGACGAGATCTATCGCGACCGCAACACCAACGCGGCGTTTCTCGAGTCGGTGACGCTGGTCGGCGTGGCGGTGGTCGTCGCGCTGATGGTGCGTCCAACCTTCCCGGCCGCGTGAGCGACGCCGAGGCGGCCGAGCAGCCGCCGACCGAGCAGCCGCCAGCCGAGCAGCCGCCGACCGAGCAGCTGCCGCGCGGCACGCGCTGGTTTCTCGCCATGTGCGTGCTGTTTCTCGGCGGCTCGGGCCTCGTCTACGAGTACTGCCTCTCGACGGTGGCGACCCACCTGGTGGGAAACTCCGTCGAGCAGTTCAGCGTGATCATCGCGCTGATGCTGTTCGCCATGGGGCTCGCCGGCCTGGCGCAGCGCGTGGTCAAGGACGCGGCGCGGCTGGCGCAGCTGTTTGTCATCGTCGAGGTGGCGCTCGGCTTCGTCGGTGGCGCCTCGGCGATCGTGCTCTACGTCTCCTTTGCCTATCTCGAGCACTTCCACCTCGTGCTCTACGCGCTGGCGCTCGCCATCGGCTTCGCCATCGGCATGGAGATCCCGCTGCTGATGCGGCTCAACCAGCGCTATCAGCCCGAGCTGCGCGAAAACGTCGGGCAGGTGCTGTCGCTCGACTACATCGGCGCGTTGGCCGGGGCGCTGGTGTGGGCCTTCGCGCTGCTGCCGATGCTGCCGCTCGACCGCATCAGCTTGATCTTGGGGCTGCTCAACATCGGCGTCGCCTTCGCCACGGTGGTGGTCTTCTGGAAGCGCCTCGAACGCCGCGTGGCGCTGGCGGCGCTCACCGCGGCGGCGGCCATCGGGCTGGCCGCGCTCGGCGCCGCGGCGCCGGCGATGATGCGCGACGCGCGCCAGCACCTCTACGCCGATCCAGTGCGCAAGCAGGTCTCGACGCCGTACCAGCACATCGTGATCACCGGCTCCGGCGCGCGGCTGTCGCTGTTTCTCGACGGCCGCCTGCAGCTCGACAGCGAGGACGAGCACATCTACCACGAGATGCTGGTGCACCCGGCGATGATGGCGCTCGGCCGCCCGCCGCGTGACGTGCTCGTGCTCGGCGGCGGCGACGGCATGGCGGTGCGCGAGATCCTGCGCTGGCGCAGCGTGCGGCGCGTGGTGCTGGTCGACCTCGATCCGGCGGTGACCAAGCTGGCGCGCACCTACGGGCCGTTGGTGCGGCTCAACCGCGGCGCGCTGCTCGACCGGCGCGTACGTGTCGAGGCCGCCGCCGGCATCTCGCCGGGCAGCGGCAAGCGCCCCGTCTACAAGGCCGCCGAAAACCAACGCCTCAACCTGCGCCGCCATCGCGAGAAGATCGCCGAGGTGCGAATCCGTCACCTCGACGCCGACCGCTTCGTGCACGCCATCGCCGGCAGCTACGACGTGGTGATCGCCGACTTCCCCGATCCCCGCACGCCCGACCTCGCCAAGCTCTTCACGCTCGAGTTCTATCGCGCGCTGCGCCGGCGCGTGCGCCGTGGCGGCGTGATCTCCGTGCAGTCGGGCAGCCCCTACACGGCACGCCGCGCGTTCTGGTGCGCGCGCGACACGCTCGACGCGGCCGGCTTCTACGTGCGGCCGCTGCACGCCAACGTGCCGACCTTCGGCGAGTGGGGCTTTCTGCTCGCTGGGCGAGACGCCGAGCCGCAGCCGCGCGGCGACCCGCCGGTACCCACGCGCTACCTCACGCGCGACGTGCTGACGGCGGCGCGCCTCTTCGCGCCGCACATCGCGCGCCCGCCCGGCGCCGCGTACTGCCTCTCGACGCGGCTCGATCCGAAGGTCATGCGGCTCTACGAAGCGGGCGAAAAGCTCGCTGGAAAACGCCTCTTCCCGGGCGGTGCCGAGCGCTGAGAAACGCGTTACATTGGGGGTACGAAACAGGAGTGCCGCCCCGATGCCCCGCCGCTTCGACCGCTACATCGAACCGCTCGTCGACGACGTGCGTTTCGGCTTCTACCGCGAGATCTCCAACTTCAGCGAGCGAGTGCTGGCGCCGCGCGTGCTCAAGCTCGAGCGCGAAAAGTCGCTCGTGCCCGACGATCTGATCGCGCAGATGGGACAGCTCGGGCTGTTCGGGCTCAACATCGAGGAGCGCTACGGCGGCCAGGGCGGCAAGCTCACCGACCTGGTGCTGATGGGCCTCGCCCTCGCCTACCACGCGCACTCGATGGCGATCACGCCGGGCGCGGCGGCGTCGCTGGGCAGCAAGCCGCTTTCGGCTTTCGGCAACGACGCGCAAAAGCAAGCGCACCTGCCCGACCTCGCGGCGGGCAAGCGCATGTTCGCCTTCGGCCTCTCGGAGCCGGGGCGCGGCTCGGACGCGGCCAACCCCGAGACGCGCGCCGAGCGCGACGGTGACGCGTGGGTCATCACCGGCGAGAAGTGTTGGACCACCAACGCGCGCTGGGCGAGCCACCTCATCGTGCACGCCATGACCAACCCCGAGGGGCGCAACGGTCATCGCACCACGTGCTTCATCGTGCCGATGGACGCCAAGGGCGTCGACTACAACGAGATGGCGGGCAAGAGCGTGTGGCGGATGTCGTCGACCGGCTCGGTGGCGCTCGACCACGTGCGCGTCGACAACAGCACCGTGCTCGGCGAGGTCGACAAGGGCTTCAAGGTGATGGTCGACGCGCTCAACGGCGGGCGGCTCTTCATCGCCAGCCTCGCGCTGGCCAGCATCGGAAGCGCGCTCGACAAGGTCGCCGACTACGCGCAAGAGCGCGTGCAATTCGGCGGCAAGGTCATCGGACGCTTTCAGCGCGTGCAGGACGTGGTGGTCGATCTCGACATCGCCGCCGAGCACTACGCCAACGTGATCCTCGATCAGTCGCAGCGCTACGACCGCGGAGAGCTGCCGCGCGAATCGCCAGCCAAGGCGAAGATCGCCTGCTCGCGCACGGCGTCACATCTTCTGGTGGACGCGATGGAGATCTGCGGCGGCGTGGCGTGCCTCGACGAGTTCGGGCTGGTGCGCCACCACGAGGACTTGTTCGTCACGCGCGTGGGAGAGGGATCGAATCGCGCGCTCAAGACGCAGGTTGCAGCCGCGCTGATGCCGGACATCAAGCGCGAGCTGCAGTAGCGCCCGCTCCTGCCTACTTGCCCCAGCCGACGAAGCGCGTGATCACGGGGTCGTGGTCCGACGCGCGCGAGTCTTTGGGCTGCGGGCTGTTGATGTGCGGCGTGGTGATGTCGACGAGCGTCTTGGCCAGCGCGGGCGAGGCGTAGACCCAGTCGAGGTGCTGCGGGGCGCCGTCCCAGACGTAGGTCTGCTTGTGGTCGAGCTTGGCCGTCAGGTTCTCGAGCAGGTTCGGTCCGCGCTTGGCGGGCGTGAGGGCCTCGATGGCGCCGAGCTGCGTGCGATGAGACGCCTGGTTGAGGTCGACGTTCATGTCGCCGGCGACCATGACCTTCGCCTCGGGGTTGGCCTTGGTCAGGTCTTTGACCAGCTTGGCGTTGAAGGCGGCCTGAGCTTTGCGGCGCGGCTTGTACTCGCTGGGGTTGGACTTGAGGTGGTTGTTGATGACGTGCACGACCTCGGCCGGACCTTCGCCGACGCGGTCCTTGAAGATCTCGAAGGCGCCGACGAGCACCGGGCGCGGGAAGACGAACTTGCCGCGCTTGTCGCCAAGGATCGACTCGCTGGCGATGGTGTTGAGCGACTTGGGATTCCAGACGCCCTGGTTGAGCGTGCGCTTCTGACCGGCGCGCGTGGTGTACTGGCCGTCGCCGCTGCGCTCGCCGAGGATCGGGTGGCTCGCCGTCACGTTGGCGAGGCGTACGCGGTCTGCGCGATAGAGGAACGCGTTGGCGATGCCGCGGATGTCGGAGAAGCCGGGCGAGTTGGTGAAGCGGTAGGTCACCTTGCTGCCGGCCGCCTCGGTGTGGCGCTCGACGGCTTTGACGAGATCGTAGAGCGCGGAGTCACGGCCCTTGAACTGCTTGAAGTTCTCGACCTCCTGCAGCGCGATGACGTCGGCGCCGAACTTGGCGATCTGCGCGGCGAGCTTGTCGACCTTGGCGCGGTAGTCGGCTTCCGACTTGGGCACGTAGTGCGCGCTGCGGCCGCGACGGGCGCCGCGCTTCTGGATGCGCTGGTCGGCCTCGTTGGGGCGGAACTTGAAGAGGTTCTGCACGTTGTAGCTGACGATGCGGAACTCGCGACCACGCACCGTGCGGCGCGCTTTATAGGTCGTCTGACCGCTGGTCTTGAACGGCGCCGCGAGGGCCGAGACGGGCCACACGAAAGCGAAGAGCGCGACCACGAGGCAAGCTCGAACAAAAGCTCGCGAGCTGATGGGGCGGTTGGGGTCCATCTCGATCTCCTCCTCTGCGTGTTCACGCGTTGACCACCTCCATCGCAAGGAGCGGGCCGGATTCGGCGATCGAGCTAGTCGCTTACATTACGGCCAGTTAGCGCGACCCGGCGCGCCTGGCCGCCATTCGAAAACGAGACGGCTGCGCTGGCGAGCTGGCCACCCAGCTAGTCAGCCGCGCCGGGTGAGGATCGACTCGACCAGCAGAAAGGCGAGCAAGAACGCCCCGACGCCGTGCCACAGCTCGACCTTGCGCTTGGCGCGGCGAACGGTGCCCTTGGGTGCGCTGGCGACCAGCGCCGCGGGATCGGCGGCGGCGCGGCGCAGATCCGACTCGGCGGGATCCACATTGGAGGCGAAGGTCTCGCGCTCGAGCGGGCGCCACACGCGGTCGGCGCCCTGCACCGCCACGCGGTAAAAGCCCGGGCGCGAGACCTCGATGGCGAGGTGCTTGCGGCGTTTGACGTCGGCGATCGACCACAGCGTCTCGGCGCCCGAGGGATCGCTGACGCGGTGCTGCTTGCTGGGCATCACCGCCACGCGCTGGCGCGCGCCGACGAGGATCGGCGGGCGCGGGGCGCGGTCGAGGGCACGTCCCAGGTAGCGCGCGATCTGCTGCATCAGCGGCAGGTAGCCGGGGCGGATCGGGAGATCGTTCCAGTCGCGGTCGATGGTGGAGGTGTAGAGCAGCACGCGGCCGCTGCCGATGCGGCGCTCGACCAGCGCCGGCGAACCGTCATCGTAGCTCGCCACCACGCGGCGCGCGTCCGCCGAGGAGCCAGGCCGCGGTCGCAGCCGCACCACGCGGTAGAAGCGCGCCTGGCGTAGGCCGCCGCCGGTGCGCTCGTCGAAGAAGGCGTGCACGACGGGGTGCTCGGTGTCGACGCGGCCGATGCGCAGCGCCGAGCGCCCGCTGCGATCGGGCGTGGTCGCGGTCACGCCGCGCAGCGGCTGCGGCAGAAGCTTGGCCAGCGAGCGGTTGAGATGGCGCGGCGAGATCTGGTCGCCCATGGTGATCAGCAGCCCGCCGCCGCGCGCGACGAAGGCCTCGAGCTCGGCGACGTGCTTGCGCGGAAGCTCGCGCACGTTGGCGAGCACGACGAGGTCGTGAGCGTCGATGCGCACGCGCTCGAGGTCGTCGGCGGTGGTGACGCGCGGCGTGATCGCTTGTCCCTCGCCGCCGCTGGCGTAGGCCGCCGAGAGGTAGAACAGCTCGTCACGGTGGCGCAGCGGCGAAGGCGAGCCGTTGACGATCAGGACCTTGATGTCCACCTCGACCTCGACGCGCAGGTAGCGCCGGTTGTCGACGTCGAGCGCGTCGTCTTCGATCGAGACTACGGCGTCGTGGGCGCCGCCGCGCGAAAACGAGTGCTCGAAGCGCTTGGTCTGGCAGCCGAAGGCCTCGAGGTTGACCAGACCGCGCGCGACCTCGGCGCCGTCGATGGCGAGCGTGGCGCGCACTCGGCTGGCACGCGCGGAGTAGTTGCAGATGTTCGCCTCGATGCGCGTGGCGTGTTGGCCGGGGGCGTGCGAGCTGGCCGCCGTGAGCGAGACCACCGCGCGGTTGGCGAGGCTCTTGCCCTTGGCCACGTCGACGTAGTGCACGGCGATGCCGGCGGGCAGCTTGCTCTGCGTCGTCTCGCCGTGGCGCGCCATGTCGCTGATGACGAAGATGTGGCGGCCCTGCAGCGTCGACCTGCGCAGCGAGAGCTGCGCCTGCGTGAGCGCCGGGGCGAGGCGCGCGTGGCGGTAGGTCGCGTCGAGGCTCGCGATGGCGGCGCGCACGCGGCGCGAGTCGCGCGTCAGCTTGGGCAGCGGCCCGGCCGGTTTGCTCACCGAGATGACGGCGATGTCGGCGCGCGCGCCGAGCACGCCGACGAGGTGCGCGGCGCGTTTTTTCGCGCGCTCGATCAGCGAGCCGTCGGAGTCTTTCCAGCGCATGCTCATCGTGTCGTCGAGCACGATCACGGCGCTCTGGGCGCCGCCGCCGAGGGCCGGCAGATCCGACTCGGTCAAGAAGAACGGCTTGGCCATCATCACCGCCATGCCCGCGACGAGCGCCATGCGCAGCGCGAGCAGCACCCACTGGCGGATCACGAGACTGCGTGCCAGGCGCCGATTGGAGCGCAGCACGAAGTCGATGGCGGCAAAGCGGCGGCGCGGCGCGCGGCGCTTGCCGATCAGGTGCACCAGCAGCGGCACGGCGGCGCCGAGCACGCCGATGAGCATCAGCGGCGCGACGAAGCTCATCGTCCGCCTCGCGCGCGCCCGCCGCGCCCGGCTGCGCGCCCCGACAGCAGCGAGAGCAGCACCTGATCTGCGGCGTCGCCGGTGCGCACGAGCCGATAGGTGATCTCGCCTTCCTTGCAAAGCGACTCGCTGCGCCGCACGAACTCCTGCATCTCGCGCAGGTAGGCCTGACGGATGCTGCGCGGGTCGACGAGCACCTCGCGCGTCGTCTCCATGCCCTCGAAAAGCGTCACGTCGTGAAACGGCAGGGTCAGCTCGTCGTCGTGCAGCAGGTGCAGGACCACCACCTGGTGGCGGCGCGCGCGCAGGTGGCGCAGCAGCTTGAGCCCCGCCTCGTCGACGTCGAAGAGGTCCGAGACGAGCACGACCAGCGCGCGGCGGCGCATCTGCTCGATCAGCTTGTTGAGCGTGGCCTCGAGGTGCGTCGGGCCTTCGGCGCGCAGCGCCTCGAGGGTGCCGAGCACGGCGGCGGCGTGTCCGCCGCGCGAGCGGGGCGGCACGTAGTCGCGGATACCGTCGCCGAAGGTGACGAGTGCTGGCTGGTCGCGTTGGCGCGCGAGCAGGTACGAAAGCGAGGCGACGAGCACGCTGCCGTACTCGAGCTTCGACAGCGGCGCGCCGTAGTCCATCGAGCCGCTGGCGTCGAGCAGCAGGTACGCCTTGAGCTCGGTCTCGTCCTCGTACTGGCGGATGTAGTAGCGGTCGAACTTGGCGTAGGCCTTCCAGTCGAGGCGGCGCAGGTCATCGCCGGGCGAGTAGTCCTTGTGCTCGGCAAACTCGATGCTCGAGCCGTGGTGCGGCGAGCGGTGAAGGCCTGCCATCGTGCCGTCGACGACGGCGCGCACGCGCAGCTGCAGATTGGCGAGCTTGGCCAGCACGCGCGCGTCGAGGTGGCGGTGGCGGCGGCGCGCGGCGTGGGTCGCGGTGCCCTCCGAGCGCACGGGGGGCCTTGGTCGCTCCGAGCTCATCGTCGCTCCGAGCTCAAGGAGCGCTCACGCCTCGGCGCGCGCGGCGGCGACGAGCGCGTCGATGATCTCGTTGACGCGCACGCCCTCGGCCTCGCCGTGGAAGTTGCGTACGAGACGGTGCTGCAGTGTCGGTCGCGCGAGGGCTTCGATGTCTTCGAGGCGCACGGCGTAGCGGCCCTCGAGCAAGGTCTTGGCCTTGCCGGCGAGGATCAGATACTGCGACGCGCGCGGCCCGGCGCCCCAGCTGATGTACTCGCGCACCACGGCCGGCGCGTTCTCGCTGCGCGGGCGGCTGAGGCGGCAAAGGCGCACGGCGAACTTGACGACGTGCTCTGCCACCGGCACGCGCAGCACCAGCTGCTGCAGGTCGCGGATGCGCTGCGGGCTGAGCACCTTGGAGAGCGTGGGGCGGTAGTCGCTGGTGACCTGTTTGACGATGTCGATCTCTTCGTCCTCGCTCGGATAGTCGACATCGACGTGGAACATGAAGCGGTCGAGCTGGGCCTCGGGCAGCGGGTAGGTGCCCTCCTGCTCGATGGGGTTTTGCGTAGCGAAGACAAGAAACGGCTGCGCCAGCTCGTGTGTGGTGCCGCCCGCGGTGACGCGATACTCCTGCATCGCCTGCAGCAGCGCGGCCTGCGTCTTGGGGGGCGTGCGGTTGATCTCGTCGGCCAGCACGATGTGGGCGAAGATCGGCCCCTTGATGAAGCGGAAGATGCGGCGCCCGGTGCTGGGGTCTTCCTCGAGCACGTCGGTGCCGGTGATGTCCGAGGGCATCAGGTCGGGTGTGAACTGGATGCGCGCGAAGGAGAGGTTGAGCAGCTCGGCGAGGGTCGAGATCAGCAGCGTCTTGGCGAGGCCGGGCACGCCGACAAACAGGCAGTGCCCGCGCGCGAAGAGCGCCACCAGCAGATGCTCGATGACCTCCTTCTGACCGATGACGCGCTTTTCGATCTCGCGCAGCACCTGGGCGCGTGCTTCGGCGATCTCCTGTACGGCGTCGAGGTCGGTGGACTCGAGCGGCTGTGCGGGTTCGACGGTCATGTCACCACCGATGTTGCCACATCTCGAGGCGCGCTACACTTCCGCCCATGGCTGACCATAGCAAGCGTGACAAAGGGCTCTCGCGGCGCTCGTTTTTGCGCTCCGCCAGCGCCGGGGCGGCGGCCGCAGCGGCGGCCTGCAGCACGACGTCGAAGAACAAGCCCAAGTCCGGCAAGGGCGCGACCACGGCGGCGGCGCAGCGCGACGCGGTGATCGGGCCGCAGGGCGTGGCCCTCGAGCTCGAGGTCAACGGGGCCAAACGTACGGTGACGGTGGAGACACGCACCACCTTGGCCGAGGCGCTACGCGGCGCGCTCGATCTGACGGGCACCAAGGTGGCCTGCGATCGCGGCGCCTGCGGGGCGTGCACGGTGCTGCTCGACGGGGCGCCGGTGTGCTCGTGCCTGACGCTCGCCGTCGACGCGGCGGGCCGGCGCGTGCAGACCGTCGAGGGGCTCGCCGCGGGCGACAAGCTCTCGCCGCTGCAGCAGGCGTTCGTCGAGTGCGACGCGACGCAGTGCGGCTACTGCACGCCGGGGATGCTGATGTCGTGCAAGGGGCTGCTCGATCGCAATCCGCGGCCGAGCGAAGCCGAGGTGCGCGCCGCCGTGGCGGGCAACCTGTGCCGCTGCGGCACCTATCCGCACGTGTTCGCCGCCGTGGCGCGCGTTGGCGCGAGCAAGGCGAAGGGCTAAGACGATGGCAAAACGAGTCAAGGCCAAGCTCGGCTTCCCCGGACACATCGAGAGCGTCGAGATCGAGCTGCCGCCGGGTGAGCCGGCGCCGTGGGACGCCGACAGCAAGCTCGCCGTGATCGGCAAGGACGCCACGCGCCACGACGCGCTGGCCAAGGTCACCGGCAAGGCGCGCTACACCACCGACATCAAGCGGCCGGGCATGCTCTACGCGCGCGTGCTGCGCGCGGCGCACGCGGCGGCCGAGGTGCAGCAGATCGACGTGGCGAAGGCCAAGAAGCTCGCCGGCGTCAAAGGCGTGGTGGTGCTGCCGGTGCGCAACGCGCGCTTCGTCGGCCAACCGCTGGCCGCGATCGCGGCGACCAGCGAGGACGTCGCGGCGCGCGCGCTCGCGCTGTGCAAGGTCAGCTACAAGACGCGGCCGTTCGTGGTGCAGCTCGACGACGCGATGAAGGCGGCGGCTCCGGCAGTGCACGCCGGCGGCGCCGGCGCGAGTGCGGGCGCGGGCAAGAGCGCCAACATCCGCAAGAGCAAGTCGCGGCGGCGCGGAGACGTGGCCAAGGGGCTGCGCGCGGCCAAGCACAAGGTCGAGGCGACCTTCCGCACGCAGGTGGTGCTGCACAGCTCGCTCGAGCCGCACGGCATCGTCGTCGACTACAAGGACGGCAAGGCCGACGTGTGGTGCTCGACGCAGGCAACGTTCGCCGTGCGCGACGAGATCGCCAAGGCGCTCGAGATCCCGGTGGCGCGCGTACGCGTGCACGCCGAGTACGTCGGCGGCGGCTTCGGCAGCAAGTTTCACGCGGGCACCCATGGACTGCTGGCGGCCAAGCTCTCGCGTCAGACCGGCGCGCCGGTGCGACTGTGTCTCGACCGCGAGGAGGAGCAGACGGCGACGGGCAACCGGCCCGACTCGCTGCAGCGGCTTACCCTCGGCGCCGACGCGCGCGGGCAGCTGAGCGCGATGAAGACCGTCTCCTACGGCACCGGCGGCATCGCGGGCGGCGCGGGCACGGCCTCGCCGCTCTACAACCTCTACGACTGCAAGAGCAAGGCGGCCGTCGAGCACGACGTCTACACCAACGCGGGGCCGGCGGCGCCGTTTCGCGCGCCGGGCCACCCGCAGGGCGCCTTCGCGCTCGAGCAGGCCATCGACATGCTCGCCGAGCGCGCCGGCGTCGACCCGATCGCGTTTCGCATCAACAACGACAAGAACCCGGTGCGTCAGGCCGAGCTGCGGCGCGGCGCCGAGCGCATCGGCTGGGACGCGCGCCGCAACAAGAAGGCCGGCGGCGGCGCCAAGCTCGGCGCGCACGGCGAGCTCCGGCGCGGCATCGGCGTCGCCAACGGCCTCTGGTACAACACCGGGCGCGCGCGCGGCGAGATCCACGTCAAGCTGCACCACGACGGCATGGTGGAGGTGATCTCGGGCGGCCAGGACATCGGCACGGGCGCGCGCACGCTGCTGGCGATGGTCGTCGCCGAGGAGCTGGGCCTCTCGCCGAGCGCGATCCGAACGCACATCGGTGACACCAGCGGCCCCTACGCACCCGGCTCGGGCGGCAGCACGACGACGCCGACCATGTCACCCGCGGCGCGCAAGGCCGGCTATCGCGCGCGGCTGCGGCTCGAGGCGTTGGCGCGCAAGGTGCTCGGTCTCGGCGACGACGCGGCGCTGGTCTTCGCCGACGGCAAGGTGCAGAGCAAGGACGGCGGCAAGCAGATCAGCTTCAAGAAGCTCTGCGCGCGGCTTCCCGAGCAGACGATGACGTTCAGCGGCCCGCGCGCGCCCAACTACAAGGCCTACCGCGAAACCACCGCAGGCGTGCAGCTCGCCGAGGTCGAGGTCGACATCGAGACCGGCGTGGTGCGCGTGGTCAAGATCGTCGCCGTGCAGGACGCCGGCCGGCTGCTCAACCCGCTGACAGCGCGCAGCCAGGTCAACGGCGCGGTGCTGCAGGGAATGTCGATGGCGCTCTTCGAGGAGCGTGTGATGGACAGCCAACAGGGCCACGTGACCAACGCCAACCTCGAGCAATACAAGATCGCGGGCGCTGTCGATGTGCCGGAGATCGACGTGCAGCTCTTCGACGTCTACAACGGCTCCAACAGCACGGGCGCGCTGGGGCTCGGCGAGCCGCCGATCGTCGCCACGCCGGGAGCCATCGCCAACGCCGTCTACAACGCCATCGGCGCGCGCGTGATGGCGCTGCCGATCACGCCGGCGCGGGTGCTGGCGGCGCTGGCGGCGGCGAAGAAGGGAGGCGCGCGATGAAACCCTTCGAGCTCGTCAATGCATCATCGCTTTCGTCGGCGCTCGGCGCGCTGGGGCAAGCCAAAGGCGCCGTGGCCAAGGCCGGCGGCGTGGACCTGCTCGACCTGATGAAGGAGGGCATCAGCGCCCCGCCGCGCTTGATCAACCTGCGCACCATCGCCGGGCTCGACAAGATCGCCGCGGCGAGCGGCGAGCAGGGCGCCGTGCTGGGGCCGCTGGCGACGCTGGCGCAGCTCGCCGAGTCCAAGGCGCTCGCCGGCGTGCCCGCCTACGCCGCGCTGGCCGAGGCGGCGGCGGCGGCGGCGACGCCGCAGATCCGCAACATGGCCACGCTGGCGGGCAATCTGTGCCAACGCCCGCGCTGCTGGTACTTCCGCGACGCCGACTACCACTGCCTGCGCAAGGGCGGCAACAAGTGCTTCGCCCACAGCGGCGACAACGCGTTTCACGCCATCTTCGAGAACGACAAGTGCGCCGTGGTGCATCCGTCGGCGGCGGCGGTGGCGCTCTCGGCGCTCGGCGCCAAGCTCGAGCTTCAGCGGGCCGGCAAAGATGGCAAGGTCGCCACGCGCGAGCTCGCCATGGCCGACTTCTTCGTCGCGCCAAGCAAAGACGTGCAGCGCGAGAACGTGCTCGCCGCGGGTGAGCTGATCAGCGCCGTCAAGCTGCCCGCGCCGCAGGCGGGACAGCGCAGCGCGTACATCAAGCAGAAGCAAAAGCAGAGCTTCGACTGGCCGCTCGGCGAGGTCGCCGTCTCGCTGACCGTGACGGCGGGCAAGATCGCGGCGGCGAGCGTCGTGCTCGGCTCGGTGGCGCCCATTCCGTGGCGCGCCAAGAAGGCCGAGGCGGCGCTGGTGGGCAAGGCCGCTGACGAGGCGCTGATCAAGGCGGCAGCCGAGGCGGCGCTCGCCGGCGCCGACCCGCTCGACGACAACGGGTACAAAGTGCCGCTGGTCAAGGCGCTGGTCAGGCGCGCCCTGACGCAGGCGCTGGTGTCGAAGTGATGGTGATGATGGCTTCAGGCTTCAGGCTTCGGGCCTCGGGCTTCAGGGGCACCACGCGAGCACTGGAAGGCCACAGGCCACGGGCCACGGGCCACAGGATCGCACTCGACGACCGAGCGCCACTCGCCGCGCCTGCTCTGCCATTCGCGGGTGCGCGCCAGCGTATCGCGGCACCACGCTACGGCGAAGCGTGCGCGGCGCGCGCGGGGCGCGCTGTGGCCCGTAGCCTGTGGCCCGTGGCCTTTCCCCACGCGAAGCGCCAATGCACTGCACCCACTCGCCCGAGGCCCGAGGCCAGAGGCCCGAGGCCCTGAGAGAGGAGCACGCTATGCCACGAGCAAACGAACCCGGCGCGCTGAGCTCCGAAGTCGACGCGCTGCTCGACGCCGAGCCCGAGCACGACGCCAGCGCCGGCCCGATCTACGATGCCGAGTCCATCGAGCCCGAAGCCGACCTCGGCGCCGACGTCTGCCGCCACCTGCGCTGCAAGATGTTCTACGTCAAAGGCCGCGACGGCTGCGACATGACGACCAGCAGCACCACCGCGCAGTACATCTGCCTGCGCAGCCAGCAGGTGGTCGGCCCCGACGACGCGCCGGTCGGCCCGGGCGCCTGCGCCGCCGCGCGCCGCTGTTTCGAGGAGCTCTAGCCGATGCTCGACATCGTCCGCGTCGCCGGCGTGTGGGGCTATCTGATCCTGATCGGCTTCGCCTTCGGCCTCGTCTTCGCGATCCTGCACGCGTCCAAGGCGAGCAAGTGGACCTTGATCCTCGCGCTGCTCGGCGCCGCCATCCCGCCCTCGGTGGGCCTCGTCGGCAGCGCCATGGGCCGCGCCAACGTCGAGCGCGCCATCGCCAGCGCCGATCCCAAGCTCGAGCCGCTGCTGCGCGCCAAGGGCAACGCCGAGGCGGCGATCCCGCAGAACTGGGGCCTGATCTTTGGCGGCGTGCTTTTGGTGCCGATCGGGATTGGCGAGCTTCGGCGGCGTGGTCGGGAGAAGCGCGAAGCGAAGGCGGCGAAGAAGAAGTAGGGGCTATCGCGGGCCGAAGGCCGAAACCGGATCCGAGCGCCGAAGCCGAATCCGACAGCCGAATCCGAATCCGAATCCGACAGCCGAATCCGAATCCGGCAGCCGAATCCGAATCCGGCAGCCGAATCCGAATCCGAACGCCGAATCCGAGCGCGAAGCCGACCTGACTGCGACTTGCGCTGGGCTCCGCGTCGGGTCGTTGCCACGGCTGCGGCGGCGTCTGCCCTTTGTGGCGCATCAGGCGCGCCAGCCCAGCGCGGAGTTGGACGACGCCGTGTATTTGACGGGCGCGTGGTCGAGCAGTGGTGGTCTCTTGGGCGACGTGGCGCTGGGCTGTCACGCCTGATGCGCCTGGAAGGGGGCAAACGCCGCCGCAGCCGTGGCAACGACCCTCGAAAGGAGACATGATGCGAAACTCACTGCACAAGCTCGACGCCTACGCTATCGGACGACAGTTCCTGGTCGAGCTCGACAAGGCCCTCGTCAACGCGCCTCGAAGCCGCGACGTCACGCAGGCGAAAGACGCCGCGGCCTCAGTGCTGCGAAACATCGCCGAGGCCAACGTGACGACGGGCGCCGATCGAGCGCGGCGCTTCCAGCTCGCGCTCAACGAGGCGAGCGAGTGCACGGCCTGTCTCGATATCCTCGAGCTGCGAGGCGCACTCGCCGGCGAGTCGCTGAGCGGGCTCTACGAGCTCAATGACCGCCAGCGTGCGACGCTCCGGCCGATGAGCCGAAAGCGCTAGCCCGCCCCGGCCGTGGCGTCACCCGGCGCCGCGGCGCCCCTCGAAAGCCGGAAGCCGAAAGGCGAAAGCCGAGCGCCGAAGCCGAAGCCGAGCGCCGAAGCCGAAGCTCTACTGCGGCGTCGCTGCGCGGGGCCGGAAGAGCAGCCTGAACAGCATCGGAAACACGATCCCCGTCACGATGGCGAGCAGCACCACGGCGGCGGCCGATGACTTGCTGATCACCTTCACGTCGAGGCCGATGCGGGCGATGGCCACGAGCAGGGTCAGTGGCGCTCCGAGCAGCAACGCCGAGCCGAGGCACTGGCGCAGCGAGAAGCCGCGCGCCAGCAGCAGCATCGAGGGCAGCAGCTTGGCGATCAGAGATGCGCCAGCGTAGGTCGCGACGGTGACCCAGGTCTTGGTCGATCCGACCACCGAGACGTCGAACTCGGTTCCGACCCAGATGAAGAAGATCGGCACGAAGAAGCCGAAGCCGATCGACGAGAGCTTGGTCTCGAGCACGCCCTTGGCGCGAAAGACGAACGAGAACAGCGCGCCTGCCAGAAAGGCGCCGAGGATCGGCTCGATGCCGAGCAGCGCCGCCAGCGCGACGAACGACAGCATCAGCGCCATGCCCGCGCGCACGCCGACCTCGGACGGGTCGTGGGTGCGCACCACGCGCATGAAGCTCGCCGGCTTCCACCAGATCAGCGTGCGCAGCAGCACCAGCACGGCATAGGCGGCCAAAAAGATCGCCACCAGCTTGCCCAGCTCGAGCGCTAGGCGCAGGCCGATGCCGAAGCGGTAGTAGAACGAAAGCGCCGTCAGCGCGACGATGGTCAGCGCCTCGCCGAGCGAGCCGACGAAGATCATGCCTTGCCCCGCGTCCGACTTGGTCATGCCGACCTCGTTGAGCGTGACAAGCAAGATGCCGACGCTCATGGCGGCAAAGACGAGGGCGAGAAACAGCGGCAGGTCGAGCACCAGCGTCGCCGCCCAAGCCACGACGAAGACAGCCGCCGCCGCGATGGCGCTCACCGCGACGTTGCGCGTCCCGGCGCGCTCGATGCGCGAGAAGTCGATCTCGAGGCCCACCAGAAACATCAGGAAAGCAAAACCGAGCTCGGCGAGGAACGTCGTCATCGGCCCCTTGTGCATCAGCCCGATGACGTGCGGCCCGACGACGACGCCGTAGATGATCTCGCCCACGGCCGCGGGCACGCCGATGCGCCCCGCGCCGAGCGGGATCAGAAACGCGCCGAGCGCGAACAACAGCAGCGAGAGGGCGTCGTGGACGTGCACGCCTCAGCCCTGCGGCATCACCAACACCGAGCAGCGCGCGCGGTGCAGCAGGTTCTGCCCGACATCGGGCCGCGTCAACGAAGAGCGCCGCTTGCGCCGATAAGGCAGCACGAGCAGGTCGAAGTCAGCGCTGGCCTTGACCAGCTCCTCGATGGGGTTGCCCTCGTAGACGTCCACCTGCGCCTTGGTGTTGTACATCTTGGCCAGCTCGACGACATCGGTGCGCTGCGCCTCCATGCGCGCGCGCATCTCGTCGCCCACCACCAGCGGCGCGTGGTGCACCACGCCGACGTGAAGCTCGGCCTCGACCATACGCACCACGTCGATGGCGATCTGCGCCGCTTCCATGTCGAAGGGCAGCTCGGCCAACGCGAGCAGCACCTTGCGGTACGGCACCGTGCCGCGCGAGATGATCGCTGGCGCGCCGAGACGGTCGATGAGCTGCACCGTCTCGCTGCGCTTGAGGCCGATGCGCGCCATCAGCGGCAGCTCGCGCGGCTCGAGCAGCACCAATCCCACGTCGCGCATGGCCGTCGCCGCCGCCAGATCGGCGCGCCCTTGGGCGTCGTTGATCTCGACGATCTCGGGCGCCAGGTCCGCCTGCGTGCAGCGATCGGACGCGGCGGCGATGTCGCCCGGCGCCACCATCACCTTGAGCGCCTTGGCCGCCGTCGCCTCGAGCAGATAGCGCGCCTCGTTGGCGAGCTGTCCGACGCCAGGCGTGCCGAGCAGCGCGATGCGCGAGCCGAAGTGCAGCGGAAACTCCGGCTCGCCGGCGCCGATCAGCGTTGCGATGGACGGCAGCAGCTCCGGGTCGCCGATGACGAGGACGCGATCCAACGCCTCGATGACCGTGTTGCCATGCGGCACGATGAGCTGGTCCTCGCGGTAGATCGCCCCCACCAGCCAGCGCGTCGGCCGCAGATCACGCAGCCGCCGCCCGACCACCGACGAGTGCTTGAGCACCTCGACCTCGATGATCTCGCCCAAGCCCAGCCCGATGTTGGTCGCCACCGCCTGCCCGCCCGAGATGCGCGTGGCGAGCATCGCCGCCAGCGCGCGAAAACGATCGACCAGCTCGACCTTCTCGTTCTGGTAGCGTGCCTCGAACGACAGCTCGCGCAAGACGCCATAGCGCCGCTCGATGCCGAACTCGGTGCGCGCGACACGCAGCACCTCGAGGTTCTTCTCGTCGCTGTCGGTGCAGGCCACCACGGCGGTGACGTTCTCGATGCCCGCCTTGCGCAGCACCAGCGCCGACGTGGCGTCGCCCACGGTGCGCTGCACGCAGATCGCCAGCTCCTCGCTGTGCACCGCCTCGGACGACTCGTCGACCACGCGCACGTCCCAGTCGCCGCACATGCGGCGCGCCAGCTGCGTGCCGGTTCGTCCGGCTCCTGCGATGAGCAAGCTCGGTCTGTGATTGGCCATGGCGAACTGACGGGAGTCTAGCTCAGCCCTTGCGCTTGGCGTAGCGACGGGCGGCGCGCTTGACCGCTTTGGGCAGCTTGACCGCCATCTGCGAGGCCGGAACGTAGTGGTCGACGCCGAGCTCGAGCGCGCGCGCCATCGGCTCGACGCTGTCGTCGGGGCCGACCACCACCACCGGCGGCTTTTCGATCGCACCCGCGCCGCCGCCGCCCCTGCCGCCTTGCATGTGCGCCGCCAGCCGATCGAGCCCGGCGCCCGCGTCGTCACGCACGTCGACGACAAGCGCCACGACACCCGCGCCGAGCGGCGCCTCGAGCGACGTCACCGTTTGCACCGCCGCGCGCGCCGCGCGCAGACAGGCCGTCACCGAGCGCGAAAAGGACACGCTCTCGGCTTCCAGCACGGCGATCTCGATCGCCGCCAGATCGATCCCCGACGGCGCGGACTCGCCCTCGCGCTCGGGAAGCCCGTAGGCCACCGCGCGCGCGCGCCGGTCGGCGTTGACGATGCTCGCCTTGCGCGCGCTGCTCGGCTGCACCTCGCCGCGCGAGATCGCCAGCGCCGTCTGCATCTCCTCGCGCAGCACCGCCGCCGACTGCGGCCGGCTCTCGGGCTCCTTGCCGAGCGCCCACAGCGCCACCGCGTCGAACGCCGAGTGCACGCCCGCCTCGGGGTTGCGCTCGCTCGGCGGCGTGGGCTCGCGCAGCAGGTGCTGCATGAGGATCTCCTGCGGCGCCGGCGCGTCGAAGGGCGCCTCGCCGCAGAGCAGCTCGTAGAGCATGATGCCCAGCGAGTAGATGTCGCTGCGGTGATCGACGAGCTCGCCACGGCACTGCTCCGGCGACATATAGATCGGCGTACCAGCCGCTGCCCCTTCCTTGGTCAGACGGTCGCGCCCATCGTCGAGCAGCAGCGCCAGGCCGAAGTCGACGACCTTGAGACGCGGGCAGGAAAAGCCCTCCACCACCACCTCGGGGCCATCGAGCAGCATCACGTTCTCGGGCTTCAGATCGCGGTGCACGACCTTCGCCTCGTGCGCCGCCTCGAGCGCGTCGCAGACCTGCGAGAGCAGCGCCACGGTGAGCTCGGCGTCGAACGGCAAGTTGCGATGCATCTCCAGGCCCAGCGGCCTGCCGCTGATAAGCTCCATCACCAGATAGAGCATGCCTTCCCACTCGCCAAAGTCGTACACCGTGACCGAGCACGGGTGCGACAGGCGGCTGGTGGCCAACGCCTCGCGCCGAAATCGCTCGACGCGGCGCCGATCGGCGCACAGCTCGGGATGCATCAGCTTGACCGCCACCTCGCGCTCGAGCTCGGCGTGAAAGGCGCGGTACACACGCCCCATGCCGCCGACGCCGAGCAGCGCCTCGATCTCGTAGCGGTCGCCCACGCGCTCGCCAACCATCGGATCGGGCTGGTCGACGACCACCGTCGATGACTCGCGGCCCTCCTGCTGTTTGGTCTTGCGCTTGCTCATTCCTTGACCTCGAACACGCGCACGGCGCGCGCGCGCCCCGCCACCGGATGCTCGCCCAGATCCTCGAGCTCGTAGTCGTCCTCGTCGAGCATACTGGCCGTGTCCTCTCCGACCAGCACCTGCCCTGCCTGGGCGAGCGTCTCGAGGCGCGCCGCCACGTTCACCGTGTCACCGATGACTGTGTACTCCATGCGCTTCTCCGAGCCCAGGTTGCCCGCCACGACCTCGCCGCTGTTGATGCCGATGCCCAAGGCCAGCTCCGCGCCAAGATCGCGGCGCCACTTGGCGTTGCCCACGTCGAGCCACTGCATCATCTCGAGCGCGGCGCTGACGGCGCGGTCGGCGTCATCGTCGCGCGACTCGGGCACGCCGAAGACCGCCATCACGCAGTCGCCGATGAACTTGTCGACCACCCCGCCGTGCTTGAAGACGATCTCGGTGAGAAAGGTGAACAGCTCGTTGAGGATCGCGACCACCTCTTCGGGCTTGTGCTTTTCGGCCATCGGCGTGAAGGCCACCACGTCGGCAAACAGCACCGTGACCTGGCGGCGATCGCCGCCGAGCCGCAGCTCGGTCTTCTGCGAGACCACGCTCTCGACCAGCTCCGCGCTCAGATAGCGGCTCAGGTCGGCGCGGATGCGCGTCTCCTCGACCACGCGCTCGCGATAGCTGCGCAGGTCGTCGCTCATCACGTTGAACGCGCGCGCCATCTCGCCCACCTCGTCGCCGCGCTTGTCGCCGGGCACCCGAGCGTCGAAGTCGCCGCCCGCCACGCGCCGCGCCGCGCTCGCCACCGCGCTCACCGGCCGCGCCACGCCGCCGGCGAGGAGCAGCCCCAGCACCACGGCGAAGACGGCGGCGCCGACAGCGATGGTCGCCGCGGTAATCCACGTGCTGCGCACCGAGGCCAGCGCGCGCGCGCGGCTCTGCTCCACCACCACGTGCCAGCCGAGCGTGGGCACGGTGGTCATGGTGCCGAGCAGCGCCTCGCCGGAGCGCGCGTACTCGCTGATGTAGCCGAAGCCGCGCGACCGCACGCGGCCCTTGTTGCCCAGCGCCAGGTCGCGCGCGGCTGGGTCGCTGCGCGCGGACTTGCCGACGCGGCCGATGTCGTGCGCGGCGATGACTGTCAGCGTGGCGTCGATGATGAAGATGCGGTCGGCGCGTTTGGAGAAGCGCTCGCGGCTGACCGACGCGACGATGCGCGAGAGGTGATCGAGCAGCAGCGGCGCCGCGACAAAGCCGTGCAGCGTGCGGTCCTTGCGGCCCGCGCCGCGCCACATCGGCACCACGAGCAGCGCCAGCACGTGGCGCTTGGCGCCGCTGCCGCGCACCGCCGCCTTGCCCAGATCGAAGCCCTGTTTCTGCGCGCGCTCGCGCACGGCCGCCGGCAGCGCCCCGGGCGCCGCCTCGCTGCCGCGTGCGTCGGAGACCAGCGTCAGCACGCTCTGGCCATCGGCGCGATACACCGTCAGCGCGTCGATGCGGTTGGCGCGAAGCAACGCTGCGCGCGCGATGCGCTGGCGATCCGCAGCGGCGAGGCTGACGTCGGAGACCAGCGACGCCAGCGTCTCGAGCTCGCTGCGCGCCAGCAGCAGCGCCCGCGTGACGTCGGCGACGACGATGCCGCCGGCGGCGAGCTGATACTGCAGCGCCTCGGCACGCAGGCGCCGCGTGCTGCTGCCCGCGATCAGCAAGGTCGCGACGACCAGCGGCACCAGCGCCAGCGCCAGCAACATCAGCGTCAGCCGTGTGCGCAGCTTCATCTCGACCCGCAGCGTCTCACAGCCCGAGCTCGACCAGCACGCCGAAGGCGTAGCGGCCAAGCAGCTCGCGCGCGTCGCTGTTGAGGCCGGCGCCGCCGCTCAGCGACAGGCGCACGCGGCCGAGCGTCAGGCGCGCCGCCGCGGCGAGCGCCACGGCGCGCGCGTCGTCGCCGCGGCCAGCGATGCCGCGCAGACCGATGACCGTCGTCAGCTCGCCCAAAAGCTGCAGCGCGCGCAGCACCTGCCAGGCGGCGCTGTAGCTCGCCGAATAGAAGAGCTCGGTGGCCACCGCGGCGCCGTCGTCGGCGGTCAGCTTGGCGCCGACCACCAGCGCCTGGCCGCTGGAGAACGTCAGGCGCTCGCCGAGGCGATACTGCAGCAGCGCCGCCGGCTCGATCAGCATGTCGCGTCGCGCGCGCGCGAAGCCGCCGCTGGGGAAGGTCAGACGCAGCGCCGGCGCCAGCGCGAAGCCCCCACGCTCGAGCGCCACCCAGCGCGCTCCGAGGCGGATGTCGCCAAGCTCGCTGCGGTGGCGCGGGTCCTCGCCCACGTCGGCGTCGTAGTACGGCAGGTCGAGCGCCAGGCCAACGTCGCCAAGACGCAGCTCGCCGCGCAGCGAGGCGCGCACGAAGGTGGCCCGGTCGCCGCCTGCGACCCCCGCGCCGTCAGCCACCGTCAGCGTCGCGCCGAGGCGCGTCTGCGGCTGCAGCGCGCGCGCTGGCAGGCCGGGGCCCGGCCGTCCCCACTCGAGGCCCACCGTCGGGTCCGGGCGCCAGTGA
>JAGQIK010000139.1 GCA_020431405.1 Myxococcales bacterium
CGCCGCCCTCGACGCGCTGCTCGCCGCCGCCGAGACGATG
This sequence comes from Myxococcales bacterium, assembly GCA_020431405.1. Taxonomy (GTDB): domain Bacteria; phylum Myxococcota_A; class Polyangia; genus JAGQIK01. Next base: position 41 of record JAGQIK010000139.1, read on the forward strand.
GTCGAGCTCGAGCAGCTCGCGCCGAGCGTCGACCTGGCGCTGGTCGCGCTCACGCTGTCGCTGGGGCTCTCGGAGGGCACGGCCTCGACGCTGTTTTGCATCGGCCGCATGGCGGGCTGGGTCGCGCACGTGCTCGAGCAGCGCGAAGACCACGCGACGATGCTCAGACCGCGCGCGCGCTTCGTCGGCCCGGCAGGCCGCAGCAACGCAGCTCTCTAGCTCAGCTCGCGCGCGGGCTCGGCTTCATGCGAAACGTCTTCGACAAGTGCTCGGGCGACGAGATGCAGAGGTCGAGATCGCGCAGCAGGCCATCGGTGAGCGCGTAGATCCAGCCGTGCACGGCGAGGTTCTGCCCGCGCCGCCAGGCGTCCTGCACGATGGTGGTGTGACAGACGTTGTGCACCTGCGCGGCGACGTTGAGCTCGCAGAGCTTGTCGTGGCGCGTCTTGGGGTCGAGGCCGTCATCCGGGCCGAGCTCGCTGTGCTCGTAGACGTCGCGAATGTGACGCAGCCAGTTGTCGATCAGGCCGTAGGGCTGGTCCTGCATCGCCGCCGCGACGCCGCCGCAGCCGTAGTGGCCGCAGACGATGACGTGCTCGACCTTGAGCACCTCGATGGCGTACTGCAGCACCGACAGGCAGTTGAAGTCGGTGTGCACCACGACGTTGGCGACGTTGCGGTGCACGAAGACCTCGCCGGGGTCGAGCCCGATGATCTCGTTGGCGGGCACGCGGCTGTCGGCGCAGCCGATCCACAGGTACGGCGGGGCTTGGCCCTGGGCGAGCTTGCTGAAGAACTCGGCGTTCTCCTCGTTCTTGCGCGCGGCCCAGGCCTTGTTGTTGTCGAAGAGCTCTTTGAGGATGCGCATCGGTGTTGGCCTCTCGTCGTCAGGTCATCATCGGCGTCTTACTTTTCAGGAAACTGCGGTCGTATATTAGCGCACGCCGCGCGAGTCACCAGGGGATCTCTTCGCCGTCGCGATAGAAGCCGCCGCTGGGGCCGTCGGGCGGCAACGTGGCAGCCCACAGCACGCTGCGCGCGCCCTCGTCGACGCCGCGCTCGGCGCCGGCACCACCCATCTCGGTGCGCACCCAGCCTGGACAGACGGCGTTGACACGCAGCGCCGGCTGCTCGCGCGCGATGATGCGCGTCAGCGCGTTGAGCGCGGCCTTGGAGACGCGATAGGCCGAGGTCGGCCAGCCGCGCCGCGCGTGCTCGCCCGCCTGCACGGCGGCGATGAACTCGTCGCACAGCGCGGCGACGTCGGCGCGCGTGATGTCGTCGTTGCCGAAGCGCGCGGCGATCTCGTCGCTGTAGCACGACAGCGAGCCCATGCCGCTCGAGACCATCACCAGACAGGCGCCGTCGCGCAAGCGCGGGCGCAGCGCGTCGCTGACCGCGAGCGCCCCGTCGGTGTTGATGGCGAGCGTGCGGCGCACGACATCGGCGTTGAAGCCGTCGAGCGCGACGCCGGCGTTGTTGACCAGCGCATCGAGGATCACCCCGTCGCGCGCGAGCGTCGCGGCGGCGGCGCGCACGCTCTCGGCATCTGCGACGTCGAGCTGCAGCGCGTGGGCGATCGCACCATCGTGGCGGTCGCAGATCGCGGCGGCGGCGGCAGCGCCGGCGTCGAGATCGCGCGCGGCGAGCCACACCTCGTAGCCGCGCTGGCACAGCTGACGCGACAGCTCGCGGCCGATGCCGCGGTTGGCGCCCGTGACGAGCGCGCGTTTGGTCGGCGGCGCGATGGGCGACTGCGGCGATCGCGCAGAGGTCGTGCTCATGGCGGGTACGCTATCATCGGCGTCGATGCCACGTCTCGCCGAAGGGCTGTTCGCCGCCGATGACGGCCTCGCACGCTGCTTCTGGTGCGCGGCCGACGCCGACTATCGCGCCTATCACGACGACGAGTGGGGCCGACCGGTGACCGACGACCAGCGCCTCTTCGAGAAGCTCTGCCTCGAGGGCTTTCAGAGCGGTCTCAGCTGGCTGACGATCCTGCGCAAGCGCGAGGCCTTTCGGCGCGCCTTCGCTCGCTTCGACGTCGCCCTGGTGGCGCGCTTTTCCGAGCGCGATGTCGAGCGGCTGCTCGGCGACGCCGCCATCGTGCGCCACCGGCGCAAGATCGAGTCGGCGATCAACAACGCGCGCAAGGCGCTCGAGATCATCGCGCAGCACGGATCGTTGGCGGCGTACCTGTGGGGCTTCGAGCCACCGGCGCGCGAGCGTCCGCGGCGCCTGACGAAGCGCGCGCTGACGGTGCTGACCCACTCGACAAGCTCCGAGCGGCTGGCGCGCGATCTCAAGCGGCGCGGCTTTTCGTTCGTCGGCCCGACGACGATGTACGCGCTGATGCAGGCGATGGGGCTGGTCAACGACCACATCGAGGGTTGTCACGTGCGCCCGCTGGCGCTCGCCGAGCGGGCCGCTCTGACACCCCCTGCCGCGGCCCAACGCCTAACGTGAGCACGATTACGCCGCGCCCGTGCACGAACTCAGATTTATTGGTCAAAACCCAGATCGGCCCTTGTGCGCGACGCGAGAATCTGGGCACGCTCGGCGCGATGTCGTGGGGCGGACCGAAGGTCATGGTCGACTTCTACGAGGGCAGTGTGGAGCTGCCCACGGGTGTCAGCCTCGTCGGACGCGCCTCGAGCTGTCGGCTGCGCTTCGTGCGCCCCGACGTCTCGCGCCACCACGTGCGCTTCGTCATCGAGCACGGCGTGGTGCTGCTCGAAGATCTCGACAGCACCAACGGCACGCGCGTCAACGGCATCCCGCTGCAGAACACGCGCGTGCTGTCCAACGGCGACATCGTCGAGCTCGGTGACGTCGAGCTGCGCGTGCGCATCGACGAGCGCCCCGACGACGTCGAGCCCGAAGAGCTCGACACCGAGCGCACGCAGCGGCTGCGCTTGAGCGCCGCGCGCGGCCGCGCCATGCCGGTGCCCGACGACTGGGCCACGCGCCCCACCGAGCCCATCGCCAGCGCGGACAGCCTCGCCGCCGCCGTGCGCGACTTCGAGCGCCGCGTCTACACGCGCCATCCGGTGGCGCTGATGGTGCGCTACGAGAGCGAGTCGCTGACCTTCGAAGGCGAGGCGCGCGATCTGAGCGTGGGCGGCGTGTTCATCTGCACCGATCTGCTCGATCCGCCGGGCACGCACTGCACGCTGACGCTGCTTCTGCCCGAAGGGCCGCGCACGCTCGGCGCGGTGGTCACGCACGTGCACACCGAGGCCGAGAGCGAAAACGGCCCGGGCATCGGCCTTCACTTCCGCGAGGCCGACGAGCCGATGCGGCAGTGGCTCGAGCACACCGTCGCCGGCCGCATCAGCCGCGCCGCCAAGATCCACTAGCTCAGAACATCGCCGAGCGCCGATCGAAGCGCCAAAGACCCGCGGCGCGCGCAGCCTCGAGCGCGGCGTCGAGCTCGCCGCCGTGCGGGCAGCGGGCGATGTCGGTGTAGCGCGGGCCGTCGCGCCCCGGCGAGCCGACCTGATACTCGGGACGATACTGGCCCATGATGTTGACGTAGGTGTCGGGCGACAGCTCGTCGGCGAGGAAAGCGAAGATCGCGCGCGCCTCGTCGAGCTGCCCGGGCATCACCAGGTGGCGCACCAGCACGCCGCGGCGCGCCAGGCCGTCGGCGCCGAAACGCAGCGGTCCGACCTGGCGATGCATCTCGCGAATGGCCGCGCGCGCGTGCTCGGGGTAGTCCTTGGCCTTGGCCAGCCGGCGCGCCGAGTCGCGCGACCAGAACTTGAAGTCGGGCATATAGATGTCGACCAGGCCATCGAGCAGGCGCAGCGAGCCGAGCGCGTCGTAGGCGCTGGTGTTGTAGACGATGGGCAGGCGCAGGCCGGCGCGCGCCGCGACGGCGATGGCCTCGATGACCTGCGGCACCACGTGCTCGGGGGTGACGAAGTTGATGTTGTGACAGCCCACCTGCTGCAGCGCGAGCATCAGATCGGCGATGCCCGCGGCGTCGCGCGCTTCGCCGCGCTGCTGCTGCGAGATGTCCCAGTTCTGGCAGAACACGCAGCGCAGGTTGCACAGCGAAAAGAAGATCGTGCCCGAGCCGCGGCGCCCGCGCAGGCAGTCCTCCTCGCCGAAGTGCGCGAAGGCGCTCGAGACGATGGCGTGGCGCCCGGTGTTGCAGACCTTGCGCTCGTCGGCGAGCCGATCGATGCCGCAGTCGCGCGGGCAGGCGCGGCAGGCGCGCAGCTCCTCGAGCGCCGCCGCGACGCGGCCATCGAGGCTGCCGTCGCGCAGCGCCGCGAGATAGGCGGGCTCGAAGCCGTCGAGCACGAAGTCGTCGGCGCGGTGCTGCATCTTCACGTTGATTATGGGTATCATCGCGCCGCAGCTTCAAGGAGGGGGTCCTAGTGAGCTTGCAGTGGATACACGAAAGCGCGGCGCGCTGGGACGCCGGCAAACAACGCATCGTCGGCGGTGCGCCGGCGGGGATCTTCGAGCTCGGCGGCGTCGAGGTCGGCGCGCTGGTGCCGGGCGACTGGTGGCGCGTCGAAGACGAAGCCGGCGAGACCATCGGCTACGGCTGGATGGACATCGTCGGGATGGCCGGTGACGCCGAGGTGCTGCTCGCGGTGGACAGCGCGCACCAAGGCAAAGGCGCCGGCACCTTCATCATGGACCACCTCGAGCGCGAGGCGGCGGACCGCGGGCTCAACTACCTGTCCAACATCGTGCGCCCGAGCCATCCCGACAAGGAAGGCATCACCGCGTGGCTCAAGAAGCGCGGCTACGTCGAGCGCGGTGACGGGCAGCTGGCACGATTGGTCAAGGCCAAGCCCTAGCCCTAGCGCGTGCGCTCGCGGCGCGCCGGCGTCTTGACGACGGCGCGAAGCTCGGCCGCCGACGCGCGGATGTGCTGCGCCAGCGACCGCTGCGCGCCGGCGTCGATCCAGCGCTCGAAGGCGACTTTGAAGACGGCGATAGCCGCTTCGGCGGCGAGGGTCGCGGCGTGCTCGTCGACGCCGCGCACGCCGAGTGCGCCAGCGACGGCCGTGGCGAGCGTGGCGAGCTTGCTCAGCTCGCGCTCCTGCAGCTCGGCGGTGGCCGAGATGACGGCTCGGCGCTGCTCGGCGAGCTCGCGCCGCTGCTCGATAACCTCCGCGGCGCACTCGAGCGCCGCGAGCGCCGCGTCGAGCGGGGTCGCTGATGGCGGCGCCGCGGCGACCCCTTCGACGAGAAACTGCTGCAGCGCGCTCGAGCCGTAGAACAACACCTCGCGCTTGTCGGCGAAGTAGCGAAAGAACGTGCGCTCGGTGAGCCCCGCGTGCGCGGCGATCTCCGAGACGGTCGTGTTGTGGTAGCCGCGCGTTTGGTAGAGCTCGAGCGCCGCTCGCTCGAGCCGCCCGCGCGCGTCCGGTTGCCATCGCGCCATGGCCGCCATTTTAGCCATTGCAGAGACTGACATCACACGCTATCCCTGATGTCAGAGACTGACGTCAGTTTCTGACATCACCGTGACGTGCGCGCCGGGCAGGCTGGCGGGACTGGTGCGCACGCCGCAGGAGGACAAACGTGCGTGTATTTGTCACCGGCGCGTCGGGCTTCATCGGATCCGCGGTCGTCGCCGAGCTGCGCTCTGCTGGGCACCAGGTGTTGGGTCTTTCACGATCCGAGGTGTCGGCGCGGGCGATCGTCGCGGCAGGCGCCGAAGCACACCACGGCGCGCTCGACGACCTCGAGCGCTTGGCTGCCGGCGCCGCGCGCTGCGACGCGGTGCTGCATCTGGCGTTCGACCATGACTTTTCGCGCTTTGCCGAGTCGGCACGCGCCGAAGCGCGCGCCCTCGACGCGCTGTGCGGAGCGCTCGAAGGCTCGGGGCGGCCGCTGGTGATCGCCTCGGGCACGCTCGGCTTGGCGCCCGGGCGGGTAGCGAGCGAGCAGGACCAGATCGACTTCGACGCGCCGGCGAGCCCGCGCGCGGCCGGCGTCAAGATCGCCCTAGCTGCGGTCGAGCGCGGCGTGCGCGCGGTGATCGTGCGCTTGCCGCCGTCCGTGCACGGCGCCGGAGACCATGGCTTTGTCGCACGCCTCGTCGAGATCGCGCGCCAGCGCGGCGTCTGCGCCTACGTCGGCGACGGCAGCAGCCGCTGGCCCGCGGTTCATCGGCGCGATGCCGCCGCGCTCTTTCGCCTCGCGATGGAGCACGCCCCGGCGGGTGCGACCCTACACGCCGTCGACGACGAAGCGGTAGCGCAGCACGACATCGCGGCGGCCATCGCCGAGGGATTGCGGCTGCCGCTGGTCTCGATCGCGCCCGAGCAGGCCGCCGACCACTTCGGCTGGCTCGCGCCCTGGCTGGCGCTCGATTCGCCCGCCTCGAGCGCGATCACGCAGCAGCAGCTCGCGTGGCACCCGGACGGCCCCAAGCTGCTCGCCGATCTCGCCGCCGGCCACTACTTCGCGACGTGAGCGCGCGAGCGCGGGCGCCGCTAACGTACCGTGCTCGGCTCGGTGTCGAAGCGCGACGACGCGGGCAGCGCGTCGCTGACGAGATCGGCCGTGAGCGTGTTGACCACGTGGCTCGCCGCGACGAGCCCGAAGGTGCCTGTGACAAAGACCGCCGTGCCGTCGATCAGCGTGCGCTGGTCGCAGGTGTGCTCGGGGTGGCGGTTGGGGCAGACGCAGCGAAAGCCCTGGCCCTTGTCGTAGGTCAGCTCGCGCGGCCAGGCGCGCGCTTCGCTCGAGAACACCGCCGCCACGCCCATCGGGCCCTCGTCCGGGAAGCCGTACTTGCGGCGCAGGATCTTGCGCACGTCGCGCGCCAGCGGACACACGCGCGTCTGGCTCAGATCGGAGATCTCGACGCGCGTGGGATCACGCTTGGCCGCCGCGCCCATCGACGAGACGACGGCGATGCCGCGCTCGCGACAAGCCGCCAGCAGGTGTGCCTTGGCGCTGATGTTGTCGATGCAGTCGACGACGAAGTCGGGCATGTCGCCGAGCAGCTGCTCGCTGCGCGCAGCGTTGTAAAACATCGCCGTGGCGACGACCTCGGCGCGCGGGTTGATCGCGGCCAGCCGCTCGGCGAGCACCTCGGCCTTGGGACGCCCGATGGTGCCCTTGAGCGCTTGCAGCTGGCGGTTGACGTTGGTCACGCAGACCTCGTCGAAGTCGACGAGCTTGAGCCGGCCGACGGCCGAGCGCGCCAGCGCCTCGGCGGCGAAGCTGCCCACGCCGCCGAGCCCGAAGACGGTGACCCGCTTCTGCATCAGGCGCGTGACGGCGGCGTCGCCATAGAGGCGCCCCAGCCGGTCGAAACGGCGGTGAAAGCGGTAGTCGGCGTCGGCGTCGTGCTGCTGCTGCGACATGGGCAGACGATGCGCGAAAGCGCGGCCCTGATCAACCGCGAGTGCTCACAAGCCAAATAGCCTGCGCGCGTTGTCTGCCGTCAGCGTGGCGATGGCTTCGGCCGACGTGTCGCGCAGCGCGGCGACGGCGGCGGCGGTCACGCGAAGCGCCGCCGGCTCGCTGAGCGGCTGATCGAAGCCGCGCGGCGGGTGATCGGGGCAGTCGCTCTCGAGCAGCAGCCGCTCGGCCGGCGCTTCGCGCGCCACCAGCTGGCAGCGCTTGGCGCGCGCGAGCGTCGCCATGCCGCCCACCGAAAACGACAGATTGTGCGCGACGAGCGCGTCGAGCGAAGCGCGCGAGGCGCAAAGCCCGTGCACCACGCCGCCGCGTCGAAGCGGCGGTGCGGCGCGCAGGACCTCGAGCAGCGGGCCGATCGCCTGCACGCAGTGGATGATCGGCGGCAGCTCGTGCTCGGCGCACAGCGCGAGCTGCTCGTGCAGCAGCGCGCGTTGAAGCGCGAGCGGTGGCGCGCCGGCGCGTCGATCGAGGCCGATCTCGCCGACGGCAACCACGTCGTCGTCGCCGCGCCGAAGCGCAGCGCGCAGCGCCGCGATCTGCGCCGCGTGGTGCGCCACATCGATGTGCATCGGATGCAGACCCACCGCGTAGCGCACGGTGAGCGCGACGCCTGCCGCGGCGGGCAACCTCAGCTCGGCGTCGCGCGCGGGATCGATGCCCGCCTCGACGAGCGCCTCGACGCCGGCACGCGCCGCGCGCGCGAGCAGCGCCGGTGCCTGCTCGACCACGCGCGCGTCGCGAAGGTGCGTCATGGCGTCGATCAGGCGCATCGCGCTCGATGATAGCGCCTTGACATGCGCGACAGATCGGTCAGCGTTGCGCGCGTCATGGCCGCCCAACGTACACTGATCGTCGGCGACATCCACGGATGCCACGCCGAGCTGCTCGACCTCGTCGATCGCGCCGCCCTCGCGCGCGACGACCGCCTGCTCTCCGTAGGCGACTTCGTCGACCGCGGCCCCGAGACACCAGAGCTCTTGCGCCTCTTTCGCGACGAGACCTGGGCCGACGCGATCCAGGGCAACCACGAACGCAAGCACGTCACGTCCTTCGCGGGTACCGTCAAGCCCGCCCGCTCGCAGCTGATCAGCCGCCAGCAGATCGGCGAGCAGGCCTACCCCGCGGCGGTCGCCTGGTTCGACGCGCTGCCGCGCTGGGCCGAGCTCGACGACGTGCTCGTCGTGCATGGCTTCTACGAACCCGGGCTGCCTGTCAGCGAGCAGCGCGAGAAGGTCATCGTCGGCACCCTCGGCGGCGAGATGTATCTCAAGAAGACCTACGACGCGCCCTGGTACTCGCTCTACGACGGCGAAAAGCCGCTCGTCGTCGGACACCACGACTACCGCCGCGACGGACAGCCCTTCGTGCATCGCGACCGCGTCTTCGGCGTCGACACCAGCTGCGTGCACGGCTCGCGGCTGACGGGCCTGCTGGTGCCCGAGTTTCGTTTCGTCTCCGTCGCGTCGCGCGGCGATCACTGGCGCGCGCTGCAGGCACAGCACGGCGAGATCGCGGCGCCACCGCGCGACAGCGAACGAACGCTGTGGTCGCAGTACGTCGCGGGCAGCCTCGGCGAGCTCGAGGGGCTGCGCTTTTCGGTGCTCGAGCGGCTGCGCGACGTCGCCGGCGCGCACGCCGAGCTGCGCGACGAGGCGCCGCGCGAGGCCGAAGCGCTCGACGCGCTGTTCGCCGACTGCGAGCGCCGCGCCGCCGCGCTGGCCGCGACGCTGCGCACGCGCGCTGCGGATGTCATCGCCGCGCTGCGCGCCGACGGCTACGACGCGCTGTCGCACGCGGATCAGGGACGCCGCTTCTCCGATCAGGTCGGCCCACGGCCCGAGCGCGCGCTGCTGCACAAGGCGCGCCTCGGACGCCTCGACGCTGGCGAGGTGATGCGCGCGCAGAAGACGCCCGAAGCGCTCGGCGAGCTCGAGCGCGCGCTGGCGCCTAGCTAGCCCTTGGTCTTGATGTAGAGCAGCGCGGCCGCGTCACCGACGACCCACACGCGCTCCGAATCCGCCCACACGCCGCGATAGCAGGTCGCGCCGCCGGGATCGCGCGGCGTCATGTCGGTGAAGGTCCCGGTGCCGTCGTAGTGACGCACGCGCGGCGTTTGCCCTTTGCAGCCGACGATCCAGATGTCGCTCGGCGAGCGCACGAACACGCCGTAGTACGTCTCGTCGGGCGGGGTGCCGGCGACCGGCTGCCAGGTCCAGCTGGGCGCCGTGCCGGCGAGCTTGAGCACCACGCCCTCGGCACCGACCGCATAGGCCAGCAGCGGGCTGTCGACGCCGTGCACGGCGTGAAGGTCCTTCGTCGTGGGGGTGACTTGCTCGCTGCAAACGGCCGCGTTGTCATCGGACCAGTAGCGAATGGTGCCGGCGGCGCCGACGGCGAACACGTCGGTTCCCTGGCCAGTCGCCCACACGCCATCGAGCGACAGCTTGTTGTCGGTGCACGGTGACGCTCCGGGCTGAAACGTTCGTTCCCAACGCGTCAGCTGGCCCGACGCGGTCGCGACGTAGCTCACGCCATTGACCGTCTGCTTCGTGCCCCACACCGCCTTGCCCGCCGACGGCAGCGAGTGGGTCGTCCAGATCGCGCTCGGCTCCGTGCGCCACCACAGCTGAGCGCCGACGACCACCACCCTGGCTACCGCCGTGTCCGGGCTGACCCATACGCCGTCGAGCGGAGCGCTGCTGCTGAGCTTTTCGTCTTTCGCCCAGCTGTCACCCGAGAAGCTGTAGAGCGCGACGCCACCACCGATGCCCTGCCCCACCACGTAGATGCCGTTTTGAAGGCTCCCCGAGATGGCCCGCAGCTGCGCCGCGCCGATGCCGGTGGTGCTGAGGTCAACCTGCGACCAACCGTCGACACCCGAGGTGTCGGAGGGCGGACCATCGGCAACGTCTATCGCGGGCGCGCCGTCGCCGCTAGCGTCTGCGTCCGCGCGCGCGTCGGCCGCGCCGTCTCGCGGTGAGAACTCGACTTCGTGACGGCAGGCAGCGCTGCTCAGCGAGCACGCCAGCAGCAGCAACAGCACCAACGCGCGCGGTCTCAGCACGCGGTGATCGTATCACGCAGCGCGGCGACGACTTCGCTCAGCCGTCGAGCACGTGCTTTTCGAGCACGAAGGTCGTCAGCGTGCCGGTCATCACCTCGCGCTCGCCGACGCGCGCGCGCACCGCCACGACGTGCTTTTTGCCCTTCTGCTCGCGGCGCTCGGCCTCGGCCACGACCACCTCGCCGACCGCGACGGGGGCGACGAAGCGCACCTCGGCCGCGCCGAGCACCACCAGCGGATCGTTGACGGCGAGCATCGCGGCGTAGTCGGCGAGGCCGAAGACGAACCCGCCGTGAACGAGCCCGCGCGCGTCGGCGACCATCGACGGTGTCGTCGTCATGCGCACCACGGCGCGGCCGTCGGCGAGCTCGATGGGCTCGCCGCAGAGGGTCTGATCGATGTCGAGATGCGTATTAGGCTGCATGCGACGCAGCCTATCAGAGCGCGCAGTCGGCCGGCCGACCGCGATCGCCAGGCATCGCTGCTGTTGCGGATCGGTGACAAGCCGCGCGGCCGTAGCGCCGCTGCGCGCTGAAATCACTACGCCCGACCTCGGTCGCGCCTGGGCACGCGGCTTGCGTGTAACGCAGCCCACACCACACTCAGGGTAAGTTCATGAGCAGCACCGAGAGAGAGGGTTCGCAACCCCAACTTCACCTCGCGGCCGGGCGCGCCGCGCGCGATCGCCGGCGCTCGCGTCGCATCGACTTGTGCGTGCCGGTGCGCTGGCGCGGCCGCGAAGGCGCAGCGCGCACCAGCGCGTTGGGCGATCTGGCGCGCGGCGGGCTGTTCGTGCGCACCACCGACGCGCTCGAGCGCGGCGATCAGATCGCCGGCTCGTTTCTGCTTCCGCGCGGCCGCGAGCACATCTTGGTCGTCTTTCGCGCCGAGGTCGCCTGGCGCTCGCCGGCCGGCACGCCGAGCGCGCTCGGCCCGGGCGTCGGCGTGCGCTTCACACAGGTCGCCACCAGCGCGGTGCCACCCAACAGCATCGCGCGGCATCTGCAGCGCAGCGACGTCGCCGCCGCGGCGCCGCGGCGCCACGAAGCGCCGCGCAAAGAGATCGCCGTCGAGCGCTTGCTCGCCGCTTGCCGCACGCCGCAGGCGCGGGTGCGCTTCTTTGGCTCGAGGGTGTTTGCCTGACCGAGGAGCGGCTGCCGAGCGCTACGCCTCGCGAACGCGCCAGTCGTCGTAGAGCACGATCGCGTCGTTATCGGCAGCGCGCGCCTCGTCCTCGCGCTGCTGCATCACCGCCGAACGCAGCCGCGGCGTCTCGCCGAGCGCGCGCGCCCACAGCCACTCGAACAGCTCGCGGCGTCGTGTGCCGCCCGGAAGCAGCGCGTTCTTGGCGCGCTCGCAGCGCGCGAGCACGCGGAAGGCCATGCTCTGGCGAATGCGCGCCAGCTCTTGCTCGAGCATCGTGGCGTGCGCTGCCAGATCGCGCCGTACCTCGGCCGCGCGCGCTTCGCTGGCCGAAAGCTCGCTGCGCAGCGCGTCGAGCTCTTCGCGGCGCGATCGCAGCTCGTGCTCGCGCGCCTCGAGGGCCTCGTCGAGCTGCCCCTTCTCGGCGTCGCGCGAGCCGAGCTCGGCGCTGATCGCTTCGAGCTCCGCCTCGCGTGCCGCGAGCATCGCCGTACGCGCGCCCAGATCCGACTCCAGCGCGGCGAGCGCACGCTCGAGGCTGTGCGCGCGCGCGACCGCTTCCTGACTGGCGCAGGCCAGCTCATCTTCGAGCTTGGTCAAGCGCGCCTCGCGCTGGGCCAGAAGATCGGTGGACTGCTCGAGGGCGCGCTCGAGCTGCGCGCGCTGCTGCTCGGCGCGCTCGAGCTGCGCCATCCGTGAAAGCAGCGCCTCGTGCTCGCGCTGTCGCGCCTCGACGAAACCGTCGCGATCGTTGACCGCCGCGACGAGCTCGACCACGCGGCCTTGCAGCGCCTCGGCCCGCGCCTCGGCGAGCGCCACCTCGGCCTCCGCCTGCTCGGCGCGCGCAGCGGCCTGGTCGGCACGCTCGCTCTGCTGCGCGGCGGCCTGCTCGGCCTCGAGCAGCTCGAGCTCGAGCTGACCCTCGCGCGCCTGGTGCGCCTCGCGCAGCGCGTGCTCGCGCGTCGACGCCGAAGCTTCGAGCTCGAGCTCGCGCTCGGCTGCCGCACTCTGCAGCGCCTGCTCCCGCTCGGCCGCCGCGCTCTGCAGCTCCGCCTCACGTTCGGCTGCCGCAGCCTGCAGCTCCGCCTCGCGTTCGGCTGCCGCGGCCTGCAGCGCCGCCTCGCGTTCGGCTGCCGCGGCCTGCAGCGCGCTCGCGCTCGCCGCCGCGGCCCCCTCGAGCTCGCTGTGCTGCTCGGCCTGCGCGGCACGAAGCTCGCGCTCGAGCTCGCACGAGAGCACCTCGGCGACCTGCATCAGCTCGCTCTCGCGCGCCTCGAGCAGCCGGCGCGCGTCGAGCTCCATCGTCTGCAGCGCGTGCTGGTGCAGCCGGTCCTTCTCTTCGAGCGCCGCCTCGAGCTCCACCAGGCGCAGCTTCATGCGCTGCTCGAGCTGGAACAGCTCGTCGAGCACCGTGTCGCGCTCGCCCTGCGCCTCCTCGATCTCCATCTCCGCCTGCGAAAGCTGCGCCCGCGCCGTCGCCAGCGCAGCGCGCTCGAAGTGAAGCTCCTTGACCGTCGCGTCGAGCACGTCGGCGTGCTGCGCGACGGCGTGGCGCTGCGCTGCGATCTCTCGCGCGCGCTGCTCGAGCTCGGCGACCGCGCGGTCGAGCTCGCTGCCGCGCACCTCGAGCTCGGCGCCGAGCTCGCTGTTCTTCGCGCGCAGCGCGTCGAGCTCTTCAGCGTAGGTGGCGCACAGCGCGTCGAGCTCGCCGCCGTGCGTCTCGATCAGCTGCTCGATCTCGCGCGCCAGCTTGGCCTTGTCTGCCGCCAGCGTCTCGCTGGTCTCGCGCAGCCGCGAAAGCTCGGAGCGCATGGTGGCCACCTGCTCGTCGGCCTTGGCGCACGCCTCGGCCACGCGGCGCTCGGACCACTTGTGCTGGCGCTCGATCAGCTCGTCGGCCTCGCGCCGCTTGGTCTGGACGATCTGTTCGGCCGCCGCGAGCTCTGCCGCGTACTCGGCGCACGCCGCGTCGTGGGCCTCGGCCTGCTCGGCGAGCTTCTGCTCGAGCGCCGCGTGGGCCGCCTCGGCCTCGCGCAGCCGTTGATCGCGGCTGGCCAACGCCGCGACGAGCTCCCCCGTGCTCGCCTCGGCGTCGTCCGCCGCGCGGCGCGCCTCGTCGCGTTGCTGGCCGACCGCTGCGAGCTGGTCGGCGAGCGACTCGACGCGCGCCTCGCTGGACGCGAGTCGTGCGAGCGCCTCCTCGCGCTCGCGCTCGACCATCGCCAGCGCTTCGTTGTGCTCGTTTTCGAGCTCGGCGATGCGCTCGTCGTGCTCGCGCGCGCGCGCATCGGACTGCTCTTCGAAGCTGCGCTCGCGCCGATCGAGAAGCTCCTCCAGCTCGCGCTCGCGCGCCTCGAGTGTCTCGGCGAGCGCGCGCCGCTCGGCCTCCACGCGCGCCTCGGCTTCGGCGCGAGTAGACGCGACGAGCGCCTGGGCCGTGGCCTTGGCCTGCTCGAGCGTCGCGCCCGCCTCGCGCATGATCGCGTCCATGCGCTCGCAGGCGGCGCGTTCGGCCGCCTCGGCACGCGCCTCGACCTCGGTCTCGCGCTCGGCGATCAGCGCCTCGCGCTCCTTGACCGCCTGCTCGAGCTGCTCGCGCTCGTGCTGGCTCTGACGCTTGTACTGCGCCAGCTTCATCTCGGCCTGCTCGCGCATCTCGCGCGCGGCGCGCTCGCTGTCGATCAGCCGCTGGCGCTCGAGCCGCACGCGCTTGCCGCGCGCTTCGAGCTCGCTGCGTGTCGCCTCGAGCTCGCCGTTGACGTCCTCGAGCTGCTTGCGCAGCACGTCGACCTCGCGCTCCACGGCGCGACGCGTCTGCTCGAGCACCTCGCGCTCGTGCACGGTCTCGGCCGAAACACGCTCTTCGACGTGGGCGCGCTCCTGATCGATGGCCGCCTGCGCGCGCGCGAGCGCCTCGTCCACGGCGCGCTTTTCGGCGAGCAGGTCGTCGAGCGACTGCCGTGCCGTCTCGGCCTCGGCGCGCGCAGCCGCGAGCGCCGCTTCGAGCGCCTCGGCGCGCTCCATCGCGGCCACGCGCTCGGCCTCGGCCTCGCGCGCCGGTCCCTCGAGCAGCGCGCGCTGCTCGGCGGAAAAGAGCATCCGCGAGGCGAGCTCCTCTTCGTCGCTGAGCGCCGCGCCGATCTCGTCGCTGGGCTCGCCCTTGATCACGTACTGCGCGACGGCCGCCTCGGGATCGCCCTCGATCAGTCGCCGCAGCGCGGGCGGTACCGAGGCCTTGTCCCAAGCGACGCCGCTCGGCAGAAACGGCCGCGCGTAGGGATCGATGCGTGCGCGCTCGACGCGCGCCATACGAAAGCCCGCGCTGTGGAACGTGCGCTCGATGGTCTGCTTGGTGAAAAGCCGCAGGCTCTCCTGCGTCACGCCGACCTCGAAGGCGCCGCGCAGCAGCCCGAGGCGCACGCTGGCGTGTGCGACGTTGGGCAGCGAAGCGACGATATATCCGCCGCGCGCCACGTGCGGCGCCGCCTTGCGCAGCACGGCCACCGGATCGGCTACGCGCTGCAAGAGCCGCCCGACGAGCACCACGTCGAAGGTGCGGCCGCGGAGAAACTGCGCCAGGTGCACGCGCTCGACGTCGCCCTGAATCACCGCCGAGACGCGCGGCCGCAGCCGTGTGATGGCCTTGGGGTCTGACAACACGGCGACCACCTGACAGCCGCGCTCGCGCAGCGCGCGGGCGAATCCCTCGTCGAGATGACCGAGCGAGAGGACTTTACGGCCGCTGCCCACCATCTCGAGCGCGATGCGTTGGGCCTCGGCTTCGGCCCAGGCGCTGCTGGCGTGCATGGATTCGGCGGCGTTGCGGGCTAGATCGTTGGCTTTCACTGTGTCCACGGAGCCTCCCTCGAGCGATCGCGGGTCTATAGACCCGTATACGCCACGCCGATCCGCGGACAAAAAAGCGACAATGAACTACCTTGTCCTACACCTTTCCCTTCGGGCCGCCGCTGCCCTCGAGCGGCGCGAGCTGCACCAGCGTGGCGCCCCAACCGCCCGCTTCGGGCGGCGCCAGCTCGAAGCGCTCTACGCCGTCGAGCCGCTCGAGCAGCGCGTGCACGGCGCGGCGCTGCACGCCCTTGCCCTTGCCGTGAATCAGGCGCAGCGAGAGCACGCCACGCTCGCGGCACGCTTCGACGTAGGCCTCGACGGCCGCGACGATCTCGCGCGGCGCGAACGTGTGTAGGTCGAGCACGCCGTCGAGCGGCACCTCGACCTGATCGGGGAACGGCTCGTCGTGCTCGGCGTCGTGCGCGCCGTCGGCGTCGTGGGCGTCGTCGTCGGGCGCCTTCTTGGCGGGCGCGTCGAGCCAGCGACGCAGCTTGGAGAGCCATCCCACGCGCTGTTCATACAACGATCGTTTCCCTCGGCGCAGCGCGCGTTGTCATCGCGACGAAGCTTGCTGCAACCACTGCGCTTTGTCGCGCGTGCGCGCGCCGCTAGCGCCGCCGCGAGCGCGCCGCCTGTTGCGTGCCGCGCACCAGATCGCGCGCAGTTGGCGCTGGCACGATCGCTGCTTTCCTCGGCGACACACGCTGCCCCAGCAAGGAGAACCCTTCCCCATGAAACGCACCGTACTGCCCTTCTTCATCGCGATCCTGCTCGCCGCCCCGGCAGCCTTCGCCGAGTCGCCGAGCAACGCCGACAGCAGCGTGCGCCGGCGCGCCGCGATGGCCAAGCACAAGGCCCGCCGCCGCGCTGCCCTCGCCAAGGCCAGGCACAACGCGCGCCGCCGCGCCGCCCTCGCCAAGGCCAAGCACAACGCACGACGCCGCGCCGCCCTCGCCAAGGCCAAGCACAACGCCCGTCGCCGCGCCGCCCTCGCCAAGGCCAAGCACAACGCACGACGCCGCGCCGCCCTCGCCAAGGCCAAGCACAACGCACGACGCCGC
>JAGQIK010000014.1 GCA_020431405.1 Myxococcales bacterium
AAACTTGCTGACGTCGAGCTCGCGCAGGCGCCACGTGTTGTCGCCGTCGAGCATGTAGTAACGGTACTGGCCGCTGCGCACGTGGCGACGGTGCGCAGCGATGTCGATCAGCGACAGGCCGACGAGGTTTTCGCGCACGAGGCGCGCGCGGCAGCGCGA
The DNA here is from genome assembly GCA_020431405.1 of Myxococcales bacterium. Lineage (GTDB taxonomy): Bacteria > Myxococcota_A > Polyangia > JAGQIK01. Next base: position 160 of record JAGQIK010000014.1, read on the forward strand.
GCGGCGGTAGATCAGCGAGCTGACGAGGTACGGGTCGACGCCGAAGTGCGCCGACCACTGGAGGATCAGCTTGCTGTACTGCGCGGCGCGTCGCGCGCTCATGCGATGGCGCGCGCGGCGCAGCTTGGTGTTGGTGCCGCAGAGGATGTTGAGCGCTTTGGTGAAGCGGGCGGCGTCGATGTTGCTCGGCGTCGCGGGCTCTTCGGGGTACGCGCGGCGCGGGGCGAGCGCGGACATCGGCGCGGGTCGGCCCGGGCGCAGGCTCGAGCGGCGGCGCCACGGCGGCTTGGGCAGCTGCTTGCTCGCCAGCACGCCGCGCCAGTTGGTCGGAGCCGAGGGGCTGCGCGCGGCGTCAGCCGGCGAGATCGACATCAGCGACGACGTCGCCAACGATACGATCGCGAGCAACAGCAGGCCCTTGGAGGGGCGTGGGACAACGGATACGAAAGAACGCCCGGACGGCATGACCGCCGATTCTACGCACAAGTGTCGCGCTGGCAACGGTCAAGTGGTGCGCAGGTGGCAAGCGACGTAGCCGCACGCCGTCATAACGATATGGAATGGCAGCTCAAGTGATGCGTTCGCGGCGACGCGTGCGCGACCACTTTTTGGCGCGCGCGCCACGCGGCCGCGCGGGCGACGCCGTCACGAGCGTAAGCGCGGCAACGTCTCGCTTTGCAGTGACGGCTCCCCGCGTTATTGTCGCGCCGTCGGATGACTGGCCGCAGAGCGGTTGTCCACGGCGAATCTGCAGCCAGAGAGCGCTATTCGGGGGAGACCAGGCATGTCGCTGACCAACGAGCATCTTCGCAGCATTCCGCTGCTGGCGAGCTTCTCGGACGAGCAGCTGGAGCGCTTCAAGACCGTCTTCGAGCGGCTCGAGCTCACCAAGGGCGAGAAGCTGTTCGCGGCGGGCGACAAGGCGCGCGCGCTCTATCTGGTGGCCAGCGGTGAGGTGACCCTCAGTGAAGGCGACGCGGTCGACATCCACGTGCGGCCGCCGGCGCCCATCGGCGAGCTCGGCGCGCTGTCGGACATCGAGCGCAACACCACCGCGCGCGTCAGCGAAGATGCCGTCGTGTGGCGCGCCCCGCGCGACAAACTGAGCGAGTTTCTGGCGGCCAACACCGACATCGCCTTTGTCTTCTACGACAACCTTACCCACGTCGTGGCCGACAAGATCCATCGCGACGAGCGGCGCCTCGAGGACATGCGCAAGAACCTCATCCGCACGCAGAAGGCGATGAAGAAGCTGCGCGACTACGTCGCCGAGAGCGAAGACACGCCGATCAGCGAGCACGTACACGACACCCTCGACTATCTGATCCGCAACAACCGCCGCGCCAACTACCGCGTGGAGCCGCCGTCGTCGCTGGCGGCGCTGGTGCGGCTCGACGACAACAGCGAGCTTCCCGTGGTGGAGATCTCGCGCACGCACTTCTCGCTGGAGAAAGACAGCGGCGCGCTGCCCGACACCGGCGACCGCGTCAGCGGCGTGCTCAAGCTCGCCGGGCCAGAGCTGCCCGTCAGCGGTCGCGTGCTGCGTACGCTCGATCGGCGCGTGGACGTCGAGCTCGACCTGCTCATCGACGAGTACATCGCCGTGCTCGAGGGCTATCTATCCCGCGTGCAGATGGTCGATTTTGTCGTCTAGATGGGCACGCGGTACTTGATCGGCGCGCCGTCGCACTCGAGGCGCGCAGGGTACAGCGGGATCATCTTGACGTAGACCTTGCCGCGCTTGCGCAGTGGCAGCGAGAGGTCGATGACGCCGCCGGGGCCGCGCAGCAGCACGCGTTGCTTGGCCGCCTTCGAGATCGGCGGCGGTCGCAGCGACCACCACAACGTTGCCTTGCGCGGCACGTCGCGGCGCGACATGGCGCGAACCCGCAGCACGCAGCCACTGCCACGCACGCTGATCTCCAGCGCCGATAGCGCCGCGCGCCTGCGCCCGACAAACGACGCGCTGAGCTGTCGCACCGGCCCGCGCCGCGCGGCGACGTAGGCGCGCGTGCCGCTGATCGTCGGCCACGGCGTGACAAGCCGGCCGGCGTCGAAGGACCACAAGAGCTTGCCGTCGCGCGCGCGCAGCACGAAGAGGTCCTCGTAACAGCGGATGATGTAGCGGTCCTTGTAGCGCGCGAAGGCCGACCAGGCGCTGTCATAGCGGCGGATCGCCTGGCGCGGCAGCTTGCGCATCCAGCGCAGCTTGCCGCTGTCGAGCGCCAGCGCGAAGATCGTCTGGTCCACCGAGACGAGCACCGTCTTGGCCGCGGCATCGACGCCGATCTCTGTCTTGGTGCCCTCGGGCAGCTTGGGCAGGTAGCGCGAAGCGTCGAGCTCCCAGGCGAGCCTGCGCTTTTGCAGGTCCCAGGCGTAGACCTCGCCGCCGCCGACGTCCATGCCGCCGACGCCGCCGGCGAAGGTGAACAGCGCCAGCGAGCCGGCGATGTTGAGGTCGTGAGGAAAGGTGTCGAGCGCGAGGATCGTCTTGGTCACGCCGCCCTTGCGCGCGACGAGGTGGCGCGTGTTGCCGTCGCTGAATTGAAAGCGCCAGCCGCCGGGGCCGAGCAGGTTGCGCGGCAGGGCGGCGAGCGGGGCGACGCGCTGGCCGCCACGCGCGCCCGCCTTCTTGCCGTCGCGCACGCGGAGCACGTAGCGCGGCTTGCCTTTGGGCGGCAGCTGGCCATCCCAGACGTAGACGCGCGAGGCGCTGGCGTAGATCTTTGGGCTCGATAGCGACGGGGGCTGCGCGCGCCACAGCTCCTTGCCCGTATCGAGGTCGAGCGCGACGATCGCGAGGTCGTTGGGCGCCATGTACGTATCGGCGCGGGCCTCGCCGCAGGTGTCGAGCAGCGCGAGCACCACCAGCGACAGCACCAACACGGCGACGAAGAGCACTTCGCCGAGGGTCGGTTTGTGGCTCGGAGGCTGCAGAGGCATATCCCAGAATACGCGCCGAACGGGCGCGATCTTCCAGGCTTAGCCGGCGGCGCGCGCGGCGCGCTCGCTGGCGCTGCGCCAGCCGCGGTTGGCCTCGACCTCCGCGCGGTAGTCCGTCAGCTGCCGCTCGCGCTCGGCAGCGTCCCAGCCGAGCTCGCGTCCCATCACGTCGGCGGCGCGCGCGAGCACGCCGAGGCCTTGATCGCGATCGCGGTAGAACACGTGGGTGCGGCGCACCAGCGCGTCGGCGAGGGTCAGCGCCATCTCGTCGCGCGCGGCGTAGGCGATCTGGGCCCAGACGAAGGGCAGGTCGTCGGCGATGCGCTCGCGCAGCGAGCCGTCGCGCTCGGCGAGGCGTGCGACGCGCATGGCGCGCGCGCCGTAGGTCAGCACCAAGTGCTCGCCGACCTCGTGATCGCCGATCTGCGCGCTGACGCGCTCGGTGAGCGCCTCGAGGTCCGCATCGCTGTCGAGCCCCTCGGCTCCGGGCAGCGGCAGCTTGCCGGTGGGCGTGTCGGTGACGCGGCGCGGGCCGTCGGCGTCGGCGATGATCTCGATCGCCGTGTCCACACACTCGGCCGCCATGCGGCGGTAGGTCGTCAGCTTGCCGCCGGCGATCACCACCATGCCGTCGTTGCGCGCCAGGATGCGGTGCTCGCGGCTGACCGCCCCCGGGTTGCTCTTGTCCTCGGCCACGAGCGGGCGGATGCCGGCCCAGGTCGAGATCACGTCGTCGCGCGTGAGCTTGGCGTCGGGAAAGTAGTGCCCAGCGGCGGCGAGCAGATAGTCGATGTCCTCGCTGGTGGCGTGCACATCGCTCGGCGAGCCTTCGAAGAAGGTGTCGGTCGTGCCGATCACCGTGCGCTCGTGGTAGGGCAGGGCGAACAGCACGCGCGAGTCGTTGGGGTGCTGCATCACGATCGCGCTCGGTACGCTGACGCGATCGCCGGGCACGACCATGTGCACGCCCTTGGTCGGGCGCAGCCAGTGGCGGCCGCCGCTCTTGGTGCGCGAGACGAGATCGTCGGTCCACGGTCCCGCCGCGCAGATGCCGGCGCGCGCGTGCACCGTGAACGTGCGGTCGGTCAGCAGGTCGCGCACCAGCAGACGCTTTTGCCCCTTCCACTCGCCCTCGTAGGCTTCGGCGCGCAGGCGCGGGCAGCACACGGCGCCCGCCTCCACCGCCGAGATGACGTTCTCGAGCACCAGGCGCGCGTCGTCGGTCTGGTAGTCGTAGTAGGCGACGGCGCCCTTGAGCCCGTGCTGGCGCAGCTTGGGGACGTGGCGAGCGAGGTCGTCGGGTGACATGCGCGAGTGGCGGCGGTGGTTGCGAAACATCGCCAGCACGTCGTAGAGCCACATGCCGACGCTTGCGGTGAAGAGGCCGCGGCGCGCGCCGCTGTAGACCGGAAAGACGAAGTGCAGCGGGCGTACCAGGTGCCGCGCGATGCGCGCCAGCAGCGTGCGCTCGCTGAGGCTCTCGAAGACGAGCGCGAACTCGGCGTGCTCGAGGTAGCGCAGTCCGCCGTGAATGAGCCGGCTCGAGCGGCTCGAGGTGCCCTCGGCGAAGTCCTGCATCTCGATCAACGCCACCGAGTAGCCGCGCAGCGCGGCGTCGCGTGCGATGGCGGCGCCATTGATGCCGCCGCCGATGATCACCAGATCAAAGACGCGGCGCTCGAGGCGCTCGATCAGCTCCGCCCGCTGGCGCCCCGAATAGCCGCGCGGGGCGGCGGTGGGGGCCGTCGTCGGCGCCGTGTATCCGGCGCTCTCAGCCATCACCGCCGCTCGGCGGTGGCGCGGTGATCGAGACGCCGAGCTCGGCGAGCTGCGCCGCGTCAGCCGGCGATGGCGCGCCGCTGAGCAGGTCGTGGCCTTTCTGCGACTTGGGGAAGGCCATCACGTCGCGCAGCGACTGCGCCCCGGCGATCAGCATCACCAGGCGATCGACGCCGATCGCGACGCCGCCGTGCGGCGGCGGCCCGTAGCGGAAAGCGTCGAGCAAGAAGCCGAACTTGGCGCGTGCCTGCTCCTCGTCGATGCCCAGCGCGCGAAACACGCGCTGCTGCACGTCGGGTTGGTGAATACGGATCGAGCCGCCCGCCGCCTCGACGCCGTTGAGCACGAAGTCGTAGGCGCGCGCGCGCACGTCGCCGTAGCGCGTCGGGTCGTCGAGCAGCTCGACGTCGTCGGGGTGCGGTGCGGTGAACGGGTGGTGGCACGCCGTCCACTCGCTCCCTTGGCCCGCTTCGGTGCGCTCGAGCAGCGGAAAATCGGTGATCCACACCGGCGCCCAGCGCTCGCTGTCGATGAGACCGAAGCGATCGGCCATGTGCTGGCGCAGCAGCGACAGCGCGTTGTTGACCACCAGCGCGCCGTCGGCGAGAAACAGCAGCACGTCGCCCTCTTCGGCGCCCGTCTCGGTGTTGACGCGCGCCTTGACCTCGTCGTCGAGGGTCTTGGCGAATGGCGCCTGCCAGGCGCCTTCGGCCTGGATACGCGCGTAGGCCACGCCCTTGGCGCCGACCTCCTTGACCAGCGCGGGCAGGCCGTCGAGGTCTTTGCGCGACAGCGACGGCGCGGCGCCGGGCAGGCGCAGCGCCTTGACCTTGCCGCCGCGCTCGACGGCGCCGGCGAAGACACGAAAGCCGCAGCCGCGCACCGTCTCGGTGACGTCGCAGAGCGGCAGCTCGTAGCGTAGGTCGGGCTTGTCGGTGCCGAAGCGCGCGAGGGCGTCTTCGTAGGTCAGCCGCGGAAACGGCGTGGTCAGCGGCACCTCGAGCACCTGCGCGAACACGCGCGACATCAGGCGCTCGATCAGCTCGTAGATCTGCTCTTCGGTCGCGAAGGACTGCTCGATGTCGATCTGAGTGAACTCGGGCTGGCGGTCGCCGCGGAAGTCTTCGTCGCGAAAGCAGCGAACGATCTGATAGTAGCGGTCGAAGCCGGCGCACATCAGCAGCTGCTTGTAGATCTGCGGTGACTCGGCGAGGGCGTAAACGGAGCCGCGCTCGAGGCGCGACGGCACGAGGAAGTTGCGCGCCCCGCCGGGCGTGTTGCGCACCAGAAAGGGCGTCTCGATCTCGAGGTAGCGCCGCTCGTCGAGCACGCTGCGCACGGCGCGCAGCACGTCGGCGCGCTGGCGCAGCGCGCGCTGCAGCGGCGCGCGGCGCAGGTCGAGCGTGCGGTGCGAGAGGCGCAGCGCCTCGCGCGTGTCGATGTCGTCTTCGATCAGAAACGGCGGCGTCTCCGAGCGCGAGAAGATCGTCAGCTCGCTGGCGGTAACCTCGATCTCGCCGGTGGGCAGCTTGGGATTCTTCTTGTCGCCGCGGCTGTCGACGCGCCCGCGCACGCCGATGCAGAACTCGGAGCGCAGCTCGCCGGCGGCCTCGTGCGAGGCGGCCTCGGCGTCGGGGCGAAAGACGACCTGGGTCAGGCCGTAGCGGTCGCGCAGATCGATAAAGACGGCGCCGCCGTGATCGCGGCGTTTCTGCACCCAGCCAAACAGGCGCACCTCGCTGCCGACGTCGGCCTCGCGTAGCTCGCCGCAGTCATGGGTGCGGCCTTCGGATAGCAGTGTCAAAAGACGCCTCTTTTCAAAGCCTAAGGCGGGGCGCGCCTCGGACTACGCGGCGGATTATAGCCACCGTCGCCCCTCGGTCAACGCGCTGCGTTATCTATCGGGCGCTGCTGTATCGCCTTCGCTATAACGGCCGCTGATGCTCCTCCCGTTAAGACTCGGCTCCGCCGCGCGTTGCGCGGCGACGCTCGATGGGCCTCGGGCGGCCTATTCGGCGGGCTAGCTCGCCGCTGGGCTCCGTCCGGCAGCGGGGCGTTAGCTCGACGGCTAGCGGCGGACGCGGGCGACCTTGTAGCCGCGCGCGCGCAGCATGTCGAGCAGGTTGTCCTTGCCGATGAGGTGCGCCAGGCCGACGGCGATGAAGGCGTCGTTGTCGCCGATCATTCGGCGCACCTTGGGCAGCCAGCGCTGGTTGCGGCGCAGCAGCATCAGCTCGTGCGCCTTGTCGGCGTCGCCGCGCGACCAGTCGGGCTCTTCGTCGAGCAGCGCACGCATTTGCTTGGCTTGCCCGGCGCGGTAGAGCGTGGCCATCTTGTTGAAGAGCGTGCGCTGCTCGGCGGTGTGGTCGAGCAGCTTGGCGAGGTGCTCGGCCTTGATCACCTTGTCCATCATGCCGAGCTGCTCCTTCCAGTGCTCGAGGAAGACGAGCCGCTGTTTGTTGACCATCGCGTCCTTCATCAGCGCGAGGTCCATCGGCGTCGTACGCGGCACGACCTTGGCCACCAGCATCACGACGATCAGCCACGGCTCGAGCTGCGCCATCACCACCGGCGGCAGCTTGCCGGCGAGCAGCTTGGTGAGCTTGGCCCATGCCTCGGGGCCGAGGCGCTTGTCGAGCGTCGGCGGGCCGCGAAGGCGCGCAAGCTTGATCAGCTCGATGGGGTTGATGGTGCGCACGTCGGCCTCGAAGGCGACCTGCTTGGCGGCGTTGAACGCCTTGAAGACGAACGCCGGCAGATCGCGCTTGGCCTCGATGCCGAGGTGCATGGTGCCGAGCAACAGCGCGCTGGTGCCTCTTGGCGACGTGACCCGCCATAGCATCGGCCCAGGGCCATCTTCGAGCGGTCGAGGCGACGTCGCCCGCGCGGCGCCAGCTGCGGCCGACTTGCCGGGACCGGCGGCGCTGCCGGAGGCCGGCTTGGCGCTCGACGCGCAGCCGCTGCCGCCGAGCGCCAGCAGCGCCGCCAGC
>JAGQIK010000140.1 GCA_020431405.1 Myxococcales bacterium
CGGCGTCGAGGCCGCGTCCCGAGCCGATCATCGCCAAGCCCGCGGCGCCAGCGATCCCGCGCCCCGCGCCGGCGCCCGTGCCGCCTACGCCCGCGGTGGCCAAAGCGCCGCCGCCCGTGGAAGACGACGGCGCCATCGAGATCACCATCGAAGCCGAGCCGCCGCCCGCTCAGGTCTCCGAGCCGCTGCCGTCGTTCGACGCGCCGCCGGCGTTCGCGATCGAGTCGCGGCGCGGCGAGCGTCCCACCGCCACGTCGACCCTGCTCGGTATGCGCGCGCCGGACCTCCCGCCGCCGCCGCCCGGCATGAAGCTGCCCAGCCAGCTGCATCAGGATTCGGCGTCGTTCGGCGCGGCCACGGCCGTGGCGCGACCGGCGCCATCGACGCCCGTGGGCGACGGCGACCTCGCTGCCGAGGTGGCGCGTCTGACCCGACGCCTCGCCGAGGTCGAGGCCGAGCTCGCGCGCCTGAAAGCCTCCGGCGGCGCTGCCGGCGGCCCTGCTGGTGGCGCCATCGAAGGTGCCAGCCGCGACGCCATCGAGCGCGTGGTCTGGGAGGTCGTGCCCGATCTGGCCGAGGTCTTGATCAAGGAACAGCTGGCCAAGCGCGGCAATAAGTAGCAGCAGCGACAAGCAACGAACAAGCGCTCTCCTCGAGCCCCGAGCGAACCACTATGGCGCCGAATCTCGAGCTCTCACCCGACCGCACCGGTATCTGCATCATCGACGTGCAGGAGCGGCTCGCCAACGCGATGCCGGAGAAGGTGCTCAAGGGCACGCTGCGCAACATCCTCAACCTCATCGAAGCGGCGCGCGTGCTCGACCTGCCCGCGGTGGTCAGCGAGCAGTACCCCAAGAACCTCGGCCGCACGCTGCCGGTGGTCGCCGAGTCGGTGCTGCGCCTGCCGCGCGAGCGCGTCTTCTTCTTCGAGAAGGTGCAGTTCGACTGCGGGGTGCTCGGGCCCTTCGAGAGCTGGCTGCGCAAGAGCGGGCGCACGCAGTGGGTGCTGGTGGGCATGGAGACGCACGTTTGTGTCTATCAGACCGCCCGCGGCATGGCGCGCGCCGGCTACGACACGCACGTCCCGCGCGACGCGGTGGTCTCGCGCACGATGGCCAACTGGGAGATCGGACTCAAGCTGATCGAGCAGGCGAGCTGCATCACGACCAGCACCGAGACGGTGATCTTCGACCTGCTCAAGCAGGCGGGCACGGCCGAGTTCAAGATGCTCAGCCGGATCATCAAGTAGCGACGCTCTAGTTGTCGTCGAACAGCACGTCGTCGGTGAAGTCGGGCAGCGACGCCTCGAGGCGCGCGCCCGACAGATCGGCCGTCGTCTTGCGCAGGCGCTGCGCGAGCACCTGCACGAAGCTCCACAGCAGCTTCACCGAGAGCTGTGACTCGTCGCGGATGATGTCGTAGAAGTCGCTGCGCCGCATGACCAGCAGGCGCGCGCGCTCGGCGGCCGAGGCGCTGGCAGAGCGCGGGGCGCTGTCGACCATCGCCATCTCGCCGAAGTGGTCGCCGGGCTCGAGGTTGGTGATGAAGCTGTCGTCTTTGTGCAGCCGCACCTTGCCCTCGAGGATGATGAACATGTCCTGGGCGGGCGAGCCTTCTTCGATGATCGTCTCTTCGGCGTCGAAGTCGTGCACCTCGGTGATGTTCATCACCCGCACGAGCTCCTTGTAGTTGAGGTAGCGGAAGATCGGCATGCGCTTGAGCGCGTCGATCTTGAGCGTGACCTCTTTGGAGCGCTCGTCGTGCTCGGACTCCTGAACCCGCACGACCACGCTGGTGATGTTGTCGTGGCCGCCGCCTTCGTTGGCGAGGTCGACAAAGGCCGAGGTGACCTCTTTGACGTCGCCGCTCTTGGTCAGGATCTCGCCGATCTTCGTTTCGTCGAGATCCAGGTAGTGGTGCAGCCCGTCCGAGCAGAGCATGAACTGGTCGCCGGGCAGCACGTCGAAGTCGAGCGTGTCGACTTCCACCGACTCGTAGACGCCGACGGCGCGCGTGACCGCGTTCTTGTAGTCCTTGTAGGGAGAGCTATCGATCTCTTCGAGCTTGAGCTTGCCGCGCCGCACCAGCTCGTTGACCAGCGAGTGGTCCTCGGAGAGCTGGTGGGTTTGCCCCTGGCGCAACAGGTAGATGCGGCTGTCGCCGACGTGGGCGATGAAGCCGCGATGGCCAGCGAGCAGCAGCAGCGTGCAGGTGGTGCCCATGCCGCGCTTTTCGGGCTGCTTCTGCGCGCGCTGATAGATCGCAGAGCACGCGGCCTGCACGGCGTGCTCGAGCATGCGCAAGATCTCGCTGCGCGCCGCGCTGGCGCCCTCGTTGAAGCGCTCGATGAGGTCGCGGTTGTTGGCTACCGCCTCGCGCACCCGCCGCACGCACAGCGACGAAGCGACCTCGCCAGCGGCATGCCCGCCCATGCCGTCGGCGACGACAAACAGGTTGAGGTTCTTGTCGACGAGGAAGTTGTCCTCGTTGTGGTCGCGCTGTTTGCCGACGTCGGTGGAGGCCCAGAAGTCGATGCGCACGAGTCGCTCGCCGGTGAGATAGTCAAAGGCCGCCGGCGTAGTCGCCGTTGGCCGCGTATTCACTGATTATCTGGCGCAGAATATCGGTTTGCGCCAAGGGCGGCAAGTGCGGGGGACCGCGCTAGCGCGGCGTGGCGGCGACGAGGTCGGCGAGGCCCGCGCCCCAGTTCGTCGCGAGCACGCGCGGGCGGCGCGTGTCGGCGGCGAAACGCAGCACCGAAAACGCGCCGTGGCTGACGCGAAGGCGATGGAAGTGCCCGAGCGGAATCGACAGGTAGTGGGCCAAGGCGATGCGCAGCGGCGCCGCGTGCGTGACGATGACGATGTTGGAGCCGGGCTCGTTGTCGATCAGCGCCTGCTCGACGCTGGCGACGAAGCGCTTGTGCACCGACTCGAACGCCTCGCCGTCGGGAAACGCCTCGGCCTCGCACGAGAGATAGTCGCTGAAGTGGTCGTTGTCGGCGATCTCGTCGAGGGCGTGCCCTTCCCACTTGCCCACGTCGATGTCGGTGAGGCGCTGGTCGCGCGCGACGTCGATGCCGAAACGCTCGGCGAAGATCTCGGCGCTCTGCATGGCGCGCTGCAGCGGGCTGGACATGATCTCGGTGATCTCGAGCCCCTCGAGCGTGGTCAGCGCGTGCTTTGACTGCTGCTCGCCGACGTCGGCGAGTGGAATGTCGCGGCGGCCAAGCAACCGACGCGTTTTGCGCCAGTTGGTTTCGCATGCGCGCATCAAGAACACGGTCGACGACACGTGCAGCCCCCCCTCGATCCAATGAGCCAGTGAATGACCCACCGTACCAGGTGGAAGCGGACGAGGGGAAGCAGCACTATTTTCGCGCGGATGCGCTAGGCGGGCCTCGCAGGAGCCTCAGGAGAGCTGCAGCGGGCCCTTGAAGACGGCCGCGTCGCTGCCGAAGTGCGTGTCGCTGAAGCCGAAGGCCTGCAGCACGCTGGTGAAGACGTTGTGGTTGGAGACGTCGCTGTCGTAGTCGCGCGTGTTGGGGTCGGCCTTGGCCTTCTTGTTGTAGTTGATGTGGCGCCCGGTCTTCCAGGCGCCGCCGGCCTGACCGGCGAGCAGCATCGGCACGTCGCGCACGGAGTGCACCGAGGCGGTGGAAAACTCGCTGGTAAAGAGGATCGCCGAGTTGTAGAGCATCGAGTTGTTGCCCTCGGGCACCGAGTCGAGCCCCTTGATCAGCCGCTCGAGCAGGCTCATGCGCCAGTGGCGGTTTTCGAGCGCCTCGGTCTTCCAGTCGAGGGCGGCCTTGCTGGGGTTGCTGATCGTCGGTCCGATCTCTCGCGCGCGATGACCGAGCGAGTGTCCCGATCCGATGTTGGTCGGCGTGGGCAGCCAGCCGGTGATCAGATCGCCGATCTGCAGCGTGGCGACCTGCGTCAGCCCGCAGCGCATGGCGTGTACGATGAGGTCCACCATCGCCGGGCCGACCAGGTCTGCCCCCGGTTTGCTCGTCGGCACGTTGCTGATGTTGGGTTTGACGCAGCTGGCGGTGTTGGTGCCGATGGCGGCGAGCTGCACCTCGAGCGCGCGCACGTGCGTCAGGTGCTGGTCGAGCGTCTGGCGATCGGCGGCGCCGAGCTGCTTCTGAAAGGCGCCGATGCCGTCCTTGAGGCCGTCGAGCACGCTCTGCTTGAGGGCGCGCAGGCGCGTGAGCTGAGGATCGGGCTGCGCGCCGGTCTGCACGTTGGCGAAGAAGCGCGCGAAGGCGGCGTGTGGATCCTTCTCCGATCCGACGCGCGTGCGCGCCTTGCTGTAGAACGGCGAGCCGTAGCCGCCGGATCCGACGATCAGATCCACCGAGAGAAACGGCGAGGCGTTGGTCTTCTGCAGCCGCTGCGCGATGACCTGATCGACCGACGGCCCCTCGGCCCACTCCTTGTCGTACTGCTGCGAGTTGTCGGTGAACCAGCGCTCGGCGGTCATCGCGCTGGCGTTGGACGAGCGATGCCCGCCGCCGTACGCCGCGGTCATGCCGGTGCGGTTGTCGATGCCGCGCAGCAACAGCAGGTGCTGCGTGACGCTGGTGAGCGGCTGCATCTCCTCGCCGAGGGCCGTCAGCGTGGTGCTCTCGCTGGGCGGCTTCCAGAGGTCCCAGTGGTGGTGCGCCTGGGTGCCGTCCTGGTTCTGGCCGCCGCGCGTACGGCAGGTCAGCGAGCCGCCGTGGCTGAAGAGCACGATCAAGCGCTTGGCGGTGCCGTTGCCGCTCGCGGCGAAGGCGTCGGAGTGCGTCAGCTCGAGCATCGGCAGCGCGAGGGCGAGCGAGCCGGCGCCGCGCAGGAAGGTCCGTCGTTTCATCAGTTCGACTTCCTCAGGTGCAAGAAGCTGTCGCTGCTGACGATGGTCAGCAGCAGGTCGATCACCGAGCCGCTCTTGGCGAAGGCCTGCTCGGCGCGCTGCAGCGAGCAGCCGTCGGACTTGCTGGGCGCGCGGCCGAGGCCGGCGCGCAGCAGCGTGCGCGCGAAGCAGCGCCGGTAGATCGGGCTGTCGGCGAGCTTCTGCGATAGCTCCACAGGGCCCGAAACCGGCTCGAGGTTGCCGTTCCAGCTGCCGCTGCTGTCGGCCTGCGGCAGCGCGCCGCTGGCGTCGATGGGCAGCACGTAGGGCGCGCCGTTGTCGTCGGTGCCGCGCTCTTGCGTCTGCCAGCGACCGAGCGAATCGTAGTTCTCGAAGGCGAAGCCCACCGGATTGATGTTGCGGTGACACTCGACGCAGCCGGTGTCCTTGGTCTTGTGCGCGACGTCTTCGCGCACGGTGAGCACCTTCTTCTGGCCGTTCTGATTCACGCTCCCGCCGGTGACGGGCGTGTCGTTGGCGTTGGGCGGCGGCTCGCCGAGCTCGATGCACATCAGGTGCTGCAGGATGAAGGCGCCGCGGCGGATCGGGCTCTGCACGGTGGGGCTGGCGTAGAGCGCGAGGAAGGCGGCGCGCGTGAGCAGGCCGGCGCGCTGGCCCTGCGGCAGGTCGACCCAGCGCGCGGGCTCGCCGGCCGCCGGCGACGAGAGGCCGTAGAGCTTGGCCAGCGCTGGATCGACGTAGGCGAAGCGCGCGCCGAGCAGCGTGGCGAGGGTGCCGTCCTCGTCGAAGAGCGCGCGCTCGACGAACTTGTCGATGGCGGTGCGCATGGCGTCGCGCAGCGCCGGCGAGTCCTCGGGGTAGCGCGTGGTGTCGCGTACGACCTGCTGCAGCGAGTCGTGCGTCGCGCTGCCGTCGAGCTCGAGCCAGCCGACGAGCACGCGCGTGAGGGCCGTGCGGCCGCGCGGGTCGGCGAGCATGCGCTTGGCTTGCGCCTTGACGCCTTCGGGCGTGTCGAGCTCGCCGGACTGCGCGGCGAAGAGCAGCGTCGCGTCGGGCAGCGACTGCCACAAAAAGAGCGCCAGGCGCGTGGCGCGCTCGTAGCCGCTGAGCGCTGTGATCTGCGGCGAAGTGGACGGAGACGATCCGCTGCCGAGCTCGAGCACGTAGAGGAACTGCGGCGACTGCAGCACTACGGCGAGCACGGCGCGCAGGCCGTCGGCGAAGGTGTTGTTGCTGTCGGCGCGGACCTTGTCGTAGACGCCGCGCAGCCAGGCGCGCTCGGCGGTCGACGCCGGGCGGCGGAAGGCGAGGCGCGCCAGCTCGTCGATGAAGCCGTCGGCGCAGCTGGCGCCGCCATCGGTGGACACGTCGCAGGGGGCGAAGCGGGTCAGGTGCTTGTCGTCCTGAGCGACCTTCCAGATGGCGTCGTTGAGCTTGGCCACGGCGAGCTCGGTGATGACCGGCTCGTTGCCGCCGTCGAGGTCGAGCGCGAGGTTGGGATCGCCGAGCAGGTCGCGAATACCGCGTGCGATGGTGGGGCTGTCGAGGCGCCGCAACGCGGAGACCCCCACGTCGAGGTCGCCGGGTTGGCAGACCGGCGCGCCGGGGGTTCCAGGTGTGCCGGGGGTGCCGGGCGCACCGGGGGTGCCGGGCGCGCCAGGTGTGCCAGGGCCGCCGCTGGTGCCGGGCTCGCCGATGTGGCCGCTGCAGGCCGTGGTGACGAGGGCCAGCGCGAGGCTGACTGCGAGGGTCGAGGAGGTTTTGGGCGGTGACATGAGCTGGAGATCCTGGTCTTCACCAGCTCGATGGGCAGCGCGTGGCGGCTATGCAGCGGGGGTGAACAGAAAGTTCATAGCCGGCTGATATCAATCATTTCTTTTTCAGCGTGGCGCGCAGCACGCGGCGCTGGCCGGGGCGCAAGAGCACGCGGCGGCTGACGCTGTGGTAGCCGGGGCGACGCAGCACCACGCGGTGACGGCCAGGCGCGAGGCGCGGCAGGTTGAGGGCCGTTTGGCCGACAAGCTTGCCATCGAGGTACACGTTGGCCCACAGCGCGCGGCCGTCCTTGGCGGCCTTGCTCTGCACGAGCAGCGACGCGGGGCGAGCGCGCGCGCGAGCGCGGCTTCGGCTTCGGCTTCGGCTTCGGCTTCGGCCTCGGTTTCGGCTTCGGCTTCGGCTTCGGTTTCGGCTTCGGGTTTGGCTACGGCTGGGCGTCGCGTCGGGTGGCGGCGGCGACGCATCCGCGCCCGCAACAACGGCTGCCCGCGACGAGACCGTCGCGGCGTCGGCCTTCAGCGCGGGTGCGACGGCGGCGGCCAGCCGCGCACTGCTGCCGCTGCCGCTGCCCGCGAGGATCGTGCCGCGCGCGCGCGTATCGCCGCGACCGAGCCACCACCACGCGCCCAGCGCGCCGATGGCGCCGACGAGCAGCAGCACCACGGCGAGGAGCGGCCCCCGTCC
>JAGQIK010000141.1 GCA_020431405.1 Myxococcales bacterium
CGAGGGCGCTACGCAGCAGGCGGAAGAACCACGCCACGACGCTCGTGTCGTCGCGGATGTCGTCGCCCTTCTCGATGCCCTTGACCATCGCGGCCTGGAGGATGTCTTCGGCCTCCTCGCGGCTACCGACCCGGCCCTGGAGGAAGCTCAAGAAGCGACGATGGTTGTCCACGAGGACGGCGAGCACCTCGGGGCTCGGGGTTGCGGCTGATTCGAGGGTCATGAGGTCAGTGGCACGCCTTGCCGTGTCGTTTGAGCTTCCAGTAGTTGTAGGGCAACGGGGCGAGGAAGCCAACGGCCAGCGAGATCGCTAGCGCCACCCAGTACCAAGGTTCGCCCGGAGGTCATGGCAATGGCCATCGTCGCGAGCAGTGGTGTGCCCGGCCAGTAGGTCTGGATCACGATCAACGCGCCGAAATCGCCGATGCTGCACTCGATCAAACAGGTCAGCGTGTTGGCCGAGGCCCGTCGCCACGTCGCGCGGTCGGACCAGAACCCTGCCCCGTGGGCGTGCGCGTCGCGTGCTTCGTGCGCTCGTGTATCTGTAGCCATCACGCCACCCGGTCGGCGACGAGGTAGGCCAGCGGGAACTTCCCTGGCAGCACGATCGGCTCGCGGACGGCGAAGCCGGCGTCGGCGACCATCTGTTTGAGCGAGGTGGCCGTGAACTTGGTGTGGGCGACGAACGGGCTGACCCGGCTGAGAAACCACGACATCAGCCGAGCCCGCCAGTTGGCCCCATGCAAGAACGTCGGGACGACGAGGCGTCCACCGGGTCGCAGCGCTCGGTGAAACTCCCGCAGCGCGCGCTCGGGTGTCTCCATGACGTGCAGCGCGTTGGCGCTGAAGATGGCGTCGAGCGAGCCGTCCTGCACGTCGAGCTGGTAGGCGCTCATCACCTCCGTCTCGACGTTGCCGCTGGCACGCTCGCCGACCTTGCCCGCGAGGCGCTGCACCATCTGTGGCGAAACATCGGTGGCTGTCAGCTTGCCGACCGTCTGTGCGAGTTCGAAGGTGAACTGGCCCGTGCCCGCGGCGACTTCGAGGACCTGATCGCGGTTGGCGAGGTCCTCGCGCAGCAGGTCGCGGACACGAGGGTAGCTTCGGTCGAAAAGTGAAACGCTCTTGTCGTAGCGAGCGGCGAGTCGATTCCAGACACGGGCTTCGTTCATAGCAGCGACCTCCGAGTGCGTCTGCTAGCGCTGACGGATCCGTGCAGCGAGCATTACACTGAAACTGCCTAGCATCGCCGCTTGCAGCGCAGACCGCCGTCGCCGCTGCGTGACCGATGGTACGCCGGCGTGAGGGTGTCGCCCATCGCTGCGTGAAGCAATAGGAGGTTGGGGGTAGCTCCGACGCTTGCCTGTGCCATTCGCCAACCTGATGGCGTTCGTCTGGTTTCTGCAAACCGCGCATCGGAAACACCAAATCCGATCCCGCGGGCACGATCACCAGGCTCGCCCTGGCGACAGCTCGTCGAGCACGGCTATCCACGAGCCGCAGCGCGCGCGCTCGGACGCGCTCATTTCTTGCGGCTGGTGCTAGGTAGCTGGCTGGAGCTGGTTGCCCAGTGCGAGTGCTTTGTCGCGTGGGTGAGCGCACATGATGGCGCTGTAGGCCTGGGTGTCGTGCCCGAGGTCTCTCGTGATCACGACGACGCGCTCGCCGCCCGACAGCTCGCGGGCTTCCGCGATTCCGGCCTGCACGTAGCTGTCGCGAGTGTTCCTATCGATGTCCTTGTGCGCCAGCGCGACCAACGAAGACGCGCTACGCCGGTGCGCTCGCCCACGCGACCCTCGCGTTCGGTGAGATGTTCGTCGATGCCGTGCGGCCTGCCGACTTGAGGTCGTGGATGGCGATGATGCGGCGGACGTGTCCTTGCGGACAGGACTGGCGCAAGGTCGCTGATGGGAAGTGTGGCTGCGGTCGCAGGCAGCCGTACGGTGCGCCCACCGTCAACGGGTGGCTGCGCGTCCTGCGCGTTGTCTTCGACGACGCGGTAGCCGACGGCATTGCCGCGATGAATCCGGCGCGTGTGGTGAAGTCGCTGCCCGAGGGCAAGACGTCGGGCAGGCGCGGGACGGCTCTCACGGTAGTGCAGTTTCAAGCCGCGTTGCGGGCCATCACTGCTCTGCGTCACGTGACCAAGCGAGGCGAGGGCATCTCGGCGGATGTCTCGCGGATGTTGTTGGTGAGCGCTTGGACGGGTGTGCGGCGAGGCGAGCTGATGGCCCTGCGTTGGACGGACATGGTTGATAGTGAGCTGCACATCGAGCGGTCGGTGTATCGACGGGGTGAGAAGGCGACGAAGACCGATGACCCGCGCCGCGTGACGATCGTTGCGCCGCTCGCCGTCGTGCTCGCGGAGCAACGCCGTTGGTTGATCGAGACGCAGCATCCCGGGGTCGCTTCGGGCTTGGTCTTCCCTGCAAGCCCGCAGCACGCGAAGGCGGGCGCGACGCGGCGTGATGTCGATGAAGTGTCGTGGTACCGCAGCCCATCGGTGCTCGACGAGCCACTGCGTCGCGTCGTCAAGGAAGCCAGCATTCCGGCGATCTCGCCGCAGAGCTTCGGCGGACCTGGGAGAATGTGCTGCGCGAGGCGGGCGTCGATCAACTCGTCCGTCGCGCGCTCGCGGGCTGGCGTACAGAGAAGGCGCAAGGCATCTACGCCACCGTCGACCGCGCCGAACGGGACGCGGCGTCCGAAGCCGTGGTCGCGCTCGTGTTGGGGAAGGAGGAGTGAAGGTGCGCCCGCTGGTACACCCGGCTGGTACACCCGCGCAGAAATGAAAACGCCCGGCGGTTAACCGGGCGTTTTCGAAGAGCGGGAGACGAGATTTGAACTCGCGACGTCGACCTTGGCAAGGTGAGCGGAGATTCTGAGATCATTCACAAAACACTGAGATCATTGCGGTCAAATGTCTCGTGCTGTCTCCGAATGTCTCATTTCGTCCCCGTTGAAGGTACACCCGAAGGTACACCCTGCCAGCTCTCGGCTTAGGAGGACTTGACACGCTTCATCGTTGGCGTCACTTCGCTCGCATGCCCGACACCGCGCCCGGCAGCCCCAGCCGCTACTTGCTCTCCAAGTTCACACCGAAGCTCGTCGAGTTCGTCAGGCTCTCCAACAAGGATTGGCGCAACCTCGACTCGAAGATGGGCCGGCGAATATCGACTGCGCAGAAGCGCCTCGAAGAGGGCGAAAACGTGTGGGCTGCCGAGACCACAGTGCTGGATCTCGCCTACCTCGCCGAGCGCGACGTGGTGTTCGGAACGCGTGACGCCATCGTTGAACATGACTTCTTGCGGTTCATTGACGGCCTGGTGAGCGAGCTACTCGGCTTGATCCCCGAGGTTCTTCACCCGACAGCGCGTCGGCAGCTGCGGGACCTGGTCGTCAATTTCGGCCTCACGCAGTCCAAGTACCGCGACAAAGTCGGCGAGCTGGTCGCGACGGTGCACCTGCTGAGAGTGACTGATGCGCGTCTGCTTGACTTCGAGTGCCGGCTCGTTGCGGGCGAAACGAGTTTGGACGTTCTCCTCGGGATGCCTTCGGGAAGCGCCATCCCTGTGGAGTACCTCAACGTCCATGTCAAAGACGACCGCCTCGAGGCTGAGGACGACATCGATGTGTTCCTTGACTACCGCATAGCGCAGAAGGTCAAGGCAAAGATGGGGGCTGTGGTGCCTGAGCGCGGCGTGCTCCCCTTCCCGTTGCTATTGGTCCTGTGGTTCGAAGACGTTCAGACGCTTCAGCGATACGCGGGCCGCCTTGCTGGACGTGCTACGGGTGCAGAGCTGCCGGCCTGCGTGATCATGCAGCTTCGCGATGCCGAAGACCGCGTCTCGTGGGAGTTCGGCAGCGTGCAGGCATTCATCACGCGTGGCCTGCTGCCGGCGTAGCCGTGCCGAGTGATTGGGAGCGTCCTTGAGCTGCAGTGTGACAATCCCCTCCGACAGCTACGTGCTCTGCGTCGATGAGAGCGGCCCCAAGGACCTCGTGTCACCACACGGCGACTGCCTCCACGCGGGCGGAGTCCTCGTCGCGGCGGCAGACGTGAACGATGTGATCACCGCATTCCAGAGGCTGAAGCTGGAGACCTTCGGTGAGCACGTTGTCTTCCACGCATACCCGTTCTTTGAGGGCGAGCAGCTTGTCCCAGGCGCACCAGCGTGGCCCGACACCGCTGCGCACGCATTCATGTCAGGGGTCGTCGAGTGGCTTCGACACACTCTAGTAACCCTCGTCGGAGTTCGCGTCGAGAAGCGGCGATGGCTCGATCAACACCCCGATGTAGTCGAGCGGCTGGCGCAGGCAGCGGGGCTACCGCTCGCCGAGGCACGCGACGTTGTCGCCGCGCTGAAAGACAGGACGTTCGCCAGGTCAGTGGGAAAGGGCGTTGCCAAGATTGTCCAACACTATGGGTACTTCGCTGCCATCCAAGCGGCGGCGCAGCTTGCCTGCCGCACGATCGATCGGAACGGGGTGGCGCCCACGAGCGAATGTCTGGTCGTTGCGGACGAGATCGAGCCTGGTCTTTGCGACACCCACCGCCGCTCTTTGAAGGGCATGACAGGCGAGTGGCTCCGAAGCCTGAAGCGCTCGCACAGGCGAGCCTTCGCGCGCGTGGTCCGACCGCCTACTTTCTTGCCAGACGAGGAGCTTGAGCTGTTACAGCTGGCCGACCTGGTTGCTTTCCTCGTTGGCGACGACTTCGAGACACAGCAGCACGTCGACCTTTGAACCGGCTCGGACCACGACTGTCACCAATTCGAACGCGCGGCTGCGTCCGCTCCGGATTCGTATCCTTGCCCGGCGACATCGCATCGTGATGAATCTGAGAAGCGACTGTCATCAATGACTAGAGAGATCTGGCAGCAGACCGTGAGTAGCGTGCTCTCCGACGATTTAATGAACCAGGCCGAGCTGCGGGCTAGATTCGCTGCGGCGCTGAGTCCATCCCCTGTACGTACGTGGCGCTTGGTGCCGGATGCGAACGTTTTTCTGTCAGACCTGGTCTGGCTCGAAAAGCGACGGACTTCCGAAGGTGCACGCACGGCGCTGGAGGAGGCCGCCCACAGCGGTGCCGTTCGCCTCCGCACTTCCTGGTGGAAGAAGTGCGTCGAAAGCTCCCGATCGTTGCCGCGAAGGTGCGTGTCCCCGTCGCGGGCCTGACGTCGCGCTGGGAGGCGTACCGACAGTCGCTGCCCGTCTCGTACCGCGCCGCAACGTGGTCCGCCGCCGATGCGACCCGGTGGTGCGTGCGTGACCCAAAGGACATCCCGTACGTTGCTGTGTGTGAGCATGTCGGCGCCGACGGCATCATCACCGCCGACTCTGATTTCCGTCACGCACCCGTTGCAGTCGTGCACCCGGAGGAGTTCAACATTCCATTGCGCGACTACGCCAGGGCCCGCACGCGCGAATTCACTCTCAGCAATCTCGGACTAGTCAACACGTACCTTGCCACTCGGCTAGGCCACGGTACTGTCGCCGCGGCCGCGTCCGCGGTACGGCGCATCCCTCGGGCCGCATGGCTGCCGCTCGCGCTACTCGCTGCCGCCGCGTTAACACACCCCACCCTTGGGTCTGCGATTCGGCGCTGCTTCGCGCGTGCCCTCGATGCGCTACGTGGCGCCGCCGAGTTCGTGATTCCGATCGTCGCCGATGGGGTTGACGTGCATCGCGAGCTGCGGCAGGCCGGCGACGAGATCGAAGCACACCTGCTCAACATGCTCACGCAAGGTCGATAGGCAGAAGGCCTTGCCTACCTCCAACACGCCCTGCGCCCCAGCAAGGCGGCTCAACCGCGAGCTGGTGTCGCGCTGATTTCGCGCCGCACGAGCAAGCTCGCACCAGTGCGCTGCTCCGCGTCCGCCACCGCAGCCGCGGTGGCGACCCAGCGGCGAAACAGCGGCTGGCGATCAAAGCGGTAGGGATACCGTGAGCGGACCGGCCCCGACGTGGCCTCGTAGCGAGCAACCTCGACACCATTCTCGTCGACCCAGCGAAACGGGTCGTCGGGCAGCGGGCGCCAACCAAAATCGCGACTCCAACGCAGCGTCGGATAACACAGCATACTCTGGTGCCAGAAGTCACCTACACCGCCACTGAACAGAACGATGCTTCTCGATCGATTCGGCGGTTCAAACCGATCGTCATGGTAGAGCGCGAAGGCACGCCCGTTCAGCGTAGTGACGCCGTCCGCGCCGGGCAGCAGCAGGCTTCCGTGGTGCAGCGTTCGCCAGTACTCGAACACCACGTCGAGCTTTTCGCCGTAGACGAACGCTATCGCGCCAAGAACGACGTCCTCGGGTCCCAGCTCCGAGCAGACGACGTTCGACAAGCAACTGGTGAGCTCGGAGTGGGTCGCATTGTCTATCTCGCCGTCCGCTGGCCAGGCCTCGAACGCCGACAAGGGTGATGTGCGGAGCAGCACTCTGCATTCGTCAGACGGCGTCACAGCTTGCAACACGCGTACGAGAGGCACGCCATCGAAGTATCCCTCCGACAGCATCTCGCCGACGGCGCGTCTTACGGCCCGCGCGGCGCGGCCGTCCGTGAGCAGCATGTCGCCTCGGCGCCCACGCGGCGGATTGTCCACGTCCGCGACCTCGTGCTCGAGAAGGGGCGCCACACGCCGTCCGAGAATGCCGACATCCATGCCGGTAGTACCCTCGACTTGCCGCAGCAGACTGTTTGCAGCCGCCAGGCCGTGGACTTCACGCATCGCTCCAGAGCGCGAGCCCTCCACATAGATGAGAGGGCCGCCACGTCCAAGCCCGACGTCCTGGTTTGTCGGCGAGCTGCGGGGCCACGCAGGCGTCGGCTCACCGCCTAGCCGCTCGCGCGCAGCCATCACAATCCACGCAGCAGCCCTCAGGTCAAAGTCGTCACCCTTCCAACTCTCCAGTACGAGGGTCTCGAAAGGGACGTACAAGTCGGTGTTGGCCACACGCTCGACGACGTGCATCAGTCGCCGAAGTGTGCTGCGCCCGAGACTCTGACGTATGTCGACGAGGCGCGCAGCCGTCTCTGGTTCTACCTGCAGCAGAGACCACAGACCTCGCAGGGCAGACGCCGCAAGGCTGGCGTGCTGCGCACCAACTCGGCGAGTGAGCAGACGACACGCGAGCTGGCCCCACGTTTCCGATGTGCCGTCTGCAAGCACGGGCACGGGCACCTGCTGCAGACGTCCGCCTCCAGTAAGCCAGCTCTCGTGCATGTCGCACATACGTGTGAGCCACGGCGTCAAGCGCGCTGCGCCGTCCTGCCGAGCTACACTCAGGCTGAGCACGTTGAGTTTGTCCTCTATCGTCTGCAGCCATAGGTCGGGACTGTCAGCGTAGTCGAGGTTGGCGATGGCGTGTTCGACCAACCACCAGCGCCGGTCCGATGAAGCGAGTCCATGAAGTGTAGACACGATGTTTTCCCGGCCGTCGAATCTCCAGCCAAATCGCGGCTGATACTCGACAACGCGGGTCAAGATCTCATCGGCGTACCGCTCGACGTGCAACGGCCGCTCTTTCGCGAGACGCTCGCTGACGACCTGCGCGGCCTTGCGCCATGCACTGGTTCCGGGCTCTCGGCTTTCGTGAATGCCAGTGATCAGCCGTTGAACTGCGTGATCGATGCGAGTGTCGGCGACCTCAGCGTGAAGGCTGCCCGTCGACTCGGGCGCCTCGGACGTCGACGAGCCCCTCGCCGGCACCGCCGATTCCAGCGGCGCAAGCTGCGACAGGTCAGCCGCGAGGTCCTCGAACCCCTTCCGCTGTGCCGCATTCAGAACCGAGTCGCGCAGGTCGACGATATGCTGGCGTTCGTTATCGTCCTGCCACGCGAGTAGCCCGGTGCCGAGGCACCAGAGAACAAGCAGGTCGTGTCGCTCGACGCACCCGTCATCGACAAACTCACAGAGGGCGGATACGGCATTGGACCAATCAGCTTCATCGAACCACGTTTGAGCCTCGGCGGTCCGCGCCCCTACGAGCCGCTCAAATGCCGGAACAGAATGGCGCGCGGCTGCCGCCAGCACGCGTCGCGCGATGTCGCTCGCAAAGCGATTGTCGCCAGCGGTATCCGCTCTGCGGGACAGTCCGAGGAGCCTGCAGCCGTGGTCGAACCAGCACTCGGGCGTCGCAGAAGCCAGGGCCGCGAAATAGGAGAGTGGGCGGCCGAGCGCGTATTCCTTTTCGCCGGTGTAGCCGGTCTGCATCCAGCGACGGGTCTCGTCGGCCCTGATTAGTGCGGCGTCGAGGCCTGCCGAGCCCGCTAGCGGAGTGAACCGGTCGAGTATGCTGTTACGCGAAGCGACGTCGAGCTCCCACGTGGTCGCTTCGGGCCCCGCTACGCTGTCGAACCAGCCGCTCAAGATCGTTTGGTGACCGACGCCCTCGAGGTATTGCCAGATCCACACCGAGCAGGGGTCCGTGCGCTGCTGCGTCGCGAACTCCACGAAGCGGTCGACGATTGCGTGGTGGTGTGGAGCACCGGTGAGCTCTCCGAAGCGACTGAGGCACGCGACAATGTCAGCCACGATCTGGGGCGCATCGTTGATATGCCACCACGCTCGATCGTCCGGGAACAGGAGCACCGACAACAAGCCTCGCAGCTCGGCCTCGCTTACGTCCGTTGTCGCACGCGCTGAGTCCGATCGAGCAAGCGCGAGCGCGCGCCCAGTCCACGCGCTGGCTAACAGCAACGTCGAGAGAGCAGGTTGTTTGCGCTCGTCACGAAGCTTGCTGAAGTACGCTTCGATGCCGTCGTCTCGTATCCCTTCTGCTGGACGATTCGGACGAAGCGCACCAAGCACGAAGGCCACGCTGCAGAAGAGCCTGTCTATCGGATTCGCGTAGCCGTCGAGATCGGCAATCAGGTCGAAGCCACTCTGCGCGACGGAGTGCGCCCACACGGACGTCAAGCGCTCGTGGCCGAGCGCGACAGCCAAGGCCGCGGCTTGAACGCGAAAAGGTATCTGCGCGCGGCCGTCTCGCAGCAGCCACAGCGTATTCACGACATCCTTCCAGCGGTGCTCGGCGACGCATCGTGCTACGACGTCATCGAGGTCGGATGGCCAGTGCGTGCGCCGCCTGCGAAGCAGCCGCGCCAGCGCAAGGCCACCATGGTCCAGTGCCGCGTCGAGCTGCCCGCCAAAGAAGTGTGCCTCGGTGCTTCGCTCGACGTTGTCCTGTGCACAGGCGCCGCGCGATGGGAGGCAGCAGCGCCAAGTGCACGACCCGAGCATACGAGCCGCGTCCGCTACTTCCTGCCTCACGTAGCCATCGCCCACCGCACGGTTCTCGGCCTCGACCTGGTCACGGGGAAGGCTGCGCGCGAGTACCACAGGATCGAGCGTTGGAAGTGCTCTCGACAGCAGTGCGCTCGCCCTTTCAAGCTCGCCCGAGGCGACGAGACGGCTCGCATCGAGCGTTACCGCGCGGAGGGCGTCGACCAACAGAGCGCCGCGAGGCGTTCGCGCTTCCGATGGCATCAGGGGAGGTGGAAGCGCACGATGTAGCTCCTGTTGCTGTTGCTCGAGATCCTGCTGCGACCACTGCAGGCAACTGCGCAGCTGCGTCACCGTCTGCAGCGTGCACACGAGCTGATGTACGAGATCCCAGTCGCGGGTCCGAGCTACGACGTCCAGAGCGTCCTGGGCTTGTCCGAGGATCTCATGCATCGACCTCCCGATCGCCCAGGCTTCCAGGACATAGTCGGGCGTGAAGTGCCTGGGGATTTCGGCTTCTCGACCAGCGCGCCGCAAGAGATCAAAGAGGCTGCGGTGGCGGGCTTCACGACATTCGAGCGACCGAAGGTAGTGGTCGGCAAGGCGGCTGGCGACATCAACGACGTCTCGATCACGTGCTCCCAAGACGCGACCGAAGAACACGCGGACATCATTGTGGGCAACGGCAAAGCCGTGGTCGTCTTCGTCAACCAATGGCTGCAGCCTGCGCAGGTAGCCTGCCCAGCCGTCCGCTGTCACTCCTGCGTCGCTGAATGCGTCCGCGAGCGTGTCGCCCGTCAGCTTTTCGCCCGCCAGCGCCAGACATGCGGCAAGTCTGACTCCAATCGCTTCGGGTCTGTCTCGACCAGTGGTAGCCCGCCAAATGCTCTCGTAGTACGTCTCGATGCCGTCGGCCAGACGTCGCTCGTGTAGCCGACGCTGCGCCTCCTCCAGGTCGTCCGCACGAGCTACTTCTCTGACTGCGAACACAGCAGACAGTGTGTTGCCCGATGCGGCAGCCATCACGATACGCGCCGCGGCCGCCACGTCCGGTGCGGCTAGCCATTCACATTCCGCCGCAACGAGCGACTCGACGTCGTGCATTGTCAGGTTGGGCACGGTCTGCCGGCAGACGCGACTATCACCTGCTTGAATCCAAGCGGGGTACTCAGGGTACGCTTCGGGTGGCTGCCCCGCGATGAGCAACACGACGCCCGGGGGGATCGTGTCGGGTGGAGGCAGTGTCGTCAGGAACTGTCGCCCTGGCTGCGCGGCGCGAGCGGCATGGTCAATCCCATCGATCGCGATCACGACGGGGCGCGAGTCACGGTCGTCGGACACGGCTTGTGCCAGGCGAAGCACTTCAGCGCGCAGCCGATCGACACTGAGGAATTCGTTGCTGACTGGGACGTTGTGTGCTGCGAGGCGACCTCGCAGCAGTTCCCGCAACTGGCAAAGCAGGTCGCCCCACAGGGCGCGCGGCTCGACGGTTTGACCTGCGTCGGCGGGCAGGAGGGGATTGTCTGGCGTGATCGGCCGGAACGCGAAGAAGCGCAGGTCGAGGACGGGCGCGCGCCTTGTCGCCAGGTAGCTAACGACGCTTGACTTGCCACACCCCGGCCGGCCGGTGAGAAAGACCACGCGATGCTCGCCGCCAAGTAGCCGCGTCTCCAGCTCGTTCGCCAGGGTTTGGCGAGATGGAAAGAACGGCGCGGGTGGAGCGAGATCGTGGTCGCCGACAGACTCACTGACCGACAGCGACAAAGCCTCGAATAGCCGCTCTCGGTCGACGTGCTCGGAAGTGCCGCGTCGGGTCGTGGTCCAAGTCCGAAGCGCCGAGTCCAACCGGTGTAGGAGCGGCCTCGGATTTGTGGTGCCGATGTAGCGGCGGATCTTGTCGAGTAGATTAGTCTCCAGCTGGTCGAGATCTGGCTGATTTGCCCTGATCGTCAGCGACCGTAGAAACTCAAGCCGTGCAGCCATGGGAAGACCCTGCAACGCGGACTCCCACTCGTGCCAGGCGGCGCGCCAGGCGGCCGGAATCTGAAGTAGCGCTGCGAGACTGCGGCGCGGCGCACTCGCGTGTCGCCTGCGCATGCGCAGGCGCGCATGGCGCGGCGCGGTGCGAGCCTGCCCCTTGGCACGAACAGGCTCTGCGTGTGGCCGACTCACTCGGTACCTCGGACACAGGTGACGCTGCCGCTGATGCGCGATTGCGGCAGCGATGTGCCGTTGGATGTGCGCCCAAAACGCGCCTAGCGGCGGGCGCTGGACGCCAGCTTGTGACCTTGCTGTCCGACTTCCATAGGCTCGATTCGTGAGCAGCTCGACATCACACTCCAATCCGCGGCGTCGGGCAGCCCACCACGCCTCGCCGAGCTCGGCGAGCAGTGACTTGCCGTCTCCGTCGGCGACGATGTCGCCGAACGTCAACGTATTGGCTGCACGTGTGTGCTTGACCTGGATCCCGCGTGTATTCGCTGAGCGTCTCTCCACAACAACGTCGTCAAGCGGGGAGAACGCCGATTTCTGGAAGGTGACGGCTGTGATCTCCGAGTCGGGGTCAAGCATCTCCACGACGTAGAGCTGACCGACCGTCCACTCGTACCAGCGAGCATCGGCGATATCTGGAAGCTCGGGTCTACGCGAGTTCGACACGTCCCGCCTGTACACCAGGATCCATCAACGATCTCCCGCCCAGTGCGATTGTCCACATTGCGCGAGAATCAGGCAACGCGCCGAACGCAGCGTGCAGCGATGTGCTGATCCAACGCTCTCAGCGACGAGTCCGCCTGCGCGCGGGTCAGAGTTCGTCTTCTTCATCGCGCTCGAGCTCATGGTCAATGTTGTGCTGCGCCGAGTCGCGCAGGGCAGCGTAGAAACGATGGGCTGGCGATGCTGCTGACAGGGTGGCCAGGGCGGCCTCCGCGGCCGCACGCATTCCCAGCAGGCGGCCGCTTGGCACTCCCGGCGTGCGCGTGTAGGCGCCGGACCGAGCGCTCCTTCGCAGGCCTGAGGCTACATGCCGGTAGCACTCCGCCCCGACTCGGTATGCCGCCTCGAGCAGGCGCGAGATCCACTGAACACGGGCGAACACGAAACCTGATCGTGCGTGTGAAAGAAGATCTGATACCGCCTCGATCTCTGCTTCGCCTCCGCCGTCGACCCATTCGTCCAGGGCCCCAAGTGCGACTTCGTTCAGCTCTGTGATTTCTCGAAACAGGACCGGCAGCCAGAACCTAGCCGCCGAGTGTGGTTTAGCAGCGAGGATCGCGTCGCGCACTCGCCGTACGAGCGCGGGGTACTGCGGGCTCCTCGCGACGCCC
Source organism: Myxococcales bacterium (assembly GCA_020431405.1). Classification (GTDB taxonomy): domain Bacteria; phylum Myxococcota_A; class Polyangia; genus JAGQIK01. The sequence goes on from JAGQIK010000141.1 coordinate 12,556, forward strand.
TGCAACCCGTGGCGAAACCCCTGATGCGGCATGGGCACGTATTTGGGGCCGTCACCATCGCGTTCGTGCTGGATGCGCGCGAGAAGCAGCTCCACGAGTGCCTTCGGGGCCCGACCGGAGGCGGCCGCAAGAAACTGCCCGACATGGTAGCCGTCGATCTCGGGGACGAGGAGCAGCCGTCCGAGAATCCTCTCGACCTGCTCGTCGGAGAGACGGTCCAACGGCACACCGTGGCGGCGATCGAGAACGGTGCACAGTTCCTTGGCTAGGCGCTCGCTGCCGCCAAGATCGATGTCTGTCACGAGTGCTGCCGCGGCCGGGGGATTAACCTGCGCCAACCGTCGCACGGCATCTATAGCGACGAGGCGTACGTTCTCATCCGCGTGCTGCGTGGCTCGTTCGATCGCCTCAACGTCATCGTCTGCGCAGCGTCTCGCGCACCACGCGCACCACGCGTAGCCGTGGGCGATCTGCTGCACAAGTCCAGCCACTCCGGTATCAAGCGCTCGTCGAACGAGGCGACCTGCGGCGTCGGGGTCCTCGTCTCGTATCCCCGACACGAGCGCCGACAGGCACGATGCTAGGGGCCGCGTGGGATCCGCGAAGACTCGCTCGCACAGCTCGTGCGCGTAGGTATGATCGTGACACGCAAGACAGTAGATGAAGTGCCAGGGCGCCACGTCCTCACGTGCCGTGGCAAGTGCTACAAGCTCCGCGTCGATCACACTTGCAGCCTCGTGGGCGCACTTGTAGCGTGCAGCAAACTCTCGGGCGAAGTCGCGCCTTGCGTCGCTGCGAATTCGCCCCGCCTCCTCGTAGTCAATGTCGCCGTCGTGCTCGGCAGGATGGGGCGCATTTACGAGGGCCTTGGCGAGTCGTTCAGAGAAGCCTTCTACCTCTGCGACGAGGATGTCTGCGGCGCGCCGCTGCGCGCTTTCGTACATACAGTGTTGTGCAACGCTGCGCAGGTGCTCGTCAGCGCGCACACGTACGAGTGGGAACCGACCGCGGGTGCGCGCTTGCTGGATGGCGTCTACCACCCGAAGCGTGTCGGGCTCCCAGGCGGCGTGTTGCTCGTCGGTAACAAGAAGGCCGCCGAGGCTGTGGGGTCCCCACATCGCTTCGGTGAGAGACTTCACCGCGCGTAGTGCTGCGCGGAGGTGGTCGCTTGTGGCCACGGCGACCAGATGGTCTATGGCGCGGACGCGCAACCCTTCGACCGCGGCGGCCGGTACGACGAAGCTCGACATGATGAAATTGCGACCGTCCGACTCTGCACAGGTAGCGGTCCGACGAAGGAGTGGATCGAGCACTTCACACGGGGAGTGATCGTGATCGTGCGCGCCTGCTGCGCCACTCCACCGCAGCACCGACTCCAAGATCTGCTCGTTGAACGTCAGCGGCTTCTCGGGCCGAAACGCTGCAAGCTCAGTGAGCACGCGCATTGGTTCGCCCGGCAGAGCATTCGACTGACGCGTGTCTCCGCGCCCCAGCTCCCACAGCAGGTCGCAACACCGCGGCAAGTACTCGAGGTTGTGTGCAATGGCGCCGAGGATATTCGGAACGTGGCGCAGCACATGGTTGTGGTTGAACTTGGCCCAACGCGCGAAGGCTGTTGGCTCTGGCGCTGTGGCTGGATGCGCGACGGCTTGCTCGACCATCGCGAGCATTCGATCGGGCTGGAAGTATGCCGTCGGCGTGAGAACTTCAAGTATTCGTGCCCTGCCGGAGTTTGGCGCCGCTGTGAACTCCTCCCGAAGGGAATCCCAGACGTCACTGAGGAGATTCGGCGAGCGGTCGCTCGACTGTCGCAGTCGCCAGTCCAGCTCGCACAGGTTCCGCAGAAGCTCAGTTGGCCGAACGGGACCAAAAGTCTCGAAGACCTCGGCGACGAACCCCGTCGCGTCTCCAGCCGCCGTCACGCACGCGGTGTGGAGGATGTGATCTCCAAGAACGTCGGGCGTGATCCGGCCCGCACGACCTCGCCGCAGGAGCACGCCCGAGGCGACAAGCACATCAAGACTGCGCGTCAGCACGTGCGGTCTGACACCGAGAAAGTCAGCGGCTGTGCGCCGAAACTGGTCGTCGTCGAAGCGAATGGGGCCGATCGCCGCGACCAACTGCAGGACGTGCTGACATAGGTCGGGTGCGATGACGCCACCGAGAGTGCCGACGAGGACGTCCCGAAAGCGGGTAAGGACCGTTCGTCGAAAGTCATCTTCCCGCTCCAGTAGAGGTGTCGGCAGCGAGCCCTGTGCGATCAGCCGGCCGCCGACCAGCGCGACGAGTGGGCTATCCCACGCGAGTCTGGTCAGGCGCTGCGCCGCTGGGGCGGGCAGGCCATCGACCTGCTCCAGCAGCCGCGCAGTGCCCTCGCGACCGAGGGCGGACAGCTCATCGAACAGGCGCACTTCGCTGACGTCGAAGCCGGCGTTCGCGATTTGACCCTGCAAAGCGTCGCGCGCGTAGGGCCGACAGGCGAGAAGCAGACGCGCGTCGCGGCGCGCGCGGACATAGGCGAGCAGCACGCCGATATCGGACCGCCGATGCGCATCGTCAACGACGATGAGGCATGGGCCAGTTGGCAAGTCGGCCACAGTCTCGGGAGTGATCGCCACGTCCTGCGTTGCGAAGCGCACGCTGAGTCTCGTGTCCTGCGCCAGCTCGCGCAGAAGTCGTGTCTTGCCCACGCCGCCCCGACCGGGTAGTAGCGCCACGCGATGCTCCGCCGAGCCGCAGAAGTTGGCCAGCTCGGCCAGCGTGCCGTCTCGGCCCGTCAACTTCCAGCCGTGGTGGAAGAGCCGGGCTTGGTCGAGGAGTGGGCCAAAGAAGTGCGCCGCCGATTGGTAGGGCGCAAGCGACACCAGGCCGAGGAAGGCCGAGCACCACCGGCCGCCGAAGTGGGCGCTGACGATCCGACGCGCATCGTCTTGCGCGATGTCGCTTCTCAGCAGGGTCGCGATGTCGCAGGCGTCCCATAGGCTCCACTGCTCGTGCGTATCGATGACATCACGCAGCGCGCGCTGTGCCTCGCACGCAAGGACGAGCACGAACTCGTCGGCAGGGTAGCTCGCGCAAGCGATCGCGTCGCGCACGTTCTTTGCTGTGTAGCGCTTCCAGCGCCGGCATTGCAACGCTCGACGGCGTCCGCTTGCCAGCGTCACCACCACGTCGATCCCGCGCTGATCGTCACCACGCTTGCCATAGCGATGCGCTACCACGGGCGTGTCCGCGGCATCCGGCAGCGCACCGGCGAGGTCGACGCACAAGGTCTCGAAGCGCTCCCAAGAAATACTGCCGAGTGGTAGGTCATGGACTTGCGGTTCGACTGGAGCAGGTATCTGGCTTCGCGGCTTCGCGCGGTTCGGCTTTTTTCGTCTCTTTGCCAGGCGAGCGAGTAGATCATCCTTGCGGCCGTCGGTGGACAGTCCGAACTCGTCGCACAAACGTCGGAGCGTGCTAACCGTAAGCGCGGTGAGTAGTGCCTCTACGGTGCAGGCGCGAGTCGCTAGAATCGCCTGGCGAAGTGAGTCACTCTTGCGGCCGTCAGCAACCTCGAGCGCGAGGTGCTTCGATACACGGCGCAGGTCGCCATGTCGAAGGAGAGAGACGAGTTGTTTCTTCGACGCCATGGAATCCAGCACCGTCGCTGTGGTTAGCTGGACGGCTGCACTCCGCCCGATTGTCTACAATGTCATCTTATCGCGCAATACCGGCTCTGCATGCGCTCTAGCCACGCTCGCCCATTTCGGCGACCATGGTCGGAGACAACGCTGGAGGAATAGTGTATCGCGCAATCGGAGTGGTCGTCGGCCTCGCGGTGCTCTGCTCACACGTCGTGGTGTGGTCGGCCCCAGCTCAGAGCTTCGGCCAGTTTCGCAAGGCCATGCAGAATCTGGCCCTGGAGCCGCTGCCTTCTCCGACCTACGGCGCTGGTAGCGTGCGCATTGGCGACATCCTCGGCTACAGCGCCGGAGTTCGCGGCACGGCCCTCGACACGAGCCGACAAGCGAGCCTGTTTGACCTGGGCTGCTATCCAACGAAGGCACGCCGTCAGGCGAGGCGTCTGATCCGCGCGACGAAGGCGACCATCCGCAAGTCAGGGACGCCGACCGTCACAATCGACACACGGCTGAGAACTATCCATCGTGCTGGCCGCAGCCAGAAAGTCGCAGTCAGCGTTCCGTTCAGCGGCACGGTGGACGTCGGCGTTCGCTGGGGCCGCACTAAGAGCACCTCAGTCCGAATTCAGCAACGCTGGGAAGCGCTCGCGGGCACCTTGAGGAGCGTTTCGCGAAGCTCTCTCGAACGACTCGTTGCGATGCTGGCGCCTGAGAGCGCCTGCTACCGTGCGCTCAAGGAGAACGCGTTTCCTGTCGAAAGCATCGTCACGTTCTCAGGCATCGCGCTGCGCTGGCGCGTCGTCACCAAGGGCTCAAGCCAGAGCAACCAAGGCTTCAGCCTGCGTCTACATCGCGTTGGTGACGACGTCCAACTTCGTCGCTGGCGCTCTCGATCACGCCGACTCCAGCGCGGTGTCGCACTTCGGGGACGCCTTGTCGGGGGTGTTCGGCTCGCCTGCGGGCTCGGCAGACAGCGATGCCCTCTCCACCTGGCCGTCCTTCCCAGCCGAGCGCGCAAGGACGTGCGCCTTTGCCCACGCCCACTCGCAGCCAGCAGCAAGTGTCACACGTTCGGTCCGTACACAGGCCCACAGTCCAGTGTAGAGGACCTTTCCAAGCTCGCGCCCGGTAGGTACCGCCTTCTCGTTCGACTCCAGTATATCTGTGGTTACCGAGGTCGGGACAAGCTGAAGTACGTGTTGTTTACCACGGGGGCTCGCAAAATTCGCTACGAGCACGTCTACGGCGTCCAGGGCGACGACTGCAAGCGCCCCCCGATTCAGCGACTCGACTTTCGTGTACACCAGGATGGTCGCCTTGTGCCTGCTAGCCTGCAGCACCCGCGATGGGATCGGCGCCTCGCGCACACCTTCGGACGCTCGACTGGACCAGTTCACTCGTCCGACGACCAGGACGAGCCATCGTCGCGCTCGGGTTTCCGATCAGGCAACTACGTGATCAGCCTCATTGGTGCATCGGTCGCACGGCGAAAGCCAACGGGACATTCATGGGACGCATTCGGCGGAGCACCGGATGTCTACGGCCGCCTCCAAGTGGGCAAATATCGGCTGGCAACGCGAACGATACGCAATAGCTTTCACCCGCGTTGGCGAGCGAGCGTTCGGGCCTACCTCACGGGTGACGAAGCACTCGTCGTGCAGCTCGTTGACCGGGACCTGAGGCACCATGATCTCGTCGGGACGTGTCGATTGGGCAAGGTCCGCAGCCTCAAGATCTCTTCGGGTGGCACGGTCGCAGCGAGCTGCGGCTCAATCGTACGGCAGTTGCTACTTCGAGTTGCTAGGATCGGGGACTGATGCAGGATCTGAGATCAGATCCGCAGCGAGCGTTGACATGACCAAGCGCACCAAGGAACGAGGGCCCAGGCGGCAGCTCGAACGCCTGCACCGCACAGTCGATGTACCGCAGGCCAACAAGCTCGAAAACGTCCGCCAGCTCGCGGCTGCCGTGCGGGAGGGCATCCACCATCCGACGGCGTTGCTCGAATTGCTCGACGTCGATCATCGTCACTTCGCCTACTACCGTCAGGCGGCGCTGATCCTTGGTGTCATCGACACGGACGACGAGGGCCTGACTCTCAGCGATCGAGGACAAGAGCTGCTTGCGACTGCCGAGGGGTCGGCCGACGAGCGCATCGTCTTTCGTAGAGGCGTCCTCGCCGCACCGGCGCTCAAGCCCTTTTCGGCCTATTTCGAGGGCGACGATGTTGAGCTTGCTCAGCTTGCTCACCGCCTCGGCGTGCTCACGGGGCTTTCGCACTCGACGGCGATGCGGCGCGCCCAAACGCTTGTGCAGTGGCGACGCTACATCACTGGCCCCGGCACCCCTGACGTCGGCGTGATGGCACGCGAGAAGTGCGAGCACGGGACCCTCGTGACGACATCGGATTTCTCAACGCATGCTCTGAAGGTGGCGAAGGAAGAGCCGCGGCTTCGGTTGGTCACTGGCGCCCAGCTCGTCGACCCACTCGCGCACCACGCCGTGGGACTGCGACTCGGCCGGTACGGCGAGATAGTGCATGGCGCGCACGACGGACGGGCTGGCCAACTCGGCTAGAACGGGCTGAGATCGCTGGCAGGCTACCCCGTGTGGCAGCGGGCAGGAAGTTGACCGACATGGCCCTGGAATATCCAGCTGCGCTCATCGACGCGATTGTCGCGGACGCTTCGGGGGCGTCGCTGCCGACGAGAGATGAATGTCGCGAGCTTCTGGACGCAGCCTTCTATGCGAGCGTCGAACGAGAAGAGGGACGCGCGCTGGCCTTTACTTTGGCTTTCGTAGGGTGGACTGAGATCGACGCCCCGAAGCACTCGATGTTCAGCGCGCTCGTGTTCGACGGCTCTCTTCCGCTGACTGTCCGCGAGATCGTCAAACTCGCTCCCGCCCTCGACCATCGAATCGCAGCCATCGGCGTGCGTCGGCGTCCCGAAGCACAGCGCCAGAAGAGGGGCCCTCTTCTTGAGATCTGGGGCATTTTTCGGCATGGCCGATCCGAGTACGAGCGTCTTGAGGGCTTGGCATCGTCATCGTTTGGAATCGGGTTTGACTACCTGAAGGTGTCTTCAACCAGACCTGCCGCGATGGATATTGATATTGGTGACTCGCGGGTAGCGTCCCTAGCAGGTGGCACCATCGAGCGCGGGGGAAAGCGAGTCTTCTCAGAAGCGGGCCCGGTGCGCGATCTCTTGATGGAGGCTGCGCGTGCCCAGGGCGACAACAGCTACGTCGAACTTGTACAGCGGGTAGTGTGGACAATTCGGTCGCTTGGCCACGGTGGCACCCTGCTTGTTCTCCCAGACCGTGGCTTGAAGCACCTCAACGTGGAGAAGTACGCAACCAGCGCCGGAAGTCGTGCAACCGACGATCTCCGCGACCGCCACCGCGAGTACTGGGCTTGCGCCCGAAAGTACTCGACGGCCGTTCAGCGCGCGCGCGACTGCGAGAATGCCGAGCCTCCGAACTGGCAGTCGAGCGCGTACAACGCGATGCGAGCGCGCTCGGAGCGCGGGTGGATGGAAGTGCACCGTCGAAGTCTTAGGGACGCAGTGCGCTTCTTCGCGTCGCTTGCGAACGTCGACGGTGCGCTCGTACTAGGTCCAGACCTCCATGTGCTGGCCTTTGGCGCAATGATCCAGACGGTCAAAGAACAAATACGCGTCGTCAACTGCACATCATCTGCGGGGGACGGCGCTGAACTGCTCGACGTGTCAATGATCGGAGGCGCCCGACACCAATCTGCGGCCCACTTCTGCTGGCAGAGGCCCAAGGCACTTGCGGTGGTCGTCTCACAAGACGGGCGCGTGAGCTGCTTCTACAAGGATGGAGTGAAGCTGCGCATGTGGGCCGGTGTTCGGCTCGATCGTCGTCAGGCTCCCGAAGAAGAGAGGCAATCGGCCAGCCAGTAGCGACTGAGGCGAATACCGCCCTACCTGCTTCTGTCCTTCGCGAACTTCGTTAGGTCACGAAGAAGCGCCCGAATCTGGGCTTGAGGTAGTTGGCGCGTCAAATCGACTGCCGCCTGGCGCGGGCTGTCCTCGGGGAACGTCAGCAAGTCGAGTAGCTCGATTTCGAGCGCCCTAGCGAGTTTCGCAAGCGTACTAAGCGTTGGCACCACAAGCCCTCGCTCCAGCTCCGAAAGGTGGCCCCGACCAATCTCAGCCTCTTCGACGAAGGCGTCGAAGCTGATCTCGCATTCGTCTCTGAGCTGCCGGATGCGCGCACCTACCTTGGCCGCCAAAGGATCAGGCTCCTCGCGGTGCTGCTTTCTTGATCCTCTGGTTCGCCGCCCAGTGTCTGGCACGGCGTTGACCATAGCCGTGGCCTCCGATACGCTGGTTCGGGATCCCGAACTGCATGTGCGCAGTCAGAACTAAATGGCCTGAAAGGCCGTCAGACGCCGGAAGGGGCGGCCAGAGGACGCCATTGCTGCCCGGTGCCCCACGAGCTGCTTGGCGGCTCCTACGGCGGCCTCAGCGGCCTGACGAGCCTGCCAAACAACGCACCGCACTCCGGCGGCTACGCGCCCTCGGTCTCGGTAGGGCGAAGCAGGTCTGCTGGGTCCACCCGGTAGGCGTGCGCAAAGCGACAGAGAGTGTCGAGCGGGACGTTGACGATCTGCCGCTCGATACGTTGAAGGTACTGAAGCGAGTAGCCGACCAGCTCGGCCGCCCGCTCCTGGGTGAGACCGAGGCGATGGCGTTCAGCGCGAATGTTGATCGCAAAGCGCTCTCGGGTTTCGTCCCGCAGACGCTCGTAGCTTCTTCGGCGCCTTGCCATGCGGGTGCGAGCGTTGCATTGCAACCTGAGAGGTTGTAGAACCGGAGAGGTTGTAAGGAGTTGGCATGGGGAAGTGGCGGCTGACCAGAGTAGGACTCACCCTCGGCCTGATCCTGGGCGCTCTTGTCGTCGCGCACGAGGCGTCTGCGGACCCAACCGTTGCCAAGCTGCGAGCGTATGAGCCCACGTTCGCGCGCTCGCGATCACTCAGCACGGACCTGCGACGAGCCATCGCGTATGTGCGGCGTGGCCAGGTGCGATTGGTGCGGATGATCGCGCAGC